>CATLGX010000035.1 GCA_949948785.1 uncultured Christensenella sp. | reverse complement strand
CGGCTTTATCGAACACTATCTGCGTATGTTCGAGCGCGCTTCCGTCGTTAAGCTCGACGAAAGCGACGTTCTTGCTGTCGCGCGACGTGCGCACCCACCCGCATACGGTAACCGTTTTGCCGACGTAACTTTCGTCTATCCTGCATAAATCTATGTGTTGCATTTTTCCGACCTCTCGTATTATGGTTTATATTATAATCCGCCGCCGCCCGACAGTCAAGACTTTTAATCCACAATTTCCGTTTATTCCGCGTATAACTATCGGCGGCGGCGGACATACTAACGGCACTATGGAAAACACCGTTATTGTAAAAGATGAAAAAAGACTGTCGAGCATGACGCTGTTTTGGGTGTGCGTGCTGACGACCATCGGGCTGGGCTTGCTTGTCGCGTACTGCTCGGGCATATTCGGCGGCGTAAACAACATCGAAAAAGCGCCGCTTCTCGTGCCCGACTGGGTAGTGATTGCGATCTTCCCCGTTATCTACTTGCACATGGGGCTTGCGCTGTTCTTCACGCTCAACCAAAACGTATACACCGAGAGCGGTAAGAACGTTCGCGGCTGGACGTGGGTGTTCTGGCTCGCGCTCTTCGCCGCCGTAAGCATGACCCCGTACTTCCTGTTCCACGGCATGACTGTAGCGTCGTATATAACCGCGTCGCTCGCCGGCGGACTTGCGCTCGGCGCCACCATACTGATGTATCAACAATCGATTGCCGCAGGCATAACCATGACGATACTTCTCGCAGTCGTGTCGCTCATGATGGCATACCTCGGATACTGGTCGTTCGCATAATTTCGTATCGACGCAAAAAACGACGTTGTTTACACAACGTCGTTTTTTGTTTTTTGCGACGCGGACTAAAACCGCCGCAACGCAAAACGGCCGACAAACTGTCGACCGTCTCGCATATGATAAGGGGGAAAATGATGAGCAATTTCAGACTTCGAACGCTTAGCACAACAGCATTACGTTCAAAGTACATTCATTATATACCGAGCAATTGTGTTTGTCAAATATTTTAAGACGGTTTTTAAAAATTTTTTAAGATGATTTTTCGGCGCCCGTATTCGTCTCGTTCTTCAACGGTCGGAGCTTTGGGTCGGACGCTTTGTCGCCCGCCGAAGCCGTTTTTCCCGTTTTGTTCTTTCCGTCTTTCTTGCCGCGAAGCGATACCGGCACAATCAAATAAATATCGCGTGCGAGCGGCGTAAGCGGTATAGCTGTTTTTATATACGCCGCGCCGTTCTTTCTGTCGTATTCGGTCTCGCCGCTGTCGATATACAGCGTGCCGACGAAAAGGCGCGCCACGCCCTCCCACTTGCCGCGGTACTTTATGGAAGCGAGAAACGCGTCGGCGGCGTTGGCGGCGCGCTTTTCCTTTACCGCTATCATTCCTTCGAGCGCAAGAGAGAACTCGCCCTCGAAAAACTGGAACGACGCGATTTTCCGAAATACGTCATCGTACTCCACCGTTCCGACGCTCTTTCCGGCGAGCGCGAACAGCCGCTGCTGCGCGGCAAAAAGCCCGCGGCGCGCACAGTCGGCGTACAGCTCGGCGGCTTTTACCGTGTCCTTTTCTACGCCGACCCCGCGCTCCGCACATAATGCATAATCGAACAGCGCGCAATCGTTTCCGCCGTCGGCGAGAGTCTTGAAAATCTGCGCGCCCTCCTGCGCGTTGCCGCGCTCGACCGCAACGACGCCGCGCCGAAGCTGTGCGTCCGAATCGCCCAATTCTTCTGCACGCGCATAAAGCTCGTTCGCTTTTTTCAAGTCTTTTTTAAAGTAATATCCTATTTCGTGCCAATACCCGAGATTAAACGTCGCCGCGGCATGTCCGCTCTTGGCGGCTTTTGTCATGGCTCTTGCGGCAAGCCCCGTGTCCTGCGGGAAATAATGCGCAAGCGCTTCTGCGTATTTATACACGCCGTCGGCGTCTTTGGCTTTCTTCTTCAATGTTTTGACGTACTTAAACGCGTCGCGTTCTTTAAGCTCGTCAAAGCTGACGCCCTCCGCCGAATCTATAAATCCGCCGCCGTACCGCGCAGTAAACGCGCCTACCGCCGCAAACGTGTACGCATAGCCGTTGAACAGCATATTCTGCGCGCGCGAGTCGCGGCGAAGCCTTGCGGAAAGCGCGGCAAGCAAGCATGTCCCGACGGGCGGAACAAACATCAAGACTCCCGACGCGATGCACAGATTGCCGTCCGAACGCTTGGAGAGCAAAAAACAATATATGCACGTCGCGATTAAGCCACAGCACAGCAAAAACAGCGCGGCGTACACCGCATACTCGGCATAGCCGTTTCCGAGCGAGTACATTACGAGCTGAATTATATATGCCGCAACGGCAAAGCCCGCGATGAACACCGACGTAAGTCCCGTTTGGATGCCGAACGCCGTTTTTTTGCACAGCACGCATACGGCGGCGGCGTTTGCGAGCGTTAATATTACAAGCCCGAGATTGACGTAGAACACGATGTCGTATGTTTTCATGTTCTACCTCTTGACCCGCGCGAAAGTGAAAGCAATCATCGCCGCAACGCCGCAAAGTGCAATGGGGATAAACAGCACGTCAAACTTAGTCAGCGCGTACGCCACGACGCATCCGACCGCGCCGCAGGCGGCGACAGCCGCGACGACGTAACAGACTACTGTTATGAGCCGCTTTAACGCTTGCTCGCGGTCGGCGCTGTTTTTCCCGTTTTTTTCCGTCATTTAAACCATTATATCAAACTCGCGAACATCCGTCAAGCCCTACTTCTTTTTTGAAAAAAAGAAGTAGCAAGAAAAAACTATTGTGGGGGGAATAACTTTAAAATACAAACAAGAAAAGTGTATTGTGAAATGTCAAAAAGCGTATTTCGATTTTTGAAAAGAAGTAGCAAGAAAAAACTATTGTAGGAGTAATAACTATAATAATGCAAACAAGATAAGTATATTGTGAAATGTCAAAAACGCATATCGATTTTTTAAAAAGACGTAGCAAGAAAAAACTATTGTGTGATAGCAACTTTAAAATACAAGCGGAAAAGTCCGACTGGTGTTTTTACTTAAATCCTTATAATTCTTTTGAAAAACTATTTAAACGACGTGCGCCTTACGGCGTCCTTCCAGCCGTTGATAAGGCTTTCGCGCTTGCCTTCGCTCATCGACGGATAAAACACGGTGCCGCCGCGCTCGCCGCGGCGAAGTTCTTTTATATCGAACACGTCCAATGCAAGTCCCGCGAGGAAACACGCGCCGAGCGCCGTCGTTTCGACTATTTCGGGACGCTCGACGATAACATCCGCTATATCCGCCATAAATTGCATCAAGAATCCGTTAGCCGACGCGCCGCCGTCCACCGCGAGCTTTTTGACGCGCACGCCGCAATCCTCTTCCATAGCGCGCAAAACTTCGAGCACGCGGTAATCTATGCTTTCGAGAGCGGCGCGCACGAAATGCTCGCGCGTAGTGCCTCGCGTAAGCCCCGTTACCGTACCGCGCGCGTAAGAATCCCAGTGCGGCGCGCCAAGCCCTACAAACGCGGGAACGATATACACTCCAAGCGTATCGTCCACAGCTCTCGCATAACTCTCGCTCTCTTCTGCGGTGCGGATAATACGCATACTGTCGCGCAGCCACTGCACTACCGCGCCGCCGACAAAAACACTGCCCTCCAATGCATAGTCGGGCTTGTCCGACGCTGACGCGGCGAGCGTTGTTATAAGTCCGCGCGTGCTTTTTTTTGCCTCATTGCCCGTATTCATCAAAAGAAAACAGCCCGTGCCGAACGTGTTTTTGCTCGTGCCTTTATCAAAGCACCGCTGTCCGAAAAGCGCCGACTGTTGGTCGCCCGCCACTCCCGTAATGGGAACGCGCGCGCCGAATTCCGCCTCGTCCGTATAGCCGAACAGCCCGCAAGAAGGCTTTACTTCCGGAAGCATCGCCCGCGGCACTGCGAATTTTTCAAGCAGTTCGCCGTCCCAATCGAGCGTATGTATATTGAACAGCATCGTGCGCGATGCGTTGGTATAATCGGTCGCATGCACTGCGCCGCCCGTAAGTTTCCATATTAGATACGTATCGACCGTGCCGAACAATAAATCTCCGCGCAATGCCGCCGCCCGCGCGCCGTCCACGTTGTCGAGTATCCATCGCAGCTTGGTCGCCGAAAAATACGCGTCTATCGGCAGTCCTGTTTTTTCGTAGACTGTTTCGGAAAACCCGTCGCGTTTAAGCGCGTCGCAATCGGCGGCGGTGCGACGGCATTGCCACACTATTGCGTTATATACGGGCTTGCCCGTTCGCCTGTCCCACACGATTGTTGTCTCGCGCTGATTGGTAATGCCGATAGCCGCAATGTCGCGCCTGTCGAATCCGCCCCGCGCAAGCGCTTCCGCCGCGGTACCGACCTGCGACGAATATATATCGAGCGGGTCGTGCTCTACCCAGCCCTCGCGCGGATATATCTGTCCGAACTCGGCTTGCGCCTTGGACTTGACAGTGCCGCGCTCGTCGAACACAATGGCACGAGAACTTGTCGTGCCCTGGTCTAATGCAAGTATATATTTCGCCATGCGCCGAGTATATCACAAAGCGCGAAAATTGTCAATTCACGCCGCAACGCGCACATGCTGTTCCGCTTTTCGTATTTTAAAAAACGGGAGCAACTGCTCCCGTTTTTGTTGTTTTATTCCGTCTGTTACTCTGCGTGTCTTTCGAGCATAACCATAACCGAATAGTCATCGTTGGCTATCATTATTTTGTTCACGGGGTCGGAATACGACACATCGCTCACGGTAAACGTTTCGCCGTCGAGAGTAATCGAAATATAAGATTCGGTTGCGTCGTATTCGATAAACACAACGTCTTTTTCAACGCCGTCGAGCATGACGTACGTTACGCCCGTTTCGTCTATACACACCAAAGCGTTGCCGTCGCTCGACATAAAGTCTCCGTAGAACTTCTCGGGAATATCGCCGCTCGGCTCGTCGCCGCCCGTCTGCTTTTCGAGATATACGCTGAATCTATCGGCTTCGTTGGCAAACTCGATACGACCCGCCTCGGAGGTTTCGGTAACGGTATATTCGACGCCGCCGACTTCTATTGTCATTTGACAAAGTTCTACGCCCCACGAGCTGACCGTTTCTACCTTTTTGACTACTGCGTCCGTCGTTACCGATTCGCCGTTTGAGGCACGGACAATCTTAACGCCGTACGGAGTGGCAATCATGGTATAATCGGTAACGGTACCGCTGTCAAAGCCCGTGAAAGTACCTACGAACAATTCGGGAACTTCTACAAACTCGACGCGCGAGTCGAAAATGTAAAAGTCGTACAGTCTGTTGGCGCCATCATACGTAATAACGTCTATTTCGGCATTGCTTTTGAGGATGAAGAAATTATACGTTACACGATTGTCGTCATTGTAGCATACAAGCCCTTCTTTTTCGCTGTACGACAGTACTTGAAGTTCCACGCCGTCGAGCATGACCGTTTCGGAAGCTATCGACACTTCCGACCGCAACGGCTCGGTAACCGAAAACTCTATAACGTCTTTATATATGTCGAGAACATAATTGACTTTTTCGCCGTTTACAGCGAGAGTAATCTCGTACGCGCCCGTGAACTTGACGGGAACAATCGCGCAACCCTCGCCGTTTGTCGGCTCGCCGCGCGTAAGCGTATATTCTTGTTCGCCGTAGCCGACGAGAACGACGGTATCCGAGTCAATCATTTCGAGCGAACAGTTGCCGCCGTCGATTTTGAATGTCAGTCTGTCCGCAGCTTGGTCGTAAGCGACATCCGTCGCTTCTTTCGTCGTTTCGTCATAGAATATACCGGACCAAATTCCGCGATAATTTTCGGCAATCACGACAGGCTCGACGTTTTGAAGGAACAGCTCGTAGCAAATCGTATAATTCTCGTTGAATACGAGAAGCTGAACCGTGCTTTTCTTACCGACGTAAAGCTCCACGCCGTCGAGGTTGACGGTAAACGTTGCCGTTTGGCTGTCGTAGTTTTTAACCTCGGCTATAACGCCGTCGATAGTGATGCCGTCTTCGACGGTAATGACGACGGTGTGTTCGCCGTCCGTATACGTACCTAAATACGCGTCGAACACCGACGATACTACGACATCGGAAAAATCGAGTTCGGCGGGAAGAACGGTCGAATTAACGTCCGAATACATCAAAGTTATCGAGCCGTAATATCCGTACATATAGTAATCGAACCGAACGCCCATGAGCTTATCGCTTTCGTCGAGAATGATTTGTCCGTTGACGGCAAATGAATAGTATTGCATTCTGTCTATGCCGTCGCCGAACTCGGGGAAGATTTTACCCGCGAGGTCGTTGCAGCGCAAAGTATAAACCTTGCCGTCGTCGTCCGATTCCGTAAGCGCGAAAAGTTCGGGCGCATAGCCTATAAACGCGGCGCGAATCGCCGCGATGCTCGACACGTTGTTAAGCGGGTCGTAAACGGTAATCTCGGGGTCTTGACCGTGGAAACGTTTGAAAGGCCGCACTACTCCCTCGCTGAGCACCCAACCGTTATAATAGCCCGGGCAGTCGTCGTAAATAGCCGTTTCTGTTACGTAAATATCGAACACTACATCGTCGTCGCCCGCCAAAACGTCTATGACCGATACGGTGTAGTTTTTGGAAAGCGCCATTTCGGTAAGCGCGGCACGAAGGGTCTCGTGCTCGTCGCCGTGCTCGTACGGACGAGTGAACTCGGGGTCCACCTCCGTCGCGCCGTGTCCCGAAAGCGTGAATTTATAGTCCGAGCGGTAAGCAATGCCGTCGACCGTCGCGCCTTCCGCCGTCTCGATGTGTATCTCCGTAATCTTGCCGCCGTCGACCTTGACCTCGAACAGCCCGATTTTTTCGTTCCAGCCCGTAACCGCCATTGCCGCCGCTTTGGCTTTATCGGAGTCGGTGATTTTTAATACATCGGCTTTTTCCGTCGTTTCGAAGTCGGCGGGAGCAAGGAGCATGAACGGATTGTAATAGTCCGCAAAACTTTCTTCCGATACGGAGTAGTCTATCGTATTGTCAATCGTGTGCGAAACCTGAGCGAGTTTGCCCTCTCTGTTCACGTACACATCGGCAAACAGCAGTGCGCCCGCGGAATCGCGTTCTTCTATGTATATCTCGCCGTCGCCGAAAACCGTTTTTAATAGATTTGTAGACGGCGCTCCGCCGTTCTCCGAATGTTCGTAGCTGCCCGTAATCTCGACGCTCGTTTTGGACGCGTCGAGAATTTCCTGCGTCATTTCGCTTATGCCGAACACCGCTTCTATCTCATGATTTTTTGTAACGGTCAAGCGGTATTCGCCGTTCGTCGTCTCGGCTTTTACGCCGTCTACGGAAAAATAAACGAGCGCATAATCGTCCGACGGCACGGGCTTTATAACTGCCGTGTCGCCTTTAACGAACTTCGATTTCGCTTTGCCCGAGGGGCTTTCGACGGACACGGCGCCGCGCGTCGAATCGAACTCGACAGACACCGTGTACGTTTTGGATACGACGTCATCGTCGCCGCACCCCAAAGCCGCCGCCGCAATCGCGGCTATGACGACCGCAAAAATTACGAATAGGAATCTCTTTTTCATTCTTGTGCCTCCGAAATAACTTTTTAAACACAAAAAGCCTTGCGTAAAGCAAGACTTCTTCGACTCGCAACTATAATGGGGACATTATATCACGCAAAACGCACACTGTCAAGTGTATTTGGTTCGTAATTCTCAATTCGTATTTTAAGTTTGTTCGGCGTAAGTTTTACGTGCAACGGCGATTACTCATTGCCAATCAATGTTCCGATTCTTTCGCCGCACTTGACTACCGTCTCGCAGTCGTCCGCTGTATTATCGAAAAACTCCGCGTCGAGTTCGACCCTGTCTTTTTGAACGAGCAGTATTACGGTTGAACCGCCGAAATCGAACTTGCCTTTTTCTTCGCCGAACGCAAACGCGCCCTCTTTAATGTTGTTGGAAATCCGTCCTACCATCATTGCGCCGATTTCCACCTGCGTGATTTTACCGAAGCGCGCGGTATCGAGCACCGTTACTTCACGGCAGTTTTCCGTAAACACTCGCCGTTTTTCGAGCGCGGCGGGCTGAACGGTGTGTAGCCTGCCTTTTATGAATTTGTTGCCGCTCGCCGTGCCGTCGTCTATAAAAAAGTATCTGTGATAATCCGTAACCGCGAGACGGAAAACAATGCAAAGTCCGCCGTCGTACATCGCGGCCAACTCCGCGTCGCCGACCAGCGTTTGCACGTCGTAGTCAAAGCCTTTGGCATTGAACTTCAATCCGTCTTCTATTTTATATGCGCTGACGGAGCCGTCGCACGGACTTACAAACGCGTCGGAATCGGTATCGAACGGGCGCAGTTCGGGTTTTATGCGCCGCGTGAAAAAGTCGTTAAAGCACTTATAATCTTCTTCGATAAAGCACGACATATCTATGCCGTGCTTTTCGATATATTTCTTGATTTTACGTTTGGAAAGTCGGCTCGACATATATTTGCCCGCGAGCTTGCTCAACCACCGCCGCGAAATAAGCCGCAGAACAAGCGAACCGAACTTTGTTCCGTACAAAAACCGCAACGACCCGGGCGTAACGGGTTTTTCGCGTTTTTCTCTCATCACATCGCCGCCAGCTTGATGTCGAACACTACCCAGCGCACGGCTATCATAGCCGCAATTGCGCAAAGGAACAGAACAATCATTATCACAAGCCCCTTGACGTGCGGCTTGGGAAGTTTGATGCGCACGACCATTAGCACCATGTACACCGCATACAGCGCGAGCATTATCATGTGCGGTATTATCTCGTTATACCCCGTAAACATGGTCGCGACAAAATATACGACGGGAAGAACGAGCGAAATCTGCGTTACGGGCAGACCGTCGAAGTACTGTCTGTTGCCCGCCTCGGGGTCGAGCGAACGTTCTTCTTCGGTAACGTTGTAATACGCGAGCCTAATCAAAGCGCACAGGGCATACGCTACGAACAGTATTATATAATACCACTCGTCCATTCCAATGGACACGCCTATCATGACGGGCGCGACGCCGAACGCTATAAGGTCGCTCAACGAATCTATCTGTATGCCGAACGCTTTGTCTCGCTCAGACCTGTTTCTGCGCGTGCGCGCGACCAATCCGTCGAACGCATCGCACAGTCCCGAATGCAACAGGCACAAGACCGCCGCGTCGGTCATGCCGAGCGCGGAGAAAATTATACTCGTTACGCCGAGCGCGGTCGCCAAGTACGTCAGTATAACGCCGTAGTGCCAAAATCCGACAATTCGCTTACTCTCGCACTTCACTTTGCTCTCCTTTTGCGCCGCCGTCGCCGACTGCGCCGTCGATATTGAGTCCGTCGCCTGTTTCGTTTTTTTCGTTTGTTGTCTCCGACGCGGTTTCGCCGTCGGCGGCGGTCAAGCCGTCCGCGTCAGCCGCGCTTACCGAACCGCCGTGCACTGCTTGGACATCGGCTACGAGCGGAACGTCGTCCGATTCGCACTCGCCCTCCGTGTAGTTCATTACGGGAAGGTCGCTCGAACACCACTCCTCGCCCTCGGAATACATGGAATACTGCCATCTTTCAAGTTCGGGCGCAACGGCTGCGGATTTATTGCGCAGTCCGACTGTATGATAAATGAACGTATACAGCCCGCTTACTACAATGCACGCGTAATAAGATATAAGCCGCGAAATCATCATCACCGTAATTATAAACGAATCGGAATAATAAACGCAATAGGTGTTGAGATAAACAAACTCATACGCGCCCACGCCGCCGGGAAGCGGTATCATGTTGTATCCGAGAAGCCCAAACGTCTGCATGACGAACAAATCCAAAAAGCCCGCCGCGTCGCTCATCGCGTAACACACGAAACACGGTATCAGATTTTGCGCCACGCGTTGCGCGAGATTCAACAGCAACGCCCATACGAACAGCGTCGGATGCTGACGGATTATATGACGGCTCGCGCTGTACTTGTCGACGCCGCCTTTCCATTTTTCGCGCCACTTGTCGGCATGCTTTATAATGTGCATTTTTTTGAGCAACGTTATCGTGCCGTTACCCAGCTTCAATATGGCTTTGCTCCACATTATGCACATCAAAAAGAACCCGAGCACCACCACTTGAATTACGAATCCGACGATAATAAGCGTCTGCGCCGCCCAACCGTCGACAAGAGAGAACAGCCCCGGACGCACCGCAAAAGCGAAAACGCCCATGATTATCGCCGCCGCGGTGTACGCCAAAAGGTTGAACACCAACGAAAATCCGGCAACGCCGCCGCTCATGCCGTCGCGCACCATATAGTACATGGACGCGGGCTGACCGCCGGACGCCGACGGGGTGATAGCCGAATAATATGTGTCGGAGGCGGAATACGCCAAAGCGGAGCGGACCTTGGTTTTATGCCCGAGCCGACGCGTGATAAACATGATAGACAGCGCTTCGAAAACTATAAACAGCAGCATGCAGCCGAACGCCGCGGCGATGCTCCACGCTTTACTCCTCTTAAACGTGTCCCAAATCTCGCCGAAATCGAGTTCGCGGTAGCTCAAAAACAGTATCAGAAAAGTTATGCCTGTCAAAACCACAAGCACGCCGATATTGATTATCAACTTTTTCGTCCGCTTGGACATTTTGGAACTCATTTGTTTTTTTCACCGATGACACGCCGTTTGCGCTCGAAAAGCATGCAAAAACAAAGGCAAGCGTGCCGCAACATATATACTACCATACAATACGGATATCGTCAAGCGAATTACCCTCTTTGCCCGCTTCGCCCGAGTTTTGCGCTTCCGAACGAAAACAGGCTCCGAAGCGCGCGCTACGAAGCCTATTATCTGTAATTTAACCGACCTTTACCCGTCAATTGCTCAGTTTGTCGTTATACGCATAGCCGGCGGATATGACGTGCTTGCCCTTTAACAGCGGCTTTCCTATGTGAGTGCGGTTTTCTATACTGAAATTCTCGGTGGAGAACGCCGTGAGATAGTCGTCGTCGACGTTGATAACGACTTTGAACGGCATCGTTACGCATCCCGCATAAATCACGCTCTTTCCGTTGTCGTACTTGGATTTACCGGCAAAATCGATAATCTTTATGCCCTTACGATAGCGCGCCATAACGTCTATCTGCGAAACGAGCACGCGCTTTGCGAAGCCCTTGTCGGTTACGAGCGCGACCTCGCCGTCGCCGTTCACCTGCGCAATCATGACGCATTCGTCGCCGTCCGCGAGAGCGATACCCTTAACGCCCGCGGCGATTCTGCCCTGATTGGGAACGTCGGACATATCGGCGTTGAGGCACATTCCGTCGCGTGTTACGAACATAAGCGAATTGCCCTCGCGCTCTTCCTCGATGGCTATTACCTCGTCGCCGTCTTTCAGCTTTGTAGCGGCAAACGCCGATTTTACTACGCCGTACTCGCTCCACGCGCTCTTTTTAATCATGCCCGTACGCGTATAGAACAGCAGATTGCCCTTGGGCAGTTTCTCTTCTATCGTGCGCATATAAACGGGATACTCGCCGTCGAGCGCGTCGGCGGCAACCGTTTTGAGAAGTCCGCCCTTTTCGCGCCACTTGCCGTCGGGTATGCTCTCGACGTCAAGTTTATAACAGTTGCCGAGGTTGGTAAAGCACATTATTCTGTCCGCCGACTTCGCCTTGACTATGCACGGGCAAATCTCGTTGAGCGTCGAATTGTCCGTAAAGTCCTTAGTAGCCATGGTAAAGTTTTTGACGAGCATCTTTTTGAGCTGACGGCAGGCGTTGGACACCACTACATACTCGAACGTCGGCTTTTCGTCGTCGCTGGGCACGACGTATTTGTCGGCGCTGTCTACGATAGCGGACTTTCTGTTTTCGCGATACTGTTTTCGTATGCCGAGAAGTTCCGTCTTGACAAGTTCCATTTGCAGTCGCTTGGACGCGACAATCGCCTCCAACCGCGCTATTTCGCTACGCACATCGGCAAGCTCTTTTTCGAGCTTGAATATTTCGAGGTGCGTAAGCCGCGCAAGCCGCATATCGAGAACCGCCTGCGCCTGAATCTCGGACAGTTCGAAACGCTTGCGAAGCGCTTCTTTCGCCGCCGTAGTATTGGGGCTTGCCTTGATTATTTTTATAACCTCGTCGATGTTGCGGACGGCAATGACAAGCCCTTCGAGAATATGTTCGCGCTTTCTCGCCGCGTCAAGCTCGTACTTACTGCGCCTCAGCACGACTTCGCGCTGGTAGTTTACGTAATACGCTATGATGTCGAGAAGCCCCATGAGCTGCGGCTTTCCGTCGGCGATTGCGACCATGTTGAACGAAAAATTGGTCGAAAGATTGGTATACTTGAAAAGCGCGTTGATTATCTCCTTGGGGTTTACGTCGCGCTTGACTTTGATAACGGCGCGCGTACCCGTACGGTCGGACTCGTCCACGACGTCCGTTATGCCCGACAGCACGCCTTTTTTGTCCTCGCGCACTTTGATAATGCTTTCCAAAAGCTGAGACTTATTGACGCCGAAAGGTATTTCGTCGATTACTATAATCTTTTTGTCGCCGTCGTTTTCGATATGCAATTTCGCGCGTATCTGAACTTTGCCTTTGCCCGTCTCGTACGCATGCGCAAGCTCTGTGGGTATGATGACTCCGCCCGTCGGAAAGTCGGGACCTTTTATGACTTTCATCATATCTTTGAGCGAAATGCGCGGATTGTCGATATACGCGATAACGCCGTCTATCGACTCCATCAGGTTGTGCGGCGGAATATTGGTGGCAAGTCCTACGGCTATACCCGTCGCGCCGTTGACCAAAAGATTTGGAAACCGTCCGGGCAGTATATCAGGCTCCAATATAGAATCGTCGAAGTTCCACGACCAGCGAA
>CATLGX010000034.1 GCA_949948785.1 uncultured Christensenella sp. | reverse complement strand
AACTCTTCCAAGTTGCGCGGACGAAGCCGAGCCGCAAGCGGTTGAGCCGTTTCGTTTTCGAGAAGTGTTTTTTGTTCGAACATCGTTTACTTCCCCGCCAAGCGCAATTTTTCTACGACTTCGTTTACTGTTTTCGCCGCGTGAGCCGCCTGCTCGACAGTAGTGTGTTTGCCGAACGAGAAACGCACGCTTTGTCCGGCAAAAGGATGTTTCATCGCGACAAGCGCGTCGGGCGGAGTTGCCGAACCCGCCGAACACGCAGAACCTACCGAACAACACACGCCCGCAACCGACAGCGCGACGGCAAGACGTCCGCCGTCTATGCCGTCAAACGCCACCAATAATATATCGTCAACGTGCGCGCCGACTTTAATAGGCTCGCCGCAGTTGAGCGCTGACAAAAACGCGCCTCTCACCTCTTTCGCGTGAGCGTTATATTCCGAAACGCCGTTTTGCGCGCGTCTTATCGCTTCCGCAATCGCTATAACGGCGGGAACGTCCACCGTGCCTGCGCGAAGCCCGCTTTCTTGATTGCCTCCGTCGATAAGCGGACGTATTTTTACGCCCTCTCTCACGTACAGCAATCCGCAGCCCTTTAACGAATAAAACTTATGACCCGACGCGCATAACATGTCGACGCCGCTTTGCTTTACGTCAAGTTCCGTCGCGTTTACCGCTTGCACAGCGTCGGTAAACATCAACGCACCGTGAGCATGAGCAACCTCCGCTATTTCCTTTATCGGCTGTATCGTTCCGACTATATTATTTACTGTCATTACGCAAACGAGCGCGGCACCGCCCGCCGCCGCTTCGGCTACCGCTTCGGGCGTAATTATTCCGTCAGCCGTCGGCATGACGGTTGCTGTTTCGTGCCCGCGCGCTTTGAGGCGCTCGACGCACGCCTTAACCGATTCATGCTCGATTGCCGACACGACTATTTTGCCGTTGCTCGGAATATCGACGCACTTAATCGCTTGGTTTACGGCTTCCGTACCGCTCGACGTAAAAAACACCGTGCCGCGTTCGGCATTGAGCGCCTTTTCGCACGCGCGCCGCGAAAACTCGACTGCGCTTGCCGCAACCTGTCCCAATGTATGCGACGACGCGGGATTGAAAAACGTAGAACCGTAATACGGCAACGCCGCGGCTATCACTTCGCCGTCGACGGGGGTCGTGGCGGCATAATCGAGATAAATAACGCGTTCTTTCATTTTGCTTCTCCGCATCCGATTCTGTAATCGTTTACCATATCGGCAAGAGTTATGCCGCCGAGAACTTTATCTATTCCGCTTTTAAGTCTGCCGAGGACATTGCGGTTCGGACAATACATATCGTCGCAATTTCCGCTTATGCAATCCGGTGCGACAAAACCGTCGTCCGTCGCAGTCAGAATTTCGCCGACCGTAATTTTCTCGGGAGCACGGGCAAGCTCGTAGCCCCCGGTCTTACCGCGGTATGCTACCGCTATGCCGCCGCTTTTAAGCATGGACATGAGCTGTTCGCAATACTTTATGCTTATATCGGTACGCCGCACAAGCTGTGCCGCCGACAACGGCGCGCGCGCGAGCGCGAGCATAAAACACAGTCTGAGTCCGTACGTCGCCCGCTTTGATAATTTCATCGGCTACCTCTTTGCGTTTATCTGAGTTATTACTTTACATCTCCGTAAAGCGGAAATTTCCGGGTAAGCGCCATAACCCGTTCGATTACCGAAGTTTTTGCAGCCGCGCCTTTTTGAATAACGTCGGCAATACAATCGCCGATAATCTTCATTTCCGCCTCTTTCATTCCTCGCGACGTAACGGCAGGCGTACCTATGCGTATTCCGCTCGTTTTTGAGGGGGGCAACGGGTCGAACGGCACGGCGTTTTTATTGACGGTGATATTGCATTCGTCGAGCAACGCTTCGAGTTCTTTACCGGTCATGCTTTCGAGTTTGACAAGCATGAGATGGTTGTCAGTTCCGCCGGATACGAGTTTCACTCCGCGCAGAGTAAGAGCTTCCGCGAGCGCCGCGGCATTCTTTACTATTTGTTTTTGATACAATTTGAACTCGTCCGTCAGAGCTTCGCCGAAAGCGACGGCTTTTGCCGCGATAATATGTTCGAGCGGTCCGCCCTGCGTGCCCGGGAATACGGCTTTGTCAATAGCCTTTGCGTACTGCTCTCTGCACAATATCAATCCGCCGCGCGGACCTCTCAACGTTTTATGCGTCGTAGTTGTTACTATATCGGCATACTCGACGGGGTTTTCATGCAAGCCTGCCGCGACAAGACCCGCAATATGCGCCATATCCACCATGAACACCGCGCCGACTTCGTCCGCGATTTGTCGGAACGCTTTAAAATCTATCTTGCGAGGATACGCGGACGCGCCCGCGAGTATGAGTTTTGGCTTGTGTTCTTTCGCAAGCCGTTCAACCTCGCCGTAATCTATCGTTTCGGTCTTTTCGTCGACGCCGTACGGAACGACATTGTAATATCTTCCCGAATAGTTGACTTTGGAACCGTGCGTCAAATGCCCGCCGTGCGCGAGATTCATTCCGAGATAGGTATCGTTTGGTTCGAGCGTCGCATAAAACACCGCATGATTGGCGTTTGCGCCGCAATGCGGCTGAACGTTGGCATGCTCCGCGCCGAACAACTTTTTCGCGCGCTCTATGGCGAGAGTTTCCACCTCGTCGACATACTCGCAACCGCCGTAGTAACGCTTGCCGGGATAACCTTCGGCGTACTTATTGGTCAAGTGCGAGCCTGCGACGGCAAGCACCGCGTCGGATACAAAGTTTTCGCTTGCGATAAGCTCTATCTTCGAGCGTTGACGTTCAAGCTCCCGCCGCATTCCCGCGGCTACTTCCGGGTCGGTTTTTTCGATGATGTCGAGTTCCATGTTTATTCTCCTCGTTGTTCTTCTTGATTTTGGTAGTGGCGCTCTTCCATGTTTTTCGCACCTGTATTTTCGCCGTCGTCGCTATTTTCGCATAACGCTATTATTTTCGGCAGTACGCCCTCGCGGCGGCGGTACAGCCTGTCGATAAGCCACGCGCACAAAATGCCGATGACAAGACCTGCGGCGCCCAAACCGACTTGCAACCACAATCCGCCGACAAGACCTATAAGCGCGCCGATTACGGTCATGAGAAGCGGTACGGCGTATATCAAGAGCGAACCTGCTCCGACGGAAACCGTCGGCATTTCGGCAACAACGCGTTCTCCGACGCGCACGGGTATTTCGCTCACTGCGGGTACGACCATTTTTGCACGCTTGTTAAATGCGCAAATTTTACAGCCGTCGCACTTATCGCCGCGGGTAAGCTCGACGTAAATCAGCTTACCCTTGATTTTTTTAACTGTACAAACGTCCGTCATAGTTCCAATATCCGTCTGACGACGAATCCCGCGAGCATCGCGCCCATGACAATCGGCGGTGCGGCTATCGACGCGGGCACGCCGCTTTTCAAAAACGGCGGTGTTTTGGCGCACACAACGTCGAGACTTTTTATTCTGCCTTTAAGCGTTTGCCGCATGACGCGTGCGAACGGGTCGTTTGCCGTTTTGAACAAATCGGTTATTTCAAAATCGCTGTCAAGTCTGTTGCCTGCGCCCATTGCCGACACGACGGGGATTTCCGCCGCCTTGCACCGTACGATAAGCTCGGCTTTTGCCGCCGCGTCGTCGATAGCGTCTATGCAGTAATCAAAGCCGCGTCCGAGAATTTCGTCGGCGTTTTCCGCGCAAAAAAACTCTTCCGTCGCGGTTACCCGCGCATCGCTCGCAATCTCGGCGGCGCGAAGCTGTACCGCGCGCGCTTTATTCGTGCCGAGAGTGCGCTCCGTGCAAAAAAGCTGACGGTTGAGATTGCTATTCTCAAAAGCGTCGCCGTCGACTGCCGTCAAATTGCCTACGCCGCTCCGCAAAAGCACTTCCGCCGCGGCTCCGCCTACTCCGCCGATACCGACGACGAGCACATGCGCTTTTGCGAGTTTGCGCACGCCGCTCTCGCCGACAAGCGCGGCCGTTCTGTCAAATCTTTTGGACAATTCTAAGCCCCAATTCTTCGGTCTGCTTTTTGTCGACGGGCGTCGGCGCTTGGGTCATCATATCCGAAGCGTTCTGTATTTTGGGGAAAGTGATTACGTCCTTAATATTGTCCGTTCCGGCGAGCATCATGACAAGGCGGTCCAACCCGAAAGCAAGCCCGCCGTGCGGAGGCGCTCCGTACTTGAACGCATTTACGAAAAAGCCTAAACGCTCTTCTATCTGCTCGTCCGTAAAACCGAGAATATTGAAAATGCGTTGTTGCAATTTACGGTCGTAAATACGCAACGACCCGCCGCCCGACTCTTCTCCGTTTATAACGAGGTCGTACGCCGCGGCGCGTACGCGCGCGGGGTCGCTCTCCAAATACTCGATATCCGCCTCGTGCGGCATTGTGAACGGGTGATGTTCCGCAACCCAGCGTTTTTCCTCGTCGCTCCATTCGAACATGGGAAAATCGACAACCCACAAACCGTCGAACTTACTCTTATCTATAAGATTACCTATTTCCGCAAGGTGCAAGCGCAACGCGCCGAGCGTCTTAAACACGACGTCGTTTTTATCGGCGCAGAACAGCAAAATATCGCCGGGCTTTGCATCGGCGCGACGCAAAATCGCGTTTACTGTATCTTCCGACATGAATTTCGTGATGGACGAGAGCAATTCGCCGTTTTTACGCACCGAAATCCACGCGAGGCCTTTCGCTTTATACGTCTTTACGAACTCGCCGAGCGCGTCAATATCGCGGCGGGACAAAATCTGATTATCCTCGTCTACAAAACCTTTGGCATTTATCATGCGGACGCTACCGCCTTCTGCGGCGACGGCGCGCGCGAACACCTGAAAACCGCAGCCTTTCGCCAAATCCGATATATCGATTAGCTCCAAGCCGAACCGAGTATCGGGCTTATCCGAACCGAACCGCGACATAGCTTCGTCGTACGGAAGTTGCCTGATTTTTTTGGGCAGACTCACACCTCCGCACTTTTTGAACAACTCGCGCACCAAGCCGTACGACATATCCATGACCTGCTGTTGCGTCATGAACGACATTTCCATATCAATCTGCGTAAACTCGGGCTGACGGTTGGCTCTCAAATCCTCGTCGCGGAAACAACGCGCTATTTGATAGTATTTGTCCATACCGCCGACCATGAGAAGCTGTTTATACAGCTGCGGAGATTGCGGCAAGGCATAGAACGCGCCGTTCTTTATGCGCGACGGCACAAGATAGTCGCGCGCGCCCTCCGGCGTCGATTTGCCGAGATACGGAGTTTCTATCTCCCAAAATCCGTTGCGGTGCAAATAGTCGCGCGTAACGTGCATCATCTCGCTCTTCAAACGCGTGATGTTCGTCATGCGCTCTGTGCGAAGGTCGAGATAACGATATTTCAGACGCGTCATTTCGTTTACGCCCGAATCGTCTATCGCAAAAGGCGGCGTGTCCGCGTCGGAAAGAACTTCCAAACTTTCGGCGAGCACTTCCACCATACCTGTTTTGAGCTTGGGATTTATCATGTCGTCGTCGCGCTTTCTGAGCTTGCCCGTTACGGCGAGCACGTATTCGCTTCTGACGCTTTCGGCAAGCGCAAAATCATCGGTAGCAGACGCGTCGAAAACAATTTGCAAAATCCCCGTTCTGTCGCGCAAATCGATAAATATAAGTCCGCCGAAGTCGCGTCGTTTTGCCGCCCAACCTTTGACGGTTATGCGCTTACCGACGTCTGCGTCGCTCACTTCCGTGCAATAACATGTTCTGTCGCCTATTCTTGCCATAATATCCTCCCCATGTCGACGCAAATGCTGTCTGCATGTATTTCCTGTGTTTTTCCGTCAGCCATGCGCTTAATGCAGTAAACGCCGCTGTCAAGCTCGCTTTCGCCGAGTGTTATCACGTATTTAAAGCCTTGCCTGTCGGCGTACTTGAACTGCGCTTTCAAACTTTTGCCCATCAAATCGCACTCCGCGGATACGCCGGCGTTTCTCAAAACGCGCACAATACGCGAACACTCGCCGCACGCTCTTTCACACTGCGCAGCAACAAAAACTACGGGTTTATGCGATTCGAAATTTATTCCGCGAGCATCAGCCGCCGCGAGAAGCCGCTCGATACCGCAGCCGAATCCCACACAAGGCATCGGCTTTCCGCCGAGTCCTTCGCAAAGCCCGTCGTATCTTCCTCCGCCGACAAGCGCAGGACCGCCGTCGTTGATTTCGAAAACCGTACGCGTATAATAATCGAGTCCGCGCACGAGCTTACAGTCAACCTCGTGTTTTATACCGACGCGCGTCAATCCGTCGATTACCGCCGCATGGTGCGCTTTACACTCTTCGCAAAGATAGTCCGAGATATTGGGCGCTTTTTCGTATATCTTGCGGCAAGCGGGCACTTTGCAATCGAGCGCGCGAAGCGGATTCACTTCCGCACGCCGACGGCAGTCGCCGCACAGCGCGTTTATATTGTCGCGCAAAAACGCACGAAGCGCCTTGTTATATTCCGCACGGCATGTCGGACAGCCTATCGAATTTATTTTAAGCGTAAGATTTTCAAAACCTATCTCACGCAAAAAATCATACGCCATGCTAATAAGTTCCACGTCGAATTCGGGCTTGTCGCTACCGAAATACTCCGAACCGAACTGGAAATGTTCGCGATATCTGCCGGCTTGCGGCTGCTCGTATCTGTAAACGGATTCGATATAATACGTCTTTACAGGCAAAGTTTCACCGAGATTGTTTTCGATAAACGAACGCACGACGCCCGCAGTGCCTTCGGGACGCAACGCCATTTTGCGCCCGCCTTTATCCTCGAACACGTACATTTCCTCATTTACTATGTCGGAGCTTTCTCCGACGGAACGCAAGAACAAATCGGCGCTCTCGAAAACGGGAGTGCGTATCTGTTTGGCGTTATACAGCCTTGCCGTCTTATGCGCGGCGGCTTCCACAGCCTGCCATTTACAGCTGTCTGCGGGAAGCATGTCCTTTGTGCCTTTGGGTACGTTTATCATATTTTTACCGTCGTATATTGACCTGGTATGGTGATTTATTATTGCGCACAAATACCGCCAACGTTGAGATTATTTCGACGCGGCATTGACCGCGGGCGCGGCGGTACTCGCATTACTTACAATATATACTTTTTGAGGTCGTGCTCAGATATTTCTTTTGCAAGGTGTTCCAGAACGTACGCTTTGTCGACTGTAACATCTACGGGCGGATTATTGCCGTCGGCGTTAAAGCTGATATCTTCCAAAAGGCTTTCCATAACGGTATGAAGCCTGCGCGCGCCGATGTCCTCGCCCGTCTCGTTTTCTATAACGGCGATACGGCTCATTTCCTCTATCGCGTCGGGCGTAAACGACAGCGTGATATTTTCCACCGAGAGCATTGCCGCATATTGTCTTGTTACCGCGTTTTCCGGCTCGGTGAATATGCGCACGAAATCGTCGAAACTGAGCGACTGCAAGTCGACGCGTATGGGGAATCTGCCTTGAAGCTCCGGTATCAGGTCGGTTACGTTGGAAATCTGGAAAGCTCCCGACGCAATAAACAAAATATAATCGGTCTTTATCGCGCCGTACTTTGTCATTACGGTACAGCCCTCCACTATGGGCAAAATGTCGCGCTGAACGCCTTCGCGCGAAACGTCGACGCCGCCGCCCGCGCCTTTGCGCTGCGCTATCTTGTCTATTTCGTCTATAAAGATTATACCGTCTTCTTGCGCGCGGCGGATGCCTTCCGCCTTGATTGCGTCCATATCGAGCAAGCGTTCGCTCTCTTCTTCCATATATATGGACAGAGCTTCCTCTACCGATACGCGGCGGCGCTTTTTACGTTGCGGCAACAATCCGCCGAGCATATCACCGAGATTGAGGTCAATGCTCATACCGGGCATTGCTTCAAGCTGAGGGGCACGCTCGGCGACCTCGATTTCTATAATGAGTTTGTCGAGCTTGCCGTCTTTCAGCTCATCGGTTACTTGCGCGCGAAGCACGGACTCTGCAATATCCATCTTTGACTTTTTGCGCGCTTTGACTACGGCGTCGATAATTTTTTGTTCGGCAAAAGCTCTGGCGTTGCTCTCGACAACCGCCATCTGCTCTTCTTTTACAAGGTGTACCGCCGTTTCCGCAAGGTCGCGTATCATTGACTCGACGTCGCGTCCCACATAACCGACTTCGGTATATTTTGTCGCTTCCACTTTGATAAACGGCGCGCGCACTATTTTTGCGAGCCGCCGCGCTATCTCGGTTTTACCTACGCCGGTCGGACCTTTCATTATGATGTTTTTGGGCGTGATTTCTTCGCGCACCGCGTCGGGAAGTTTGCTTCTGCGGTAACGGTTTCTCAGCGCAATGGCAACCGCGCGCTTTGCGGCATTCTGCCCTATAATATATCTGTCAAGCTCGGCAACTATCTGTCTCGGGGTAAGCTCCATTATGCTACCTCCACAACTATATTGGAATTTGTGAATATGCAGATGTCGGAAGCTATGCGCATTGCCTCGCGCGCCACTTGCTCTGCGCTCATATCAGTGTTTTCAATTAGTGCGCGGCCTGCCGCCAATGCGTAATTTCCGCCAGAACCTATCGCGCAAACGCCGTGCTCGGGTTCTATGACGTCGCCGCTGCCCGACACGATAAACATGTCCTTTTTGTCGGCGACTATCATCAGCGCTTCGAGTTGACGAAGATTGCGGTCGCCGCGCCACAGCATGGCGAGTTCCACCGCCGAACGCATAAGATTGCCCGAATACTTGTTGAGCATTTCCTCAAACCGCTCGCTGAGCGTAAAAGCGTCGGCTACGGAACCCGCAAAACCCAAAACAACGCTGTTGTTGTAAACGCGCCGCACTTTACGGGCATTGCCCTTCATTATTACCTGTTGGTTTTGAGTTACTTGTCCGTCGCCCGCAATAACGGTTTGACCGTCTTTTCTTACGCCTATAATGGTTGTCCCTTCGAGTTTCATAATCTACTCCTTTGCACATTAAATTATATCACACTAAATCGACATTGACAATCATTTTAAACGGTTAGTTGCACCGTTATTGTAAAACGTTTTCCGCAAATGAGCGCATAGCGTTGCCGCTTCGCAAATAATACGCATGCTTGCGCTCCGATTTTTTAACGTCTGTTAACGGCGGAAGTATGCCGAAATTGGCATTCATCGGCTGGAAGTCGGTATTCGGCGTCGTTATGTACGCCACGAGCGCGCCGAGCACTGTTTCATGCGGAGGCGTAACGCCCGCCGCGTTTTTCAAGCGTCTTTCCGCGTTTATCGCGGAGAGAAGCCCCGTCGCAATGCTTTCGACATACCCTTCCACGCCCGAAAGCTGTCCGCCGATAAACACGTTTTCGCTCTTCTTCAAACTTAAATCGGCGTTTAACGCCTTGGGTGCGTCTATAAACGTGTTTCTGTGCATTACGCCGTATCGAACTATATTTAAATTTTTGAGCGCGGGAATCATGGAAAAAACGCGCTTCTGTTCACCGAATTTCAGATTGGTTTGGAATCCAACCATATTATACAGCGTAGACGCCGTATTTTCACGACGCAGTTGCAACACCGCATACGGCTTGCCGGTATCCCGAAAACCAACGGGTCGAAGAGGTCCGTAACGCAACGCGTCAACGCCGCGCGCCGCCATGACCTCTACGGGCATACACCCCTCGAAAACTCCGCCGACTTCGTCCACGGCGCGCTCCGCATTGACGAGCGCGTCGTAAAATGCGAGATATTCGTCCTTGTTCATAGGACAATTAAGATAATCGTCGCCGCCTTTGCCGTACCGTGCGCCGAAAAAAGCATTGCTCATATCTATGCAATCCGCTGTGATTATCGGCGCGGCGGCGTCGAAAAACGAAAGCGCGTCGCTCCCTGTCAGTTTCGATAGTGACTGCGCGATTTTATCGTGGCACACAGGTCCGACGCACAACACTGTTATGCGCGACGGCTCTATATCTTCTACGATTTCGTTTATAACCGTTATTCTGTCGGAAGCGCGAACAGCCGCAGTAACGCGTTCCGAAAACATATCTCTGTCAACGGCAAGCGCACTGCCTGCGGGAACTGAACATTCCCGCGCTATTCTCAAAAGCTCGCACCCGAGTATATCCAGCTCGTTTTTAAGCGCGCCCGACGCTGTTGTGTCCGCAGTACTTTTAAGCGAATTGGAGCACACTATTTCGGCGAGCGCCGCATTTTTGTGCGCAGGCGAAAACCACAGAGGTTTCGCTTCGAACAGCCGCACGTTTACGCCGCGCTTGGATAAATACAACGCCGCCTCGCAACCTGCGAGCCCTCCGCCTATTACGTCGACCGTATTATCTGTCATCTTTGCCGTCGCGCTTATATGAACATTCTTTGTTCGAGCACTTTAAATACCCGCTGTTTTTGCCCGTTTTTACCAAAAGCAACGACCCGCACTGCGGACATTTTTCATCCGTCGGACGAGACGACGCCGTAAAATCGCAATCTGGATATCCCGAGCAGCCGTAAAACGTCGAGCGGCGCGTAGTTATTTTCTTTAAAGGTTTACCGCACTTAGGGCACGGAGGCAACGGCGCGTCGTCCGTCTTTTCGCCGTCGAGATTGACAATGTTTTTACATTTTGGAAAATTGGGACAAGCCAAAAACTTACCGTAACGTCCCGTCTTAACCACCATCAAGGCTCCGCACTTTTCGCACACCACATCCGACACCTCGGGTTGCGTCGGCTCTGCGATATTGCCGTTCTCGTCGAGATTTTTGGTATTCTTGCACTTCGGATAGTTGGGACAAGCCAAAAATCTGCCGAACCGTCCGGTCTTGATAACCATTTTCGCTCCGCACTTCTCACACACGTAATCTGTCGGTTCGTCGGGTTCTTTAAGCGAATAATCGTCCGCACGCGCCGCTTTGAGACTGTCGGCAAACGGAGTATAGAAGTCCGATACAATATCCTTCCAACGTTTTCCGCCGTCCTCTATTCCGTCGAGCTTATCCTCCATAACCGCCGTAAATCCGACGTTCATAAAATCGGGGAAGTATTTTATCAGCATGTCGGTAACTTTCATGCCAAGTTCCGTCGGCTTTATCGCGCGTCCGTCGCGTTCGACGTACTTTCTCGAAAACAGAATAGTTATCGTCGGGGAATACGTAGCGGGTCTGCCTATACCCTTTTCTTCCATCGCCTTTACGAGACTCGCCTCGGTATAGCGCGCGGGAGGCTTTGTAAACTTCTGCTCGCAATCGTATTCCACAAAATCGAGAATATCGCCTTCGGATATTTCAGGCAAACGAATATCACCGTCTTTATCCGCTTTTTCAGCTCCGTCTTTATCATACGCGGCGTAAACTTTGGTGTAGCCGTCGAATTTAGGCGTTCTGCCCGTGATATGAAAATCGTATCCGTTAGCCGTAATATCGACGGCAACCGAATCATACGTAGCATCCGACATTTGGCTCGCCAAAAACCGTTTGTATATGAGGTCGTAAAGCTGATACTGAAATTTATTCAGGTGCGCCTTTACGCTTTGAGGAGTACGGTCGAGCGAAATCGGACGTATTGCTTCGTGCGCGTCCTGCGCGCTCTTTTTAGACGCATAATAATTTGGCTTTTCGGGAAGATAGTCTTTTCCGAACTTTTCGCCTATAAACTCTCGCGCCGCGGCAATAGCCTGCGCCGATACGCGGGTGGAATCCGTTCTTATATACGTGATGAGAGCGACCTTGCCCTCGCCCGAAAGTTCTACGCCCTCGTAAAGCGTTTGCGCGGCGGACGAAGTCTGTTTGAGACTCATGCCGAGTTTATTAAGAGCGTCTTGCTGCATTGTGGACGTTATAAACGGGGCGTACGGATGCGCGTGAGTTACGGTCTTTTTAACGCCCGAAACTTTGTACTGCGCGCCGTCGAGGTCGCGTTTAATCGCTTCTACCTCATCCAAGCTCGACGGTTTGAATTTTTCGCCCGACTTACCGACGAGCGCCGCTTTTACCGTGCCTTTTTTCGCCGCGAGCACGGAAAAGAAATTCCAATACTCCTCTGCGACGAACGCCTGAATCTCACGCTCTCTGTCTACCACGAGTCTCAGCGTAACCGATTGCACGCGTCCCGCGCTGAGGTTATTCTGTATTTTTTTGCAAAGCACCGGCGAAACCTTATATCCGACCAGTCTGTCGAGCACTCTGCGCGCCTGTTGAGCGTCGACAAGATTCTTGTCTATGGCGCGAGGGTGGGACAGCGCGTTCTGCACAGCCGACTTGCTAATCTCGTTAAACTCTATTCTGACGGGCGCGTCCTCGGGAATATCCAAGAGCGTAGCCACATGCCATGAAATAGCCTCGCCTTCGCGGTCGGGGTCGGTGGCGAGCAATACTTTTTCTGCGGCGGCGGCAACTTTTTTGAGCGCGGCAACAGTATCTTTCTTGTCGTTCATTATGACATATGTCGGCTCGAAATCGTTATCGACGTTGACGGCGAGGCGTTTTTCGGGCAAATCGCGCACGTGTCCGCCCGTTGCAAACACTTTATAGCCGCTGCCGAGATATTTTTGAACGGTCTCCAACTTACCTATTCCTTCTATAACGACTAAGTTCAATTTATCTGCTCTCCTTTATGCCTTTTGCGTTACGCAATACACATTTTTTGATTTTTGCCTTATAAGTCCTTCTATGAGAAGCGACGACAGCGCGGTATTTAATTCGGAAACCGACATGCCGCAGTTCTCGACAAGCGCGTCGAACGATTTGTCGCCGTCCGCAAGCGCTTGCATGACGCGCGTTTCCGAAAAATCAAGTTCCGCAACGCCGCCGCCGATTTTTACGCCGCCGTGCGCCATGCCGTAAAAATCGTAAATATCGTCGGCGGACGTAACGGCGATTGCGCCGTGTTTTATCAGTTTGTTGGTGCCTACGGAACGTATTTTATCTATATCGCCGGGAACGGCGAAAACGTCTCTGCCTTGTTCGAGCGCGCAATCGGCCGGCATCAGCGACCCGCGTTTTTCCGCGGTTTCTACGAATTGACCTCCTTGCCAACGTCCGCTTTGT
>CATLGX010000033.1 GCA_949948785.1 uncultured Christensenella sp. | reverse complement strand
TCGCGCAAAAGCTCCAATGCGAGCGGCGTAAGCCGAGCTTCGGTATAACGCATAGCCGCCGCGCCGTCGCCGTCCACGGAGCCGAAGTTGCCGTGCCCGTCTACGAGTATCGCGCCCATGTTGAACGGCTGCGCCATGCGCACCATCGCTTGATATATGGAAGTATCGCCGTGCGGATGAAGTTTGCCCAGGCAGTCGCCTACTATACGCGCGCTCTTTTTATACGGTTTGTCGGGAGTAATTCCGAGCTGTTGCATTGTGTAGAGTATGCGCCGCTGAACGGGCTTCAAGCCGTCCTCCACTCGCGGAAGAGCGCGGTCGAGAATAACCGATTCCGAGTACGGAATCATCGAGTCGCGCATGACGTCTTCCATCGTCTGCAATATTAGCTTGGTAGGTTGTTTTTCCTGTTCCATAATACACCTGAAATAATGTCATCGATAACGCCGTCGCAATGCGGCACGTCTTGCATTTGCAAGAACGCATATCGAACACGCGCATGCGCAAATCGATTGTATTGCTGCGCAATACTCGATATATCCGTAAAAGAATCCGATACGTTCGCCGCGACGAATGTGCCGTCAAACCGGCTTAAACGTGTCCACCTTGTTAAAGTCGGCATGCTCGATTATATACTCGCGCCGAAGTTCTACCGCGTCGCCCATCAGCACGGAAACAAGTTTTTCGGCTTCGGCGGCGTCTTCTATCGTAACCTGCATAAGCGCGCGCCGCGCGGGGTCCATAGTCGTTTCCCACAGCTGGTCGGCGTTCATTTCGCCGAGACCTTTGTAACGCTGTACCGACGCGCCCTTGCCGAACCGCGTTTTCGCCTCGGCGAGCGCACCGTCGTCATAGGCGTATTCCACCTGATTGCCCTTGGCTATTTTGTAAAGCGGCGGAAGTCCTATATACACGTGTCCGTCGGTTATCAGGTCTTTCATGTAGCGGAAGAAGAATGTAAGCAATATGGCGCGGATATGATATCCGTCGACGTCCGCGTCCGAAAGTATAATAACTTTGTGATAGTTGAGGTTGTCTACATTGAAATCCTCGCCTATGCCCGAACCGAGCGCCGAAATGAGCGTGCGGATTTCCTCGTTGGCAAGAACTTGGTCTATGCGTTTTTTCTCCGCGTTAAGCGGCTTGCCGCGTAGCGGCAGTATCGCCTGATAACTGCGCGCGCGCGCCTGTTTGCACGTGCCGCCCGCGCTGTCTCCCTCGACGATGAAAAGCTCGTTGTTCTCGGGCTTCTTGCCGGTGCACGGCGTGAGCTTGCCGACGAGATTGAAGTTGTCTATGGCGTTCTTCGCGCGCGTGATTTCCTTTTCCTTTCGCGCCGCCTCGCGCACCTTTGCCGCGAGCATTCCCTTTTTGAGTATGAGGTCGCCGACAGCCTCGTTGGCGGGGTCGGCGAAGTATTCGGCAAGAAGCTGTGAAACAATCGCCTCTATCGCTATACGCGCCGCGGGATTGCCGAGCTTTGTCTTTGTCTGACCCTCGAACTGAACGTTGGTCATCTGTACGGAAAGCACGGCGGTAAGTCCTTCGCGGTAATCGTCGCCCAAAAGATTTGCGTCCTTTTCTTTGAGCATGCCGACGCGGCGTGCAAAATCGTTCATGACCTTGGTGTACGCCGCCTTAAATCCCGTCTCGTGCGTACCGCCCTCGGTGGTCGGAATATTGTTGACGTACGAAAAAAGATTTTCGGTATACGCGTCGGTGTGCTGGAAAGCGAGTTCCATGGATATGCCGTCGCGCGAACCTTTTAAAAATATGGGTTCCGAATATACGAGGTTTTTCGCCTCGTTTATATATTTGACGAAATCTATAATGCCGCCCTCATAGCAGTATTCGAGCGAACGGTATCCGTCGCCCACCGCCACGCGCTCGTCGACGAGTTTGATTCTTACGCCTTTATTGAGGAAAGCGAGGTCTTTGAGCCGCCGCGCTATCATTTCGAACTGGAATACCGTCGTTTCGAAGATGCGCTTATCGGGCATAAAACGTATACGGCTTCCGTGCTTGTCCGTCTTTTCGCCCGTATCTATAAGCTGATACTTGGGTATGCCGCCTTTGACTTCGCCGTTAATTTCCTTGGATTCGAACTCCATGCGGTAAGTCGTGCCGTTCTTGTAAACTTCGACTTTCAGCCACTCCGAAAGCGCGTTCGTAACCGACGCGCCCACGCCGTGCAGTCCGCCCGAATGCGCGTAATTGCTGGTGTCGAATTTGCCGCCCGCATGAAGCTGAGTGAATACTACTTCAACGCCCGACACGCCGAGTTTGGGGTGAATATCGACCGGTATACCGCGCCCGTCGTCTTCTACCGACGCGCTGCCGTCGGCATGAACCGTAACCGTTACGCCGGTAGCGAATCCGTTGGAAACTTCGTCGATGGAGTTATCGACGATTTCCCATAGAATATGATGCAGACCTTTGACTCCGGTCGTGCCTATATACATTCCGGGACGCAACCGTACCGCGTCCAAACCTTCGAGAACCCGTATATCGCCGGCATTGTAAGAATTAGACATAACTTGCGTCTCTCCTCCGATATAAATCGCGTATGCCTCTGCCCGAGAATAACAAAAAAGCATTTGTAGCAAAGCAATTATAACATAAAGGCGGTTTTTTCTCAACCGTTTTTTCGTAAAAAATATTTTATTATATTAGTATATATCCTATCTGTCAGACAAGACCGTCAAAGCCCGTCTGTCTGAGCGCTTCGTACAACACGAGAGCAACGGTGTTGCTCAAATTCAAAGAGCGCAGACCGTCCCGCATGGGAACTCGCAGTGCGCAAGGATTACCCAATACCAATTTTTCGGGCAGTCCTTTTGTTTCTTTGCCGAACAACAGAAAATCACCGTCGCGGTATTGCGCGTCGGTGTAGCGTTTATCGGCTTTTTTAGACAAACAAAAGAAACGTCCGCCCGCGTTTCTTGAAAAAAAGTCGTCGAGATTTTCGTAATAAGTAAGATTCAGTTTATCCCAATAGTCAAGCCCCGCACGCTTTAACTTGGCATCCGTTATTTCAAACCCCATAGGTTTTACAATGTGAAGCGCCGCGCCCGTACAAGCGCACGTACGCGAAATATTACCCGTATTCTGCGGTATCTCGGGTTCAACGAGCACTACGTTAAACATCGGCGCGCGTCGGTTCCAAGCAGTCGTCGAGAAAATCGACAAAGTCCTCGTACACGACCTCTTTGTTGAGTTCGTTGAGAATTTCGTGACGTCCGTCCTCGTACAGTTTGAGACGCGGCGAAAGCCCGCATTTCTTTTCGTACGCTTTTACCAGCTTTTTGACGAGCTTGCCGTAACCGCCCACGCCGTCGGCGTCGCCCGACGCTATCATAAGTCTGAAAGTAGCGGGAACGCGGTCGCGTTCTTTGTTGGTTATTTTCAGCCCGTCGAACATAGACTTGTAAAAACCGTTACTCACCGTAAAATTGCAACGCGGGTCGGCGTTGTATTCTTCGACGGCGGCTTTATCTCGGTTAATCCATGCGTTAGTTCCTTCGTTGAAGCGTTTATCGTACGATTTGAATGTAAGTTTGGCGAACAGTTTACCCGGCTCGTCGCGGCGTTTTTTATATCTGCGGTTGGCGATGAAACTGCCGAATTTAAGCGTAAGTCCGCTCTGCAACGTGGAGCCGCAAAGAATCGCGCCCCGTACTTCCGCATGATATTTCTCGATAAATCTCTGCGTCAAAAGACTGCCGTAGCTGTGCCCTATTACGAAAACGTCTGTGTTCCAGCGTTTTTTTGCTGCGGCGACCTCTTCCGCAATATCGTCCACGGTATCTTCGAACATGCCGACGTACCCGCAGCCTAACGCGTCGGCATCGGTATCGCCGAACGAACGGTTATCCATGCCAATCACGTAATATCCGTTATCGTTAAGAAATCTCGCGAAATCGTCGTAGCGCGAAATATACTCGCACATGCCGTGCACGAGCACTACCGCCGCGCGCGGCGATTTGACATCCTCCCAGTAGCGCACGGCGACGCGCTTGCCGTCGCGCATTATCAGCTCTTCCATATCCCCTCCGAGTGCGGGCAACTATCGTTCAAGTCATTTTACAATAAAGGCGGCGTTTTGTCAAGCCCGAAATTACATGACAACAAATTACTGTTATTCGGCATACTAAATATAAAATGTTTCGCGCGAGGAAAATTGTATCATGAAAAAAATAGTATTCGCCGGCGGCGGCACGGCGGGACACGTAATGCCCAATCTTGCCGTCATCGGCACGCTCGGCAACAAATACGACTGCGTATATATCGGCGCGGACGGCATGGAAGAAGACATATGCGAAAAACGCGGCATACCGTTCTTTAAAATCGACGCGGTAAAACTTCGGCGCGACGCGTTTTTCAAAAATTTCGCGGTTCCGTTCAAACTGCATTCATGCGTTGCGGACGCGCGAAAAACGCTCGAAAAAATCAAACCCGACCTCGTGTTTTCAAAGGGCGGCTACGCCGCTCTCCCCGTCGTGCTCGCCGCAAAACGGCTGGGCATCCCCGTACTCGCGCACGAAAGCGATATGACGCCGGGTATCGTAACAAAACTTTCGAAACGCCGCGCCGAACGCATACTGTGCGCGTTCGAGCCGTGTGCCGCTCGTTTTAAAAACGGCGAGTATGTCGGAACGCCACTCGACAAACGCCTGTACTCTGGACGCAAGCCCTCTGTCTCGGGCAAGAAGCCGACGCTGCTCGTTATGGGCGGTTCGTCGGGCGCGGCGGCGCTCAACGAAGCGGTTTGCGCCGCACTGCCCGCGCTTTCGGACGCGTTCGACGTCGTGCATATAACGGGCAAGAACAAATCGGGCGCAACGGCGCGGCAAGGCTATACACGCATGCCGTACTGCAACGACATGCCCGGCCTTTACTCGTCCGTCGACGTCGCCGTAACGCGCGGCGGAGCCAACTCGCTTGCAGAGCTTATCGCGCTCGGCATACCCGCGCTGTGCGTTCCGCTCGAAAAAGCGTCGCGCGGCGACCAAATCCAAAATGCCGAATACTTCAAGCAAAAGGGCGCAATCGCCGTACTGCGCGAACACGAACTCGACCGCCTTTCCGCCGCCGTGCGCGAACTGTATGCCGAGCGCGGAAAATACAAAGAAGCAATGCGGAAAATCAAAATCGACGGCACTGCGCGCATATGCGAAATAATAGAAGAAACTCTTAACAATACCAAATCGCAAATTATTCGTTAATCGGCATATCGCGTCTTTACCGCCGCACTTTTGTATTCAAATGCACGGCAAGCAAAATCACGAATTACGAACGGTTACGACGTAGACATCGCGCCCCGCCGTCGGCTTTGACAGCGACGAGCCGCCCGTGGCGGAGAGCACGAACGTTTTACCGTCGCTGTTCAAAAACCCGCCGTAAAACACCGCTTCTCGCGCGTCGAGCGTCGCACCGCGCCCGCCGCGCGGCACAACCGCCGCCATGCCGTCTCTTTCTCCGACGGCGGTCAAACCGTCGATAACCGACATGCGGTCGACGGTCAAACCGTCCCACTCGGGAACGCGCACGCGGTTTAGCTTATCGTCAAGCTCGTACGTGAGCGCACCCTCTTTTCGCTCGAAGCAGGCGTAATACTTTCCGTCGGCAAAGAACAGCCGTCCGCCGTCGGGTTCGAAGCCGAGCGTTACCGAACGGTATACCGAAAACGTGTTGTCGAGCGTAACAATCGCGGCAATTCCGTCTCGCGATACGAGCGCCAAATATCCCTCGTCGTACGGGATGACCGCAAACGGCCTGGTAATATTTTCCACTGCGCCGCCCTCGTAATGCGCCGTCGGTTCTCCGCCCGCCGCGAACGAAAACAAAGCGAGCGCGTCGTACTGCGGCAGACTGCTCGCCCGTGCCGAAACGACGTACAGACCGTCGAAAGCGTAACAGTCGAAATAACTAAGGTCTCGGCTTGTAAAAATGCGCGTGGAATTTCCTGCCGTCCAAGTCTCGTCCAACACCGCATATTCCGTAAGCCTCAAAGACTGCCGCGTCGGTTGCGTTATTACGGCTATTTTATCGGCGTTGCCGACAAAGACGTCCACGATATTCCCGTCGGTCTGCGCGCACAAAACGCTTTTCCCTCCGCCGTCCACAAAGTACAGTTTTTCTCCCGCGCCTACGGCATAACCGCCGCCCACCACGCCGACGGAGGTTATCGCGCCGTCGAAATACGTAAACGACAGAATATTTCCGGCGCCGTTCACAAGGCATAAAAACCCGCCGAATACGTCGAAATCCAACCCCTTTACCGTAGCGTTGCCGAATATGTATGAAACGCCGCCGCGGAAGTAAACGGAGACTACGGTCTCGTCGCCGTTGCCCATGAGCCGCGTCTCGCGCAAAATCTCCGGACACGCGCCTGCCGACGCGGGGCGCAGTTTTTCATGTTGCTTGATTTCACCGCCCGTCGGATTGTCGCCGTCGTCGTTGCCGTTGTTGCCGCCTGTCGCGGAAGACGATATTTTAAACGGCGACCAAAATATAAGCGCAATCAACACGATAATTACCGCGTTTAACGCCGTGATGACGAAAGTCTGTGCCTTACTCAATCGCATAACAAGCCTGCCTTGATTTTAAGATGCAGACTCATTCTAACACATCGCCGCACGGCTATGACACGCGCGCAAAAGCAGACAAAAAAACCGTGCGCTCGCGCTATATCGCACGGGGCACGGTCATACGTCCGATTACGGTTACGTCATGGCGACGTCTGAATATATCATAAACCCGGCGACCGCCGCGACAATGCACGCGAACACGATGGCGACGACGAGACTGCGCTTTAACGTAAACTCCGTGCCGGCGCAGAATATGGTCGCGAGCGTAAAATAATTACGAAGCCTTTCGAGCGTCAAAACTGCGGACTGTTCGAGAAAAGGAACTGAATTATTTATATACCACGCGAGCATGAACACGAGCGTAGCGATTGCGAACAAACCCGTGAAAATATTTATTATCTTGTTAAGCAGTCTGCCTAAAATCATGACGTCTCCCGGCGGAAAAATCCGCGCGCGTTTGTTTTCTTTCGGTTAAATTATAATTCCGCGGCGATTGTTTGTCAACGGAGTTATAGACAGTTTACCGTATTCTAATCCTTTTTTAACCTTTAAACTTCCGCCCGCCGTTTTTGCGGCATTCTTGGAAAAACCCGCGTATCGGCGGCAAACATAACTCGTCGAGTACCCCGCCCAACGTCTTTGCTCGGTGATTGAGCTTTTCGCAGCCCGTAATGTCGAGCGCGCTTCCGCATGCGCCGAAGCGAACGTCTTTCGCGCCGTAAACCACCCGCGATATGCGGGAATAAACTATTGCGCCCGCGCACATGACGCACGGTTCGAGCGTTACGAAAAGTTCGCAGTCGGACAGATTCCAGCGCCCGAGCCGCTTTGACGCGTCGCGTATCGCAACCACCTCTGCGTGCGCCGTGGGGTCGCCGTCGGTCTCGCGGCGGTTAACGCCCCTGCCGACAACCTCGTCTCCGCAAACGACGACCGCCGCAACGGGCACTTCCGTTTTCGGGCAGTTTTCAAGTTCCGCAAGCGCGAGCCGCATAAACTTCAAATCACGTTCGTCGGGCTTGTCCGCATCCGCGGCGACGCGGTCGTTTTCGGTCTGCGCCGCGCACTCGCCCGACTGCTCGGACTTTTCAATTTCGGCTGTTTCTCTGTTTTCTGTTTTTTTCATATCGGTTCGATTTATGTCTCCGAGTTTAATAATTCTATTAAGTATTGCGGCAAATCCCTGTTTTTAGCGCCGTCCGCCGCAAAAGCCTCCGGCGGGAACGGGTGGCTGCCGCTGCGTATCAGCTCGATTGTCAGAGCGGGTATTCCGAGTTTTTGTATACAGAAATCTTTATATCCGCCCGCCGAATGCAAATCGCCGTCAATCTTCTTCACGCCTATCCGCGCCGCGACAGCCTCGGCAATGCGCTCGTCCCGACACCGCGCTTCCGCATTCTGAAAGAATTCCCAATAAAGTTCGCCGCCCATACAGTGATAACTGACCGTGGCCTGCGGCTTGACTTTTTCGGTAAATTCCGCAAGCGCCGCGCTCTCTTTGGCGCATAACGGACAGCCGCCTATGTAGTCCGACGCACCCGCAATGCGCACGTTTTGCGCGCCGCTGCCCCAATTCGCGTCGAAATTTGTATTGAGGTCAACGCCGTCGGCGTTGGCTTTCCACACCCGCCGCATATCGCGGTTGCGTTTGAGAAACTCGCGCCCGAACGTCTCTCCGCGCTCGAAAAACAGCGCGCCGTCGGGATTAACGAGCGGAATAAAATATGCACCGCCACCGCGCCCGGCAAACGCCGAAGCCTGCCCGATTACGACAAGCGCGGTGTAGCACTCGCGTGCGTGTATGGCGGCGGTAACCACTATTTGCGCGCCGTCGCGCCGCCCCTTATGCACGCATAGCACGGGATTTCCGCACTCGCTTTCGCCTATCGAAAAAACCTCGTCCGCATCGGCGGCGGCACGCAGTCCGCGCTCCGTTCTTTCCAAAATGTCCATCATATGATTGTATTCCGAACGGAGAATATGCGTTACTCGCAACGGCTCCCTGCGAAAATCAAAACGGTTTATACTGCATACGCGCGGAGTCTATCGCGCTATTTATGGTACGGCAAACCGTTTATTATCGTCGCCGCGCGGTAAATTTGTTCCAAAAGCAACAACCGCGCTATCTGATGCGGATATGTTACGCGCCCGAACGACACGCGTTTTTTACAAATGCCGCGCACCTGTTCGTCAACGCCCGACGCGCCGCCGATAAGAAAAGTCAGTCTGTCCGTCCGCTCGTGCGTCGTCTTGATAAGTTCGGCAAAAGCCTCGGACGAAATCTGTTCGCCGCCTACGTCCAAAAGCACGCACTCGCCGTTCAAGCGTTTAATAAGCTCTTCGCCTTCGCGTCGAATCGTGGGCTGTTCGGAGACTTCGACGACGCTCACGTCGTAAAAAGACCGCAGCCTTTTCAAGTACTCGTCGCAACCGTCGCGGCAAAATTGTTTGCTCGCTTTGCCTACGCACAGCACGGTTATCTTTTTCAATAGAAAAACCCCCAAACGTAAGTAAAAACAGTGGTAAGCAGAGTAACCACGCCGAGCGCAACGGGAATCATTATATCGCGCGCGGACGGCTTGTACTTTTCCTCGGCATAGTCGGCGCCGAACACTTCTTTTTCCATTTCGAGCGCTTTGACTCGTTCCTCATCCGCATCGCCCATCAAAACGACGCGCTTATTTGTAAGGTCGAACCCGGAATCTTTAATCACTTCGATTTTTCTGTCGACGACTTTGCGTTCGCGCAAATACAGCATGAGAAAAAGTATACCGAACGCTACCACCGCAATAGACGCATACAAAAGTACAAGCGCCCACGGCTTTTCCGCGCCGATTGCATTGAGCGTGTCATAAAACCCGCCGCCGAGCGCGAAATCGTAACTGTCGGCATAATCGAAAAACACGCTCGAAAAATTATTGGTAAAGTGCATTATCATCGCGGGAAACACGCTCTTGAACTTAATCGTTACGAATGCGGCGAGCGCGCCGAAAAGCGAAGTGTAAAACACCTGTTTTATATTTTGGTGGAACAGTCCGAACGCCACGCCGCACAGCACGACGCACCCTACGGTTTTAAACGTCTTTTGCGCAGTCGTCAAAAATCCGCCGCGCATAATAAACTCTTCGCATACCGCGGGAAGCGCGGCAGTAAGCAGAACGTCCGCCACGAAAAAGCCGAAGTTGAAATGCTCGGGCATGGGCGTCGACGACGATACCGAGTTATAACCCGTAAAATCGAGCAGCGTCTGCCACATCGACGATATGCCGATAGTCAATATCCACACGCAAAAGCCGAGCGGCACGGCGAGCAGAAAATACGGTTTAAACCCATGCCAGCCGCTGTAACTCAAAACCTCGCGCGTCGTGCGCCTGCCGTAAAACTTATATATGAGAAACGGCAATCCGAAAAAGAATACGAGCTGAACGGGCAGAGTAAAGAGCGCGTCGCCCGCAAGCTCGCCGCCGTACCCCTCGCCCGTCGGAGTAAAATACGATATAACGCGCATGAAAAGCACGCCGAGCACAGCCGAACAAAGCGCATACGACACCGCTCTGTAATCGCGCTTTTCCCCGATAAGCGCCTTCATGACAGAATTACCGTAATAAGATTGACAATCAGCATGACGGCGCAAATACCGACGCCTATAAAATACTTAAACGTGCCGTCCGACCGCCCCGCGGCTTTCTTGACCTCGCGCGAAGCTACGGCAATCGCATTATCTTCCGAACCGCCGTCCGCACAGACTTCTGCGCCGTCGGCGGGAACTGCGTTTTCCGCGCCCGCGCCGTCTGAAACGTCATGCGGCGCACTTTCCGTTTTACCGCCTCTCATTTTCGCCGCAAATCGAGAGAGCGCCGATTTAATTTCAAATCCGTATCCTACGAGCAAGAACAGAACGCCCCCGCCCGCCGCCAAAAGTCCGAGCGTTATAAACACTGCGGCGGCTATGTTGTCGCACAGCCACGCTTCGCAGCCCGCGAGTACGGCGGCGAACGGTGTGAGCTGCATTGCGAGCGCGAGCGCGTTTGCCGACGCATGGAGAAGTATGCACGGCAAAAGCCGCTTCGCCTTGATTGCAATAAAGCCCGACAGCACGCCGAGCGCGAATTGGAATACGACTTGCACGACGTTCATGTGCATGAGCATAAACGCAACAGCCGACAGCATTACGGCTTTTATAGCCGATTTCTCGCGCTTCAAACCGTGCAAAAGCACGCCGCGGTAAATCGTTTCTTCCGCCATGGGCGCGAGAAATACGGACGCAACTACCACCATTACGATTGACGAAACGGTATCGAGATTAAGTTCTGCCGCGCTCTCGGGCACGCCCATAGCACTCGTCATGTATCCGTACCACAGCGTGGGAAGATACATCGCAACCATAAGCGCGCACGCCGCGATTATCGGCACGATAATAACGGACGGAGTAACGCCCTTCCCGTCGCCGTCGCGCCGCACGAAAGTAAAGTCGAACTTACTGCGCCGCAATTTTGTATAGAAATAAATAAACGCGATGTTGGCGCACTGAACGAAAATCATGAACGCCGTATTGAAATCGCCGTTTTTTGCAATATCGGGAAAACTCCGCGCAAGCGCCGACGACGCAATACCCGCCGTCGCCTGACACAGAAGCGTTACGACAATCGCGCCGAGATAAAACGAGCACGCGCCGCCGTAATCGTATGCGGTAAGATTTTTCGAGTTTTTCAGCATACTTCGAACAGCCCCGTCGGAGAACGTTGCGACGCGGCGACGATGCGTGCGTCGGTAATGCCGGAGGCGCAAAGTCCGCTTCTCACAGCCGAAACTGCGAGCGCGGGGTCGTTGTTGTCCTCCGAAAGATGCGCGAGTATAAAGTTTTTTACGCCGTGTTCAGCAAGAAATGCACATGCCGACGCGCAGTCGGAATTGGATAAATGCCCGCTGTCGGAACTTATTCTGCGTTTCAACTGCGCCGAATAAGACGGATTTCGACGCAACTTATCTATGTCGTGGTTAGCTTCGAGCATAACGAGGTCGCAAGCCGAAAGCCCGTCGAGAACGTCGGGTTTGGCACAGCCTATATCGGTAACAACGGCTACCGCGCGTCCCTCTCGCCGCACGATATAGCCGAAACACGGCACGTCGTGCGGAACGGGCAAAGCGCGCACCGAAATTCCGCCCACGCGAAATTCGCGCCCGTCTACCGTCGGAATAATACCCGTTTGCATGATTATCGACTGTGCGCATTCGCGCTGACAGTGAATTTTTGCCGCGCGGTGTTTTTTTCCGAACACTTTAACCCCGCCGATGTGGTCGGAGTGAGCATGCGTGATAAGAACTTCGACGCGGTCGGGCGCGGCGCCTACGGCGGCAAGACAGCTCTCGGCGCGCGCCGCCGAAATTCCGAGGTCTATTAAGATGTCGGTCTCGCCGTCCGAAACGTAACAGCAATTGCCTTTGGAACCGGACGCGAAACAACACATTTTAAGCATGTATCGATTATACAATATCCCGCACGCAAAATCAAGCGAATTGTATCGCACGGCTTTTTTCAAATGCACGATTTCGGGTTAGCGAACGTGTTCGCGCAAAAATACAAAGTTATCGGTTATTTCAAAAAATCTTTAAAGTGTTTTTTGATTTCGCTTATTCGCCACTTTACGGTTCCGACAGGCTCATGTAAATACTCGGCTATTTCTTTTATTTTCATGCCAAACAAAAAGAACTGTAAAGCAACTGTTTGCTCCGGTTCTTTAAGTTTACTGATAACCGATTGGATGTCTGCTCTGATTACCGCCTTCGCTTCGCAAAAACCGTCGGTCGCCGCAGTTTCGATATTTTCTTGAAAATTACATGACTTCCTATGTTCCGCAATATCCAGAGCCGCGCGCTTTGTAATGGTATATAAATACGAATTATTATATTCCGCGTCCGATTTATGCCCGTTTATTACGTACTTCCATAATCGCTCAAAAGCTGTTTGTACTGCGTCGCGCGCGTCCTCGTAGTTATTCGTAATGCTCTTTGCCACGTACAACATCTTCGGATAAAACTTTTTGTACAAAGTTTCAAACGCAGACTTATCTCCTTGCTTTATTTTTAACAATAAGTCGTTGAGTTGTCTCTTTGTCATTTGCGCTCCCCGATTAAGTTTTTTACGCGTCTTGCTATAAGACGGTCGATTGAAATACTCATATATGCCGCCGCAGTATCCGAAATATCGAGCAACCGATTTTTGCTCGATTAATTCAAGAACCGCTTACTTGAATTTTCCGACGACAATATCAATCCGTAAACCTAATTAGAGTTTACAGTATTATTAAAGGTTTTTGTTATAACGTGCCTAATTTTGAGTGTATTTTTATCGAAAATTTTTTCATTATGTTATTGAATATGAACATTTTGCCTCAAACAAGCATAACCGAATAAGAAAAAGACTGCGTTCGCATCGTATCGTCGGCGGATATGAACCGTCCCGTCTCGGGGTCGTAGTACCGCGTATTCAGATAGTAAAGGTTCGTTTCCGTATCGTAATAGTAGCCACGATAACGGAAGGGGTTAAGTTG
>CATLGX010000032.1 GCA_949948785.1 uncultured Christensenella sp. | reverse complement strand
CCTTTCTTTCGGGCGGTAACGACGATATTTCGGGCGTTATAACGCGTAAAATGAACGAAGCTGCGGAAAACGAAAATTTCGAGCGCGCTATTTCGTACAGAAATCAGCTTCGCGTGCTTGCCAATTTAAAAAGTAAAGTCGTGGGCGAATCGGGCAATACTTATAACATCGACGCGTTTTGGTATACCGATAACGGATTGTACGGCGCGGTGAGCGTTTGTATCGTTCGCGGCGGAAAAATGATGGGTGTCAAAAACTACATCATCGACGAACCGCAGGTTTTCGGCGGAGACATGACGACTTTTTTGCCGCAGTACTACTCTATGACAAACGAGCTTCCCGACGAGATATGCTTGCAGTCCGAACTTGACGCGACGGCTCTTGCCGAGTATTTTCAGTCTGTGTTTTCCAAACGTCCCGTAATTGCGTTTCCGCAAAAGGGACTGCGAAAAAAACTGCTCGATACGGCAAGCCGAAATTGTTCCGATTTTCTCGTGAAAAGTGCGGACAGAGTGAAGCGCGAAGCGGACATGACAACGGGGGCGTGCGAACGGCTTAAAAACATTTTCGGGCTTAAAGGCGCGCGGCGCATAGAGTGCTACGACATATCGGATATTTCGGGCGAAGACAAGGTCGCGTCGCAGGTCGTATTCATCGACGGCAAAGCCGATAAAGCGCAGTATCGCAGATACAAGATACGTACGGTCGAGGGCGCGGACGATTTCCGCTCTATGTACGAAACGCTGACGCGCAGGCTCATGCGGTATAAAAACGGCGACGCGGGTTTTAACGAATTGCCCGACCTCATTGTAATCGACGGTGGTAAAGAGCAGGTTGAGTTTGCTTCGCGCGCCGCCGAAGACGTGGGGGTAGCCGTCGCAATGGTCGGGCTTGCAAAGCGCGACGAAGAGCTTTGGTTGCGCGGCGCAGCAGAACCGATAAAACTTCGCCGCGACGACTATGCGCTCAGGCTTTTGCAACGTGTGCGCGACGAAGCGCACAGATTCGCTGTTCTGTATCACAGAACGTTGCGTTCGGCACGGTACGAGAGCGAGCTTAAATCTATTGACGGCGTAGGCGCGGCAAGCGTAAAAAAGGTGTTGGCAAAGTTCAATACGCGCGCGGTAGCGACGGCTACGGCTGACGAGCTTGCGCAAAAAGCGGGCATAAGCAAAAAGGCTGCGAAAAACATTTACGATTACTATCATCCAGACGAGGCGGTTATGGACAAAACTCTTAAATACAGACTGATTGCATCGGACATGGACGGCACGCTGTTGAACGACGACCTTGTAATAAGCGAGCGCAACGTTGCCGCTATTGCCGCATTCCGCGCGCGCGGCGGTATATTTACGCTGTCCACGGGTAGGTCGCCGGAAGCAACGGAACGTTATTTGACAGATTTGGGGCTTAATAAGACTTCGGTCGAAACGATATGCAATCTCGGCGCGATGATTGTTGACAGCGTTACGAGGGAAACGCGAATACTCGGCGCGATAGATAAAGCAGTTGCGGCTCGGCTTATAAAGTTTGCGGAGCCTAAGAGCAAATACGCCCAGATATATTCGGGCGACGGTTTGAAAATCGCCGAGCGAACGTTTATGTCCGAAACGTATTGCGAAAAAGTGGGTGTAACTGCGCAGGCCGTCGGCGACCTCTGCGCGTACGCATCGGAAAGCGAACAACCGATAATAAAGATTTTGTTAATCGTAGACGAGCGCGGAATTGCGGATTTCGTAAAAAATTTGAGCATCGAATTTCCAGAACTCCGTTTCATACAGTCCACGGCTCCGTTGCTCTCGGCATTAAAGCGCGACGGCGACGATTTCGAACCGACTATGATAGAATGTCTCGCGAGCGGCGTGGACAAGGGAATAGCGTTGAAACGCGTTGCGGAACGGTACGGTATAGATATGTCGGAGGTTATCGCTTTCGGAGACAGCTTCAACGATATAGGCATGCTCAAAGCGGCGGGCTTGGGCGTGGCCATGGGCAATGCGAGAAATCCTATAAAACTTGCCGCAGACATTGTTGCCGATACCAACAATGACGACGGCGTAGCAAAGATAATAGAAGAATATTGTCTTTAAACGAGCTTTACGGCGGAGGGGAAAAATGCCTAAAAAGAAAACTCATACGGAAAACGCCGACGGCGCAAGCATTGCGGGCGCCCGTTACCGAGACGACTTCGATAAATCGGAAATCGAAGAGTCCGAAAAGGACGTTGATATTTTCGAGTTTGCCGAGCGGCTCGAACTCGAAGTAGTCTATCGCGGCGATAACCGCACAATACATTTTTCGCCGTTTAACGTCAGTCGTCCCGGCTTACAGCTTGCGGGATACTATAAGCACTTTTCGGCGGAACGCGTACAGGTAATCGGCGAAATGGAAACGACATATCTCTCGCAAATGACGCATCAGGCGCGAAAGACGGCATGCGAAACGTTTTTGAAACAGCCGATTCCGTGTCTTATTATATCTGCCGCCGCACCGCCGTGCGAAGAACTGTTGAACGCCGCGCAAAAGTACAACCGAGTCGTACTGCGCTCCAAACTCCGTACAACGATGTTCGTAAACAATCTTTCGCTGTATCTTAACGAGATTCTCGCGCCGTCGCGCACGGTGCACGGTGTTTTGATAGATATATACGGCGTCGGTGTCCTCGTAATGGGCGAGTCGGGCATAGGAAAGAGCGAAACGGCGCTCGAACTCGTTCAACGCGGGCATAGGCTTGTCGCCGACGACGCTGTTACGATAACGCGCATAGGCGACAGACTTGACGGCGCAAGTCCAGAAATAATACGGTATCTTATGGAAGTGCGCGGCATCGGCATAATCGACATAAAAGCAATGTACGGTGCGGGCGCGGTACAGATTGTAAAAACGATTGATATGGTTATTCGTCTCGAAGAATGGAACGATAAGGCGGAATATACCCGTTTGGGAACGCCCGACGAAAAGATTTCCATACTCGGCGTTAAAAAACCGCTGTACGTCGTGCCCGTAAAGCCCGGCAGAAATCTTGCCGTCATATTCGAGGCGGCGGCGAGAACGCACAGACTGAACGACCTCGGTTTTTCGGCGGCGGAGGAACTGCGCGAGCGCCTTAAAAACAGATAGGCGGCTAAACGCGTCATAACAAAAAATACAATATGGCATACGGCGGTTATTACAGCGCAAAACAAGAATCTGAAAAAACTACCTCAATTGAATCCGATGAAATTCTCGTAATGGTGATGCCGTTGTAAACGGAAACAGAAAAAACGCGGTGCGTATCGGTTGAGCGCACCGCGTTTTTTATCGGTTTTTTATTTTTCGTCCGCGTCGGAGCGTGCAAACGTTTTTAATCCGTCTTTTGCCACTCTCGCGTCAAAAGCGAGGTCGTAATAGATTTCGCCGTCGAGTTGAATCGGTGCGGAGGTTTCTATCATGATACGCTCGCATTTAATGTGTACCGTGTACGGCTTGTCCATATGCTTGCCTTTAACGAACTTGGGCATGGCAAAAACCGTCGGTACATGCTTCGGCTTTTTCATTATAACTACGTCGAGCTTACCGTCATCGGCTACCGCTATCGGCGCGAGGCGCATGCCGCCGCCAATTTGCGTGCCGTTGCATACTCCCACCATTAAGCAGTCGTAGCCCGTCGTTATGTCGTCTACGGTAACTTCGACATGATAAGGTTTATAGTTTAAAAGACACTTGAAAAGCGACGCGGTGTATGTTATTTTGTTGTGCGCGCGAGCAGTGCGCAGTAAAACCTCTACGTCCAGTCCCGTTCCCGCTACATTGATACAGCGCTTATCTCCGACGTCTATGTAGTCGAGCAAGCGCGGCTTTCCGCGCAGTATATCCGCAATTGCGGTTTTGGGGTCAATCGAAGCGGCTTTCGTACCTATTGCAAAGTCGTTGCCTCTTCCTGCGGGAACAAGCCCCATGCGCGCTTTCGAAAAATCTATGCCGTTGAGCACTTCGTGAAAAGTTCCGTCGCCGCCGAGCGCGACTATCACGCGCTCGCCGCCGTTATCGCTGCCTTGCTCCGATATTTGAGCGGCGAGCTGTTTGCCGTGTCCTACGGCGGTTGTTTCGTGAACGGTGTAGCTTACAGCACACTCGTCGAGCGCCGATTTGATTATTTCGAGGTATTGTTTGCCTCTGCCTTTTCCACTTCCTGTATTGGCTATTATGTCCATGATTTTTCCGTAAGTTTTTTAGTATTATTCCGCGTCGTCGCTTTCCATCAGTTCGGTCAGCTGTTCGTTGAGACGCGATATTTTTTGTTGTAATTTTATTGCGCGTTTGAGCCTTTCTCCCGTTTTATCCTGTTTGTCGGTGGAAGGGCGCGGCGTTTTTTTGCGTTCGGGACGGTCGCGCTTTTCCCGATTGTCGTGTTTTTCGGTCGCGCTTTTCTCGGCGTAATTTGCTTTTTCCGATGCGACTGCTTGCGTCGGTTCTGCGTTTCTGGCGGCGTCGACGTCGCGGCTTAGCTCACGTCTTGTTTTGGGCAAGGTTCGCTTTTTTTCGGTTGTTTGCTCGTACGACAGACAGTCCGTGAAAGTTTTAAACAGTGCGGTAACGTCGTCGGCAACGAAAGCCGCGGTTTCCGCCGCTTTAACCGCCGCGGGCGCGCAACGGTAGTAGCACAGCGAAAAACCTTTGATTTTGCAAAACAGCATGATGAACATGCGCACGGTAAAGGGCGAGCCGCATTCAAACGGGTGCAATATTATAAGCTCGCGCATATAATGTGTTAAATATCCTGCGAAGTCCTCTTTGCTTATCGTCGGAGAACAGGGGAGTTCGTTCATCTTGGATATTATCGATTTAATAGAACCGACTATGTATTTCGGGTCGGTATGCGCACTGCCGTTTTCCGTATAGTCGTTCTGCCGCGTTCGTCCCGCCGCACCGTCGAGGTCGCCGAACAGTGCGCGGTTGAGCATGGTGAACGATACCGTAGTTGCCGGGTCGGGAATGCCTTTTACATAAGAGAGCAGAGCGCGCGAAAACGTAAGATATGCAGCCGTCCGCTTATATGCCGCGGACGATTTCGCCGCTGCTCGGGCATGCTTGATTTTGGGTACGAGCGCTTTTTCGCCGTCGGCACGGCCGATGAGCGTCATAAGTCCGTCGGTCTCGGCGGACGGCGGAATTTTTACGCCGTCTACGGCGAGCGCGGTTTTGACAGAACGCAATATTCTGTTTGCCTCGTGCAACTCCATATCTTTCATTATAGCATATAGACGGCAAATATGCAAGATATTTGACGTAATCGACGGCGATTGAACATGCCGACGGAATTTTTCGGGCTATAAATTCGGCAAGGTATGTCAAAACGATTGAAAAATCTTTTATTTCGGAGTACAATATATGGAGCGGTTATCTGCTTATACGACTTTCGGGATAGGCGGCGCGGCGCGTGAGACTGTTATAGCCGATTGCGCGGCGCGCTTGCAAGAGTGCGTTTGCCGCGGCGCGCTCATACTCGGCGGCGGGTCTAACGTACTCGTTTCCGACGACGGATACGACGGCGTTGTTTGTATCAACCGTTTCGGCTCGCTTACCGTCAGCGGCGATTTGGCTGTCGCAGGCTCGGGTCTTCGGCTCGGCGTATTATCCAATATGCTCGCGGAATACGGGCGTGCGGGTTTGGAGTGGGCTGTCGGTATCCCCGGTACGGTGGGCGGTGCGGTCAGGATGAATGCCGGCGCGTTCGGTTCGTGCGTGGCGGACAGACTTGTTTACGCCGACGTGTTCAGAGACGGCAAGCTACTGCGGCTTTACAACGCCGAACTCGGCTTCGGTTACCGAACGAGCGCGATTGTCGGCGGCGACGCGGTTGTTTCGGCGGCGTTTCGTACGGACAGCGGCGACGTGAACGAAATAAAACGGCGCACGGCGGAAATCGCCGCAAAGCGCGCCGCGACGCAGCCGCTCGGAAAAAGCGCGGGCTCGGTGTTTAAAAATCCCGACGGCATTCACATAGCGGAGCTTATCGAGCGGGCGGGATTCAAGGGTTACGCCGTAGGCGGAGCGAAAGTATCGGAAAAGCACGCAAATATCATTGTCAATATCGGCGGAGCCACAGCAAAGGACGTTCGCGCCTTGATAGACAGGATAAAAAACGAACTGTTGTGCCGTTACGATGTGGCGGCGAAGGAAGAGATAGTTTACATCGGAGAGTTTTCTTAAATGGCATTTTGGGGCGATTATCACACGCATACTACTTACAGCCACGGTACGGGAAGCGTTTTGCAAAACGCCGAAGCCGCCGCCGAAAAAGGCATTAAAGAGATAGCTATTACCGACCACGGTTTGCGGCATTGGTTTTTGGGCATACGCCGCAGACAGGTTCCGCGCATGATTGACGATTGCGCTCGGGCGAGCGCGGAAACGGGAGTCGTCGTGTTGCCCGGTATGGAAAACAATCTATGTACTTTTTCGGGACGGTTTGACGCAAAGCCGTCCGATTTGGAAAAACTTTCTATAATACAAGGCGGTTATCATAAAGCATGCGCGTCCCCGTCGCTTGTGCAGGAATTTACATTCCAACTCCGAAACATGTTTAGAAGCTTCGTATCCAAATCGCCCCAAAAACTGATTGTAAAGAATACGGACGCATATCTCAAACTTCTGGACAAGTACGAGGTTGACTTTATAGGGCATATCAACCGCGATATTCGCGCAGACGCGGTAGAGGTCGCGCGGTATGCCAAGCAAAAGGGTACGTACATCGAACTCAACAGCAAAAAACTGACAATCACAGACAAAGAACTCGAAATCATGGCTTCCGACGGTGTGGAGTTTGTATGCAATTCGGATGCGCACAGTCCAGAGCGCGTCGGCGATATGGCTGTGGCTGTGGCGGCTATCGAACGGTTGCATATTCCGTACGAGCAGATAGCCAATTGGGAGCGGTTCCCGTCTTTTCGTTCGCATAACTATAAGCGCGCCGTCGAAAGCGTTCGCGGACAAGCGCCCGCCGTCGACGCGGACGGGACGGAGGATGACGCCGATGTCGATAAACGGGTTTGACGTAAAGAGCGAAATTGCAGAAAAACGCCCCAAAGGCGAGGAGAGACTTGCTCTTTTATCGGGGTTTGCCCGAAGCTGTTTTACGCTTAGAAAGTTCAAAGACAGCGCAGACTTCGAGTTTTGTCTGGATTGCCAGACAGAACTTGTGCGCGACTATATATCCGCGCTCGTGGCCGACGCGTTCATGGTGCGTCCCAAGTCGGCGGATAAGAACGCAATAGTTTACGGCGACCGCGAAAAACTGCCCGTGCAGTTATGCTTGATTGACGACGGCGGAGATTTCTACGACGAAATCCCGGAGCGGTTTGCGCACTCCGCATACTATGCCCGCGGCGTGTTTCTCGGTTGCGGAAGCATGTCGGCGCCGCAGGCGGGCGGAGTCGATTCGCAAAAGAGTATGGGCTATCATCTCGAATTCGCTTTCGATTCCGAAAACTTCGCAGATTCGTTTGCGTCTCTTCTCGGCGGCTACGGTATAACGGCGCGAAAGTCGTCGAGAACGGAAAAAACCGTGATTTACGTGAAGGACAGCGAGTCTGTAAGCGACTGTCTTGCGCTTCTCGGCGCCGAAAAAACAGTGTTGAGGCTCAACGAGACGGTGGCTGTTCTCGCGGTAAAACGCGACGTCGCGCGGCTTGTCAACTGCGAAGTCGCAAACGCTGGACGAACCGCCGACGCATCGGCGATAATCAAAAACGCTATCGACGTCATATCTCGTACGCGCGGGCTTGATTCTCTCGATAAAAAGCTAAAAGACGCAGTTGCGGCGCGGCTCGAAGATATGGAAGCTCCGCTTGCGAGCATAGCCGCACGGCTCGGTATTTCGAAATCGGGCTTGAAACACAGATTCGACAGGCTTACGGAAATCGCGCGCGAAATAGACCGAGCCGCCGTCGACGAAACCGTGAAGGAGAAAAAATGAAACCGTTTGCGCATTTGCACGTTCATACCGAATTTTCGTTGCTTGACGGCGCCGTTCGCACCGACAAGGTTTTTTCGCTTTGCGAAGAACTCGGTATACCGGCGATTGCCATGACAGACCACGGCAATCTTTACGGCGCGATAGAGTTTTTGAAAGCCGCCGTCAAATATACCGATAAGTCCGCCGACTTTTACGACTTTTTGAAAGAGCGCAGACCGTTTAAGGTAAAACCTATAATCGGTTGCGAAGTCTATATGACGGAAGATATGTCCGTACAGGAAAAGGGAATAAACGGCGCGCCGCCCAAGCTCAATCATTTGATATTGCTGTGCAAGAACGGCGAGGGCTATGCCAATCTCGTCAAATTGGTTTCCGAAAGCTATGTCGAAGGCATGTATTATAAGCCGCGCGTCGATTTCGAGCGCGTGAAAAAATACAGCGGCGGACTCATATGCCTTTCGGCTTGCCTTGCCGGCGTTATTCCGCAGGCGATTCTGCACCGAAACCTCGACCTTGCCGACATGTGGGTCAAAAAGTTCAAGGGCGTGTTCGGCGACGATTTTTATATTGAATTGCAAAATCACAATTTAGCCGACCAAAAATTCGTTTTGCCGTATTTGATTGAGCTTGCAAGAAAAAACGACGTAAAGACTGTTGCTACAAACGACGCGCATTATCTTACGAAAGCCGACGCAAAAATGCAAAAGGTTTTGATGGCGATAAACTTTCACTCGACGCTCGAAAACGACGGCGAGCCGGACGACGGCTATGTAGGCGAAACGCTTTCGGAAAGCAAGTACTTCCCGACCAACGAGTTCTATTTAAAGACTTACGACGAGATGGCGGCGGCGCTTCCCAACAGCGAAGACGCGCTCGATATTACGCTCGAAATAGCCGATAAATGCGATTGCTACTTCATACACCGCGACAAACTTTTGCCGTCGTATACGCCGCCCGACGGGCTTACGAGCGAGCAGTTCTTGCGCAAACTCGCATTCGAGGGATTGGAAAAGCGTTACGGCACGCCTCTTTCCGATGAAGTCAAAGAGCGCGCCGAGTACGAACTTTCGGTAGTAGAGCGCATGAAGTTCGTAGACTATTATCTTATAGTGTGGGATTTTATTCACCATGCCGAGACAATGGGTATTCCCGTTGGTCCGGGGCGCGGAAGCGGCGCTGGCAGTATTATCGCATATGCGATAGGAATTACTAAAATAGACCCGCTTAAATATCAGCTCATTTTCGAGCGATTTCTCAATCCCGAACGTGTATCCAATCCGGATTTCGACGTTGACTTTTGCGTAGACCGCCGCGGCGAAGTCATAGACTACGTGGTCGAAAAATACGGCAAGCCCAACGTGTCGCAGATAGCGACGTTCGGAACCATGGCGACAAAGGCGGCGATAAAGGACGTCGGACGCGTTTTTAATCTGCCGTTCGCAGACGTCAATAAGATAACGAAAATGATTCCGCGCGGTTCCGAGAAATTGCATATAGGTCAATTGCTCGGACGTCTGCCCGATAAAAACGGGTCGTTCGTCGGCACCGTGCCCGAAATGAAAGACTTTTACGATTCCGACCCCGTGGCGCGCCGAATACTCGATATGGCGGAAAAGATAGAAGGCATGCCGCGCCAAATAGGCATGCACGCGGCGGGGGTCATAATATGTCGCGACCCGATAGCCGACCACGTTCCGCTTTCGCGCACAAACGAAGACGTTATCGTAACGCAGTACGATATGATAGTCGACGAGGAGTTGGGTTTGCTCAAAATGGACTTTTTGGGGCTTACTACTCTGACCGACATCAAAAAAGCGCTCGACAACATTAAAATAACGACGGGCAAAGATATAGACTTTTTCGAACTCGGATACGAGGACGCCAATGTTTACGAGCTTATCGGCAACGGCGATACGGAGGCGGTGTTCCAGCTGGAATCGGGCGGCATGAAAGGCTTTATGCGCGAGCTTAAGCCGACTAAGCTCGAAGAAATTATAGCCGGAATATCGCTGTACCGTCCCGGACCCATGAACTCCATACCGGAGTACGTGAGCAACCGTAAAAATCCGGACGCGATAAAGTACATGCACCCCAAACTCAAACCTATACTCGATATAACGTACGGTATAATCGTGTATCAGGAGCAGGTCATGCAGATAGTGCGTGAGCTTGCGGGGTATTCCATGGGCGGTGCCGACAATATACGCCGCATGATGAGCAAGAAAAAACAGGCGGCAATGGATGCCGAGCGCAAGGTTTTTATTCACGGCAACGATAAAGTAGCCGGATGCGTCAAAAACGGTGTGCCGGAAAACGTCGCCAACGAGATATACGACCTTCTCATACGCTTTGCCGATTACGGTTTTAACAAATCCCACGCCGCCGCATACGCGCACTTGACGTATCAGACCGCGTACTTAAAGCGGTATTATCCCGTCGAGTTTTTCACAGCCATTCTCAATAACCGCATAACAAAACTCGATGAGCTTACCCATTATCTTTCGTATATGAAAGAATCGGGGATAAAGGTGTTGCCCCCGAACGTAAACAAGTCGGTTGCGGAGTATACCGTCGAGGACGGATGCGTACGCATAGGTATGGGCGCCATAAAGGGCGTCGGCGTTCCCGTAATTAACCGCATAGCGAAAGAACGGGAAAAGGGCGGAGACTTCAAAGACTTCGTAGACTTTATAGAGCGCATGGACGATTTGGAAACGGGGCGCAGTCTCGTAAATAAGCGCATGGTCGAAGCGCTTATATATGCGGGTGCGTTCGATTGTTTCGGCAAAAAACGTTCCGTTCTCATCGCGTCGTTCGACCGCGTAATGGAAACGGTCGCGCACGACCGCGAGGCGAAAATGCGCGGACAAGTTTCTTTTTTCGATGTTATGCCGCAAATAAAAACGGAGTTTGTATATCCCGAAATGGACGAATATCCGCCCAACTTCAAATATAAAATGGAAAAAGAGGTTGCGGGCATTTATCTTTCGGGGCATCCGCTTTCCGCGTACATTGATAAATTGAAACATTTTAAATACAATACGTCGGTGCTTAATCCCGAATCCGACGACTGTCCGGAAAACGACGCGAAAATAACGCTCGGCGGCATGATAACTTCCACGGTCAACAAGATGACCAAAAAGGGCAACGCCATGGGCACCGCAATCCTCGAAGACCTTTACGGGTCGGTGGAACTCGTCGCTTTCGGCAAGTCGTACGAACGGTTGCGCTCCAAATGGGTGAACGATACGGTCGTATCTGTTACGGGTACGGTCAGGTCGGGAGATAACGGCATATCGATATGGGTGGACGACATCAATCAGTTTTCCGCAGAGGACGCCAACAAGAATAAAATATGCTGTTATTTTCCGCTTTCCGACGTGCGGAAAAAGAAAGAGCTTGAAGAGATAATCGCGGCGTACCCGGGTTCGGACTACATGTACGTCAAAAATACAGACGACGGCAAACTTTATAGAATGACGGATAAGTTCGGCATAGAAACGTTGTCGCTCGGAGAGTTGTGCGCGCTGTTCGGCGAGGATAACGTCAAGCGTAATTGATTGATTGTCGCGGCGCTGTGCGGTTGACTTGCGCGTATGTTTGTGTTATAATATTCGACGATATATACGTTAAGGAGTAAATATGAAAAGAATAGCTGTTCTGACGAGCGGCGGAGACGCGCCGGGTATGAACGCCGCAATTCGCGCGGTCGTACGTTACGGTATAGGCACGGGCATGGAAGTGTTCGGAGTAGAGCGCGGATTACAAGGTCTTATCGACGACGCGTTCGTGCCGATGAACATGCGTAGCGTGTCCGATATAATTCAGCGCGGCGGCACTATATTAAAGACTGCGAGATGTCCCGAGTTCAAGACTGTCGAAGGACAGAAAAAAGCGATAGTAAACCTTGAAAAACACGGAATAGAGGGACTGATTGTCATCGGCGGCGACGGTTCGTTCATGGGCGCGAAGGCGCTCAGCGAGCACGGCTTTCCGTCGATAGGCATTCCCGGAACGATAGACAACGACCTCGCTTATACCGACTATACGCTCGGCTTCGACACGGCATGTAATACCATACTCGACGCGATAAATAAGATACGCGATACAATGAGTTCGCACGAGCGCGTTTCGATTATAGAGGTCATGGGCAGAAACTGCGGCGACCTTGCGCTTTACTGCGGACTTTGCGGCGGCGCGGAAGTAATAGTCGTGCCCGAACATAAGATAGGCATCGACGATATAGTCAAGTTCCTCGGTTGCAACGGAGACAACGGAAAGACGAGCGGAATAATATTGCTTGCGGAAGGGGCGGGGCGCGCTTCCGACCTAAAAGACGAGCTGAGTAAGCGTACTCCGCTCGCCGTAAAATCCACCGTGCTCGGCTATCAGCAGCGCGGCGGAAGCCCGTCGTGCCGCGACCGTTATCTCGGCACGTGCTTCGGCGTTCACGCCGTCAAACTGCTTTCAAAGGGCGTAGGCAATCGCATAGTCGGCATAAAAGACAACAAGATATACGATATGGACATAGTGGAAGGCTGTGCCATGAAGAAAAAGTTTGACATAGACCTTTACGAAATGGCGCAGATAGTCAGCAGATAACTCGTATTTGCCGCTGTTCCGAATATAATAAAAGCAAGATAAAACCCTCGACGTAACGCCGAGGGTTTTGCTGTTGTTTTTATGTTTGTTTGTATTACGCCTTGCCCGCGCAACCGAGTACGTGGACGAGCTTGTGGCGAACGCATTCGGTAACGAGCGAGCGCGCGTCGCCCAGGTATTGACGGGGGTCGAAGTGCGACGGGTTTTCGGTGAAGTGCTTGCGCACGGCGGCGGTGAAGGCGAGGCGCAAGTCGGAATCGACGTTAATCTTGCATACCGCGAGCAAAGACGCTTTTCTAAGCATGTCTTCGGGAATACCTTTCGCGCCGGGCATGGAACCGCCGTAATCGTTGACCATTTTTACGTAGTCGGGAAGAACAGACGAAGCGCCGTGCAAAACGATGGGGAACTTGGGAAGGAGCTTCGCTACTTTATCGAGTATGTCGAAGCGCAGTTTTGCGTCGCCCTTGAATTTGAACGCGCCGTGGCTTGTTCCGATAGCGATAGCGAGCGAGTCGACACCCGTCTTTGCTACGAACTCCGCCGCTTCTTCGGGGTCGGTGTAAAGCGCGTCCGCTTCCGATACTTTTACATTGTCTTCAACTCCCGCGAGTCTGCCGAGCTCGGCTTCTACCACGACGCCGTGGTCGTGCGCGTACTTGACTACCTGCGAGGTTATTTTGATATTTTCGGCGAGCGGATGAGACGAGGCGTCAATCATGACGGAAGTAAAACCGTCTTTAATGCAGTCGACGCAAAGGTCGTACGAATCGCCGTGGTCGAGGTGGAGAGCGATGGGAAGTCCCGAATCCTCGACTGCCGCTTCTACCATTTTTACGAGATACTTGGCGTTGGCGTATTTGCGCGCGCCCGACGAAACCTGTAAAATGAGCGGAGATTTTTCCGCT
>CATLGX010000031.1 GCA_949948785.1 uncultured Christensenella sp. | reverse complement strand
TTACAAATCGCTCATGACCGATATTTTGTCCGACTACAACATATGTTCGCAGAAAGGCTTGGGCGAGATGTTCGACTCCACCGTCGGCGCTTCGAGCGTGTTTATGCCGTTCGGCGGAAAGTATCAGCTCACGCCGTCGCAGGTAATGGCGGCGAAGCTCCCCGCAAACACCGATATGTGCACGGTGTGTTCGCACGGGTTCGACCCCGAGCTGTGCGAGCAGTCGCCGTTCGTCGGCGGCATGTACTCTGTAATCGTCGCCGTGGAAAAACTTGCGGCGGCGGGCGTCCGTCCCGAACATATGTATTTGACAATGCAGGAGTTTTTCGCGCGCTGTACCGATGCGGAAAAGTGGGGTGCGCCGATGTCGGCGTTGCTCGGCGCGCTCAACGCACAGTTAAACTTGAAGCGCGCGGCTATCGGCGGCAAGGACTCCATGTCGGGTACTTTCGAGAAGATAAGCGTTCCGCCCACTTTGATATGCTTTGCGCTCGGCGTAGCCGACAGCGCGGCGGTGTGCGACAACGTGTTCAAAACTCACGGAGAAAGGGTATACAGATACAGAATTAAGCGCGACGCTTACGGTATGCCCGACTATGCGTCTCTCAACGACTTTTTAAGCCTTTTGGCGGGCGAGATTGGCAGGGGCAACGTAACGAGCGCGGCGGTCGTCGAAAAGGGCGGCGCGGCGGCGACGGCCATCAAGTGCTGTCTCGGCAACAGACTCGGTTTTGCGTTTTCCACCGCAGACAGAGACTTGTTCGAAGAGAGTACGGGCGACATTATACTGTCGGCGCGCTCCGACGACGGGTTCTGCGGTTACAACCTCGAACTGTTGGGCGTAACGCTCAAAGAGCATAAATACGTGTTCGGCGCGAATATCACGTTTGCGGAGTCGGGCAACGATATTGTGTTCGACGGCAAGGAGGTGGACGGCAAAGCGCTGGAAAGCGCGTTTGTCGGCACGTTCGAGAGCGTGTACCCGTCGGTTGCGGAAGCCGTCGGCGCGGCGCAAAACGCCGATTACGACGGGCAGGGTCGAAAGCGCGTCAAAAAAGGCGGCGGAAAGCCCAAGAAGGTCAAGGTTTTCATTCCCGTTTTCCCCGGAACGAATTGCGAGATTGATACGGCGAGGAAGTTCGAAGAGGCGGGCGCGGAGCCTGTCGTGTTCGTCGTCAAAAACCGTTCGCCCAAGGACGTCGAGGAAAGCGTCAAAGCCATGGCAAAAGCTATAAGCTCGTGCAAAATTCTCGCGTTGCCCGGCGGATTCTCGGGCGGCGACGAGCCTGACGGAAGCGCAAAACTGATTGCGGCGTTCCTGTCCAATCCCGCGATAGCCGAAGCGGTGGAAAACATGCTATATAAGCGCGACGGACTTGCGCTCGGCATATGCAACGGTTTTCAGGCGCTCGTCAAACTCGGCTTGTTGCCGGGCGGGCATATCAAGCGTCCCGAAAAGACCGACCCCGTGCTGACGTACAATAATATAGGTCGGCACGTGTCTACGCTCGTCGACGTGCGCGTAACGTCGAATTTCAGCCCGTGGCTTAAATACTGTCCCGTCGGCAGTGTGTTCCAAGTTCCCGTGTCGCACGGCGAGGGTAAATTCTCGGTAAGCGACGACGTTTTGCGCGAGCTTATAAATAACGGTCAGATTGCGACGCAGTACTGCGACGAAAGCGGAAATGCGACAATGAAGTCGCCGTTCAATCCCAACGGCTCGATAAACGCGATAGAGGGCATTGTCAGTCCCGACGGAAGAATACTCGGCAAAATGGGACACAGCGAGCGCATCGGCTCGTTCATGATGAAAAACGCCGTCGAGTGTTATGCCAAGACGGATATGCAGCTCTTTAAAGCAGGCGTGGAATACTTTAAGTAATTGCAACGCCGATTGCGATTTGCGATTGTTCGGTGTTGCCGTTTGCAGGTTAAAGCCCTCTCCGACGAGAGGGCTTTTTCGTGCGATATGCCGCCGCACAATTCCATACTCCGGTTGTTCAACATTTCGTGTTCCCCATTGTTTTAAATCTACTTCCGCCGCGCCTTTGCGAAACGCCGCGGTTTGCGGAGCGAACAAAAGCATAAACGTCGTGAAAAATTATTTTTTACTAAATTTAAAATGAGTATTGACAAACGCCCGTTTTGGGCGTATAATTATTTCAAACGATTTCAAATAGGGTGAAATCGCTTGCGCACCGCGCGTTGTATCCGCATTGCGCTCAATGTTCCTAATGGAGGGAAGCAAGTAAGATGAAGACAAAGCACAGAATTCTCGTTTTGCTCCTGTCGTTCGTTTTTGCGTTCACTGTGTTCGCAATGGCGGCGTGCGGAGACGACGAAAAACCGAAGGATAAGACGAGCATCACGCTCAGCAAAACTTCGGTAACGCTCATAGAAGGCGGCGAGCATCAAGACATCACCGCCACCGTCAAAGGCACGAACAGCAAAGCGGCGTGGTCTATTGATAAGACCGATGTCGCCACCATACAGTACGAAGGCAATACCTGCCGCATCACACCCGTTGCGGAAGGCACGGCGGTCGTTACGGCGACCGTCGCGGGCGGTGCAACGGCGACGTGTTCCGTAACGGTAAATCCCGCGCCGCAGGAAGTTACGCTCTCGCTCACTCCGACTACGCTCGGACTTGTAGCGGGCGGCGAAGTCGGCAGCGTAACGGCGACGGTTACGGGCACGCAGGACGCCGTTGTTTGGTCGGTAAAGAGCGGCGGCGAGTACATAACGATACAAAAAGACGCGAGCAACGGCAACGTCTGCCGCATTACGCCGATAGCCGAAGGCTCTGCCGTCGTGGAAGCGTCGGTCGGCGACAAAAAGAAGACTTGCACCGTAACGGTCGCGGCACAGCCCGTCGTATCTATTTCGCTCGATAAAGATTCGCTCGAACTTGTGGCAAAAGGCGAGACGGCGACGGTAACGGCAACCGTTCAAAACAGCGAAGAAACCGTACAGTGGTCGGTCGGCGACGGCGAGGACGCGATTGTATCGCTCTTAGCAAACGGCAATACCGTTACGGTAACGCCGCTCGCGCAAGGCACGGCGACGCTTACCGCCAAAATCGGCGAGGTGGAAGAAACGGTCTCAATCACCGTTGCGAGAGCGCCGGTGGAACTTACACTCGACACGGACGCGGTCGTGCTCAAACTCGGCGAGACCGTTACCGCAGACGTTACGGCGACCGTAGTCAATAGCGAAGAACCTGTGCGGTGGTCTGTCGGCAGCGATAGAATAGCGACAATCGCCGGCGAGGACAACGTTTGCACGTTAACCGCGGTCGCGGTCGGCAAAACGACGCTCACTGCTCATGTAGAAGATGAAATTGCAACGATAAGCGTAGTCGTTCATCCCGCAATCAGCAGTTTGCCTACCGACGACGGCGAAATCGAACTCAGCGAAAGCGGCAGTATCGAAATTATCACGGGCAGAGAACATGAGATTACGGCAACGGTCATCGGTTCGCTCGAAGACCCCGTATGGTCGGTCGACAACGCCGAGGTAATATCGCTGTCCGCCGAAACAGGCGTAGCCGTAACGGTTTCCGCGCTTAAAAAAGGCGATGCGGTGCTTACCGTTTCGATAGGCGAGGATGAGAACGCAATAACCGTTACTCTCAATATCCACGTCGAAGACCCGACGACGATAACGCTCGATAAGACCGAAGCGGAACTCGTCAACGAAGAGGGAAATAACTATTCTACATCCGTTACGGCAACCGTAACGGGTCCCGTCGAAATCGTTACGTGGGCGGTAGCCGAGGGCGAAGATTTCGTAACGCTCACAGGTACGGACACCAACACGATAACAGTTACCGCAAAAGCCCCGGGCACGGCAAAAATCACCGCGACAATCGTCAACGGCGACGAAACCGTTACCGAAACCTTAACCGTAACAGTCAAAGCTCCGCTGTCGGTATCGCTTGACAATTCGACGCTCGAACTCAAAGAGGGCGGAAGCGACGGCGTAATCACCGCAACGGTCGAGGGCACAGAAGAGCAAATCACGTACGAAGTATCCGGCGATACCGAGTGCATCGAAATCACGCAGGACGGCAATGTTCTTACCGTTAAACCGCTTGCTACGGGCACTGCCACCATTACGGTTTCCGTCGGCAACAGAACGGCGGAATGCACGGTTACCGTCGTAGGCATGCCCGTATGGAAGTTTGCCGCCACCACGACGCACGGCGAAGCGGGCGGTTTCATTTGGCATCAGGGCAATTATTCCGAAATAAAGAGCGGGATGACCGCCGACGTCGAAGTCAAAGTCAACGGAAAAGCCGCCGTTTACAACGCGCTTCTCGTGCAGAACGGCAACGTGCAAGTGCAAATAACCGGCTCCAAGTACGACGATGTGGAAATATCGTTTATGTTCAAGCAGGACGGCGCGGCAGTCGCAACGGCTAAGCTCGCGTATAGGGGCGTAAAAGAAATCATACTCGACAACGACGAGATTAAAGTAAGTAAAGACAAGACGGCGGATATTTCCGTTATCAGAATCAACGGCAGCGAGAACTTGGGCGACAAGTCTATTTCGTGGACGATAGCCGATACCGAGGGCGAGGGCGTTGCGACGATACCCGAAAACTCGACGGGCGCAACCGTTACGGTAACTGCCGCGGCGGAAGGCAAAGCGACGCTTACCTGCACGGTCGGTGAGGGCGATGACGCGTTCAGCGTTACGTGCGTAATCACCGTAGTAGAGGGCGAAGTAGTCGAAGAAAAACCCGTTGACGTCTCCGATAAACTCGTTCAGCAAGAAGTTTACGGAAATTGGAATATCAATATCCGCTTCGGCGCGGGCGAGGAAATGATTAAGAAGCTCGGCACGATAAACAAATCGAGCGTCGACGTTTCCGTTACCATGAACGGCGAAGATTGCACAAATATTATTATTCACAATGTGTACAACGACTCTACGAACGTATATATTCAAATCGGCGTTCCCCAGGATTGGACGAATTCTTATGTGTTCTCGTTGAAGTACAAGAACGCCGCCGGCAAAGTCGTCGCAGAGGGTACGTTCACCAAGGCACCCGAAAAGAGCTTGAAACTCGATAAGAACGTAGTCAATCTTACGCTTCAAGAGGGTGAAACCGTAACCGATACAGTAACTGCCACTATAAGCAGCACGGTCGAGGGCGAAATCGAGTGGTCTGTCGACAGCGAAGATGTTGCAACTATCGAGGTAAGCGACGATAAACTGTCCGTAACCGTTACCGCCGTTGCCAAAGGCACCGCAACCGTAACGGCAACCGTAGACGGTCTTACCAAGACGTTCACCGTCAACGTTCTCGAAGAGGGCGAGGAACCTGTCGAACCGACGGTTCCTACCGTAACCGACGCGAGGATACACGAAGTGTACGGCGGAGACGTTCACGCGGGAATAGTGCTTGCCGGCACGGACGAGAACGCAAAGCTATATGCCGAAGTTCTTAAAAACTTCGCATATGTAAAGGTCAACGGCGTTAAAAACAACGACATGAAAGATATGTTTGCTTTCGGCGCCGACGGCTCGTACAGAGTAAACGTTTATATGGGCGGTCCGGTACAAAAAGGCGTCGACTATGTATTCGAACTTTGCGATGCGGAAGGAAACGTGCTTTTGAAAACCGTTGCTATTCAATGGAATTAGACAAACGCATAATCACAACAATACAACAAAACGGGACGGATTATCCGTCCCGTTTTGTGTTGAGAGAGCAAGTGCCGAATAAACGAAAGCCCATTCACAAAGGTTCATTCGCTTGCGTCGGGGAATACATAATAATTACGTCGGTTCGGATTTTGGGCGTTACAAAATAAATCACGGCAGTAAATGCGCTGTCGTTTCAATCGGTTCGATTGACAATCAGCAATGCGCGATGTATAATAAATACAGTCGGACGCATACTCGAAAAAAACGCGTCGGTTCGGTATTCAATGGCAAAAGACCTCGAAAAATTGATAGACACCGTCGATATTCCCGAGATGGAATATACGTCGCAGGGCAAGCGTAAGTCCGTATCTTACGAGGTGCCCGAGGTCGTGTTGCCCAAAACAAAAGCCGAGATGTACGAGGAAGCCAAGGGCAGGCTCACGCAAAAAACAACGGCGGCGTCGTGCACTCGCGAACGCACAAAACGCAAGACATATAAACCCGATAAGCCCGATACCGGCAAAAAGCCGGCAAAAGTGAAAACCGTCGAGCTCGAATCTGCCGCCGCCGCGGCAATCGGCGCGGCTTCGAACGCGACGCTTACGCGCGAGAAGAAAAAAGCGGAAGAGATAAAAAAACAAGCCGAGCGGTTGAGCACCGTAAGCGAACCGAAATGGGTGGGCAAGGCGGACGAGTTGGTGCCGTTTTCGTGGGCGCACCCTCTTGTCGACGTCGAAAAACCGTCCAAGTACTATAAAACTTCCGTGCGCACGGCAAAGCCCGACGCGACTGCGCCGTCCTCGGCCGTCCGCGATTGACGGCGAACCGATAAGGGCATACATACGACAACGGTAATATGAAAAGACTTGCGGAGTTCATAGTTAAGAAACGCATATTGTTTTTTATTCTGTTTGCGGCAATCACGGTGTATTGCGCGCTATGTATTCCGCGCGTCCAAGTTGAATACGACATATCGACGTATCTTCCCGAAGACACGGATACCAAGCAGGCGCTCGACATTATGGATAAAGAGTTCGAGACTTTCGGCGCGGCGACGTTTGTTGTCAAGGGCGTAACGGACGTTGAAGCGAACGCGCTTGCGGACGAGATTAAAAAAATCGACGGCGTGGCGATGTTTTCTTTTTCGCCCGATTCCGATTATAAGGACGGCAACGCAAAGTTCTCCGTCAGTTACGACGGAGCAAAAACGGACGTGCGTGCCAAAGTGGCGTACGCCGAAACGGTAAAAATCTTAAATACGAGCGGATATAAATTCACCGTGCCGAAGCCGCTCGACAATAATTATGCTGATACGCTCGCAAGCGAAATGATAGTCATTATCGCTATTTCCGCGGCAGTCATACTGCTGGTGTTGCTGTTCACGTCCAAGAGCTTCGCCGAAGTGTTGGCGTTCCCGATAGTGTTTGTTGTGGCGGCGGTACTCAATATGGGCACTAATTTTTGGCTGGGTAAAATATCGTTCGTGTCCAATACCGTTTGCATAATTTTACAGCTTGCGCTCGCAATAGATTATGCCATAATACTGTGCCACAGGTTCACGGAGGAAAAGGACAAAAAACCGCAGAACCCGAAGTCCGCGCTCGTAGCCGCGCTTGCAAAAGCAATTCCCGAGATAGCGTCGAGTTCGCTCACCACGATTTCGGGCTTGGTCGCGTTGATGTTTATGCAGCTCGGGCTGGGTTTCGACCTCGGAATCGTACTTGCGAAAAGTATAGTTTGTTCGCTCATAACGGTGTTTTTTCTCATGCCCGGGCTGTTGCTGTTGCTGTCGAAACCTATGGATAAAACGCGCCACCGCAATTTTGTGCCGCGCCTTAGATTTTGGGGCAGAGGCGTAGTAAAAGCGCGGTACGTGCTTATTCCCGTGTTCGTCGCACTGTTCGCCGCGGGCGCGGCGTTCAGTCAGCGCATCGATTATGTTTACAGCAACGAGGATATAGACACGTCGCGACCGACGGAAACCGTCGTCGCAAAGCGTGAGTGCGAGCGCATTTTCGGTTATGACAATACCTTTGCCATACTCGTCGAAAAAGGCGACTGCGCGACCGAACGCGAAATCGTCGAGACGGTCAAGCGCATGGGAAAATATCCCGAACTCGTGGATTCGGCGCTTGCGCTGTCCTGTATAGAATATAACGGCGCGTATATAGTCGACGACGTGTCGCCTGCGGGATTTTCCGAAGTTACGGGAATAGACGGCGCGACGGCGGAACTTCTGTTTTCAATGTACGCACTGTCGATAGGCGAGACGTACACTCCCGAGTTTTCGGCTTCCATGCTCGACGTGCTCGAATACGTAATGGCTAACGAAGGGTTGTTCGGCGCAAGTCTTCCGCCCGCTTTCGGCGAAGTCAAGGCGCTTTTCGGTTTTGCGAAAAGTCAGCTCGACGGCGAAAAGCACTCGCGGCTGGTATTCAATCTCAACGCGGGCTTGGAGGACGACGCCGTTTTCGCGCTTATCAAAGAGCTTACGCCCGCCGTCAAAGCGATACGCAAGGACGCGATTTTTGCAGGTTCGTCAATGAGCGCCTACGACCTCAACGAATCGTTCTCGTCGGATAACGTGCTGATTACATTGCTTACAATCATATTCATATATATAATACTCGCATTCACGTTCAAAAGCTGGGGGATTCCCGCGGTTCTCGTTTTGGCAATCCAAGGCGCTATTTTTATGAATTTCTCATTGCCGTTTATTACGGGCGGCAATCTGTTTTTCTTCACGTACCTCATCATAAGCGCGATACAGATGGGCGCGACTATCGACTATGCGATACTTTTGACAAATAGGTTCGGTCAACTCAAAACGGCGCTTAACAGGCGCGACGCCATGACCGACGCGGTGTCCGGCTCGTTCCCGACGGTATTCACCTCGGGCGCGATAATGTGCGTTGCCGGGTTTCTCGTCGGCGCGTTGACGTCCGACCCGCTCATTGCGTCGATAGGTATGTATATCGGCACCGGCACGCTTATTTCCGTTGCATGCGTATTGCTGTTGCTGCCCGCGCTGTTATATACGTTGAGTCCGCTTCTCGACAAGACGATTATAAAGCCGCGACATCCCATGAAAAAACTGCGCATGCCGAATCCGTCGCTTCCGCCGTCCCGATAATTCGTTGTTTAACTCGCTTTGCGCGTCGTGCCGTCCGCGAACGGAATTGCGCGGCGCGCAACAGGCGGCGTGATGGCAGTGCGGCGGCCGGCAAAGTACCCGACATACAATCAAATAACTGCGAATTGCCGATTGCGCATTTCTCGGTTATGTTGACAACGCAGTATAAAATTTGATATAATGTCCGCATGACGGACGAGTTATACAACGAGCTGTACGATTACAGAGAAAAATTGCGCGACCGCGAAAATAAGCATACGCCTACGGCGGTTATTTCGGACGCGGCTTTAAAAGAACTTGCCGCGCGCTGTCCTACGGAGCTTGACGACATGCTCAAAATCAAGGGAATAGGAAGCGCGTTCGTGCAAAAGTACGGGTTTGGTTTTTTGAATATACTTCTTAAAGCGCAAAAACCGATAAAGCTGACGATGATGCGCAAAGAAGTCATAGATACGCTGAAAAACCTGCAAGCGCGTTTGACTAACATCAATCGCCGCAATCGCATGCTTTGGCTTGTCAAGCCTGCGTCCGGTCGGGCTATCGACCTTTTTTCAAACGACGTTAAGCGCGACGGCGCGACCGTCGATTTTTTGTTGTCGTTCGGCAGTAAGCCCGTAACGGTTTGTACTGCAAACGACGCGCTTTACGCGCAGTATAACCGTTTGATACGCGCGGCTGCCGCGGCGGTGCGCGAGACGGGCGGCAATACTCTTTATGTGGGTTATCCGTTCGCGGTCGGCAAGTGCGGCGAGGGCAAAAGCTCGTTCAACGTTTCCGCGCCGCTCGCGCTGTTTCCCGTAACGCTCGAAAATATCGACGGCAATATCGTAATGTCGACCGACGGGTCTCGCGACGTTACTTACAACAGCACGCTCGTGCTTTGTCATAACAAGTTCAACGGCAAAGGTTCGTCGCTGTTGCCGTCGTGCGCGGTGGATTATATAGTCAAATCGGCGTTTATGCGCGAGCTTACCGCATTCTACGCGGAAAACGGCGTGCGGATAACGGCAGGCGAGAGCAAAGCGCCGATTGTCGGGTTTTCCGCGTACACCGATAAAACTTTTCCCAAGTTCGCGCCCAACGAATACAAGATTGTAAACAACGCTGCGGTGGGGCTGTTCCCCATGAACAGCGGCGCGATGCAGAAAGACTTCGACGACATAATAGAGTCGGGCGTAATGCCGCACGCGCTGACCGAGCTTTTGGAGGGCGCGGACGAGATAGACGATATGTACGGCGACAGCGGGGAATGGTGCGGCGACGTGCCCGTCGATTCCGAAGGCTTTATCGACTATATCAACGAACTCAACGTTTCGCAGGAGCGCGCGATAGAAAAATCCGCGACCGAGCGCACGCTCGTCATGCAGGGCCCGCCCGGTACGGGCAAGTCGCAGACCATAACCTCCATGATAACCGATGCCGTGGACGACGGAAAAAACGTGCTTGTCGTCAGCCAAAAACATGCCGCGCTGTCGGTGATATATTCGCGGCTCGGCAAGCTTGCGCGCTATGCGCTGTTCGTGGACGACCCCAAAGACAAAGCGGCTTTTTACGGCAGGCTTAAAGCGATGTTCGACGCCGTCGAAAAGCCCGCGCCTTTTAACGAAGTCGCGTACTCGCGCATGGTGTCTGCGGTGGATTCGAGCATTGCGGAGTTGGACAGACTGGCGGCGGCGTTGGAATCCGAAGAATGCGGCGCGCCAATGATAAGCATTTACGGCGAAAATCTCGACAACCCGTTCAAAGCGGCGGAACGTACGGTGTCTGCGCTCGACGCAGGGCCTTACCGCGCCGCCGTGCCGAACGCGCTTTTCGAGTGCGGCTACGAAAACGTCAAGGCGGCAAAACGCGCGCTCGACGACGGCGCGCTCATGCAAAAGCTGGACGAGTATTACGACATGGCGACGGAGTACGATTGGCTCGTCGATTTCAAACAAGGGCTGTCGGATGCGCAGGTCGCGGAGCTGTTGAAACAGCTCGACGGCATATTAGATACTTATGCGTACGGCGGCAGATTCAAGTACCGCCGCGCGCTCAAAGCGTTTCTAAAAGCTAATTTCGCCGCGTACAATCGCGCGCTTTTCAAGCGGTTCAAAAAAGAACCCGTCGCGCTTTATAACGGTTTAAAAAATTACGTCGCGTTTAATGACAGGCGGCTTACCGCCGCCGCGCTCGATTTTTGTACGCGGCTGTACTACGGTGCTTTGCGCAACGTAGCGGAACAGACGGGAAAACTGCCCGCCGCGCTCAACGGTTCGCTCTTCGATTATATCGCGTATGTGTATATAGACGGGTTTGAAAACGCCAATCGCGTCGTGATAAATTCGATATCGGGCTATTCCTCTATTGTGGCGCGCATTTGTTCGAGTATCGACCGCAAGCGCGAGCTTACGCGCGACAAAACTATGAACGTGCTCAAAACGGCGTTTTCCGCAAATATCGCGGAGAGCAAGCGCCGCGGCGACATGTTGCGCGCGATAGACGGCAAGCGCCGTCCCGCCGTAAGTCGGTTTGTCGAGAAGTTTGATTTCGAACTGTTCCGCGGCGTACGTATTTTTCTCATGACGCCAGAAGCGGTTAGCGAAGTGTTGCCGCTCGAAAACGATTTGTTCGACCTTTTGGTGTTCGACGAAGCGTCGCAGATTTATGTCGAGCGCGGTATTCCCGCAATAGCGAGGGCGCGTCGGCTCGTGGTGTGCGGAGACCATAAACAGCTCCGCCCGTCGGGGCTTGGCGACGGCAGAATAACGGTGGATGAGGACGAGGAAAGCGACGCGGTGCTCGAAGAAGAGAGTCTGCTCGACATCGCGCGGTTCAAATTCCCCGAAGTCATGCTGTCGTATCATTACCGTTCGCGGTACGAAGAGCTGATTGCGTTCAGCAACGCGGCGTTTTACGGCGGACGGCTCAATATTTCGCCCAATCCGATTCCGCCGGTTTCTCCGCCCATAAAAATACATAAGGTCGACGGATTGTGGGAGGATAGGGTCAACCGCGCCGAGGCCGATAAGGTCTTGGAGATTGTAACGGACTATTTGAAAGAGTGCGCGAGCGAACCCGAAGCGACGCGCGAAACGTTGGGCGTTATCACGTTTAACGCCAAACAGCGCGACTGTATTCTCGATTTGATTGACAAAAAATGCGATGCGGATTCCGAGTTCAAAGCGATGTATGCGGCGGCGGCGGCGCGGCGCAAGGACGGCGAGGATATGGGACTGTTTGTCAAAAATATCGAAAACGTGCAGGGCGACGAGCGCGACCGCATAGTTTTTTCGTTCGCGTACGCTCGAAACGCCGCAGGTGTTATGAGCAGAAACTTCGGCTGGCTCAACCGCGCGGGCGGCGAGAACAGGTTGAACGTCGCAATAAGCCGCGCAAAACGTAAAATCGATATAGTAACTTCCGTTATCCCGACCGACCTGCGCGTCGACGACATCAATTCGACGGGCGTTCGCATACTGCGCAAGTATTTGGATTACGCATACTGCGTCTCTGACGGAGATAAATCCGGGGCAAAGCGAGTGCTCGATTCGTTTGTCGACGCCGCCTTGCCTCGCACGGAAGAGCGGACGGGTATGCTCCGCGAGCATGTCGCGGCGGCGCTCGAAGCGCGCGGCGCGGACGTGGAGCGTAACGTCGGTATGGGCAACTATAAGCTCGACCTTGCGGTAAAGAATGCGCGCGGCGAGTACGTATTGGGCATAGAGTGCGACGACAGCCTATTGAAAAAGGATTTGAAAGCGCGCGAGCGCGACGTTATGCGCCGCAGGTTTTTGGAAAGCCGCGGCTGGACGGTGGTTCGCGTGTGGTCGTCGGACTTCTATAAAGACTCGCAGGCGGTTGTCGATGCGATAATGGAAAGGTGCGCAAAGCCCTGCGCGTAAAATCTCGCGGGGCGTTCCGTAAAAGCTCCATAGGCAGAAAGGCTCTGTCGGGGCTTTTTTATTCGAGCGTTTGAGACAGAATAACGTTTGTGCCGTCGGGGCAGAATAATTCTTACAAAATATTTTGAAAAATTTTAAAAAACTTTGTAAAAACGCTTGACACCCGTATTAATGTGTGGTATTATGACAAAGCTCTCGCAAATTGCGGGACGCACACGGGTCTCATGTATCGCGAATAAGCCATACCTCTGGACATAATGAGCAATAGCGTAAAGGGGCAAAAATCCCATGTTGTTGTTCGTTGTGTTTTTTTTGACCTCTAAGGCAAACCGTGTCGAACATTGACAACTGCATATAACTTAAAGCGAGTAAACAAATTATTCAAATATTGGTGATATGTATTATGTATCGCAATTTGTAAGTTTATCTTGTAAATTCTTATTTTTAGGAATTGGACGATTAAGCTACTAAGAGCGTACGATGGATGCCTAGGCATCTGGCGCCGATGAAGGACGTGATAAGCTGCGATAAGCTGCGGTGAGCTGCAAATGAGCCTTGACCCGCAGATTTCCGAATGGGGAAACCCGATTACGGGAAACCGTAGTCATGTGCAAGTGAATTCATAGCTTGTACAAGGGAACCCGGGGAACTGAAACATCTTAGTACCCGGAGGAAGAGAAAGTAAATTAACGATTGCCTGAGTAGTGGCGAGCGAAAGGGTAAGAGCCCAAACCGTATATAGCAATATGTGCGGGGTAGTGGACTTGCGTATAGGTACTTGGTATGGATAGCCGAACATGTTT
>CATLGX010000030.1 GCA_949948785.1 uncultured Christensenella sp. | reverse complement strand
TTGACGTCGCGTACATGAAAGCAAAATCGGATGCGCTCGGCATGCTTGCGGAGCCGGTACCTCTTCAAATACGAAACGCGCCCACTAAGCTCATGAAGGAGCTGGGGTACGGTAAAGATTACAGGTTTGCGCACGATTATGCGGAAAAACTGACTGCAATGCAGTGTCTGCCCGATTCGCTCAAAGACAGAGAATATTATTTTCCTACGGAAGAGGGGAACGAGGGCAAGTTCAAAGCTCGTCTTGATTCCGTCAAGACATGGAAAAAAGAACACGGGAAATAATTGCGTAAAAAAACGGACTTTGTTATTTGCAAAGTCCGTTTTTATGTTGCGGCAATTTACGCCCATTCGCCGTCCAACCAAGTTATACGGTCGGTGAGCCATTGTTTAAGTTCTCTCATATTTGCGAGCCAATCGTTTTCTGCCGCGGTTTGAGATTTTTGTTCCCAAGCCGCATAATTCTTGCCCATAGCGGCTTTGTATGTTTCGTAAACATCGTCGTTCATGCGACGGTCGAGGAATTCGGATATTTGCGGCGAAAGTTTCTTCCAGCGCGCTTTTACCGCATTTTTAAAGCCGGAAGTTTGATAGAGCGATATGTAAAGTTCGCTCGCGCATTGTCCGCCGTTTACCTCGGCGATAGAGCCTGCAACGTAAATGCCCTGCGGCGTTCTGTCGCCGCGCTCGTACGATGCGTCGAAGCCTGTCGTCGCGTCAAAATCCCACGGCGGTCCGGCGAATATTTTACCGCCGGCTTTTTTGTAGAGGAAGAACGAGCTGTATCCGGTATCTACGTTTTTAAAGAGTTCGTGAAGTATGTACATGTCGACGAAAGAGTTGACGTCGGCGTAAGCCGAAAAAGCGTCGAAGTCTTTGTCAAGCGCGGCGTTATACAGTTTTTCGATTTCGTTTTTAATAAACGCGACCTGTTTCATAAACCGCGCTTTGCTTATTCCTTCTTCCAAATAATCGTCGGGGTTGGGTGCTTTGACGGTAAAAGGATATTTAAGCCCGTCGACGCGGAACCAGTTGACGCCTTCTTCGCCTTCGTTTTGCGCGTAAGCGTCGTATTCCACAAAGTAGCCGGTGTCGTCTACGCCGAACTCGGATTCAATTTCCACTCTGCCTTTATCGACGCGGACGTGCTCGCAAAGGAGATAAACGCCGCGGTATTCGTTGTTTATGTACAGGTCAATCCAGTGCGCTTCGGTAGCGTATTCTATATTGCCGAAAACTTCGCCCGCCATATTGTAGGCGAGGTAATTACGGCTCATTGTCGGGTCGTTGAAGTTTGCGCAGGCTATTACAACCCAGTGCTTGTTCGCCGCGCGCCCGAAGAGTGACTGCTTTTTATCGAACTTCAAACGGTATCCGCGTTTTTTGCCCAATCCTGCGACTTCGGGAATATCGTTCCACGAGCCGTTGCCGCGGCCTTTGAACTCCGCTTTCAAATAGTTGAGCGCAAATTCGTCGTCGGTATTCGTGAGCGTAATTCGGCTCGAAACGTATGTGTCCTTGTCAAGCTCTACGTCGTGCAGCGGATTTTTGCTGCCGTCTTCTTTATACAGTTCGATGAACATTGAGGGAAGGTTGGTAAGTTCTTTCCATACCGCGGTGAGCGTTATATTTTCGGACGGCATTTTGTCGAACTTGTATGGCATGCCGTTATGTTGCCATTCGGCGACATGCCAGCCGGGGCGGGAGATAATCGGCGGAGCAATTGCCGCGCCGGCTTCTTCGACGAGCGGATTCGCCGTAATGCCGGAAACGCCCGTATCGAAAGTTATAGTGTATGCCGCTTTCCATTCGGCGGTAAGCGTCAGATTGCGAGCAGGCATAACGGTTTCGGTAAACAGCGCGTCGCCGTCTTTCCAACCGACGAATTTGTATCCGTTTAAAGTCGGTTTTTCGGTAAGGTTAAGTTCGTCGCCTTCGGCGTATTGCGCCGCTTCAATCGCCGATGCGCCTTCGCCGGTAACGAACGTTACGGTGTACAGTTTTTTCCATGCCGCTGTAAGCGTAATGCTTTTGTCCGGCATCACGTCGAACTCATATCTGACGCCGTCTTTTTCCCAGCCGTCGAAGCGGTACCCGTCCCTTGTCGGGTCGGCGGGCGGGTATATTTTACTGCCCGGTTCCGCGGTAAGCGCGGATACTTTGGATGCGTCCGCGCCCGTGTCGTACGTGATAGTAACCGTGTTTTTGCCGCCGTCGTCGTCGCCGCAAGCCACGGCGAGCGCTCCCGTCGCAAAAAGACATACAAAGACGAATACTATCGCAAATTTTCTTGCAAGTGCTTTCATCGTTTCCCCTTTCTCGTTAAAATATCGTTAATATTATTTTACCATATGCGTTATATGTTGTCAAGACGTAAATAAAAGAAAAAACTGTCGAAAATTGCGCATATTATTTTTCCGTAGCTATTGACATTCAAACTGTGTTTATGTTATATTAGTACTTAGTGAAAATCAGCATTCAGTTGCTTACAAAACACGGGGTGAAATGTGATTAGGAAAGCGGTATTTAAAATCGTATCGGTTTTTGCGGCGGCATTGGCGTTCGTTTTGCCTACGGCACTTGTCGGTTGCAGTGAAGAGTCCGCGCCCGTTACTCCCGCGCCTATCAGTTTTTTCGTAAACTACGTTACCAGAATCGCGACTCCCATTACAATCGATTCGGAAGCCGATATCGAGGCGGGGTATATAATATACGAGCATTTGAGCGATAAGTACAAAAATAACGGCAACGTCAAAGACAGTAAAAACAAGCTCGATAAATACAAGACAGAGTACGACGTTATACGCGTTGCGCAAGACAAAGTCGAAGCGGAAAAACTTCAAGCGTCGTACAGAAACAAATTCGTCAAAGCGGTACAGCGTTTGCCGGAAGAATCGAATATTACTTTAAAGGACGCTGCATCCGTAGACGCCGCTTTCGCGCTGTATGAAAATCTCGATGAAACTTCGCGCGGCGACGGTTCGGTCGTAGCGGCGTACGTGTTGCTGAATAAGGCTCGCGGCGTTATTAAGCAACTCGAAGAAGAGGAACGTATCGAAAAACTCAAAGAGCAGGCAAAGGCTTTCGTCGACGGCGTGGATGCGCTTGTCGAGGAAGAAATAACGCTTGATTCGGAAAACGCGATAGAGGATTTGCTGTACGATTACGGCAAACTCGCGGAAGAAGCGCAGGCGTACGAAAACGTGGTTGCCGCCAAGCAGAAGCTCGACGCAGCCGCCGCCGAGTTCCGTGTGTTGAAAGACGAAGCCGACGTGGAAAATTTCTTGGCGCGCATAAGTAAACTGCCCGGCGCAGACGGCATTACGCTCGATAATAAAAACGATATAGAACGCGCCGAAAAGTTGTATAAGGATATGTCGGAAACGGCTAAAACTGCCGCCGGCGTTGCGGAGGCGTATGAAAAACTGCAAAAAGCGCGTGAAAAATACGACGTGCTTTTCGCCGCGGCGGAGAAAATCAAAATAAATGAGTTTATCGAAGCCGCAAACAAGGTTCCGACCGATATCAAAAACATAGATATTACGTGGTTCGACGTACTCGATAACGCGAGCGCGAAATACGAAGCGCTGTCGTATGCGTCCAAGAACCTGCCTGAAATCGAAGAGGCGTTTAATCGTTGGGATGCGGCGCAGACGGCGTTCGATAAGCTCGGGTTCGAGCGCGTGCCGCTGACTCATCCCGGCGTCGTGTTTTCGGGCGACGCTCCTCCGCACATCGTATTACAGCTTCACGCTCAAATGCTGGACCCGCTTTACAAATTCTTCAATAAGCAAACTCTCGCAGGACTTGACGAAGTAGCTGTATTACAGCTCAACGTGTATGTCGGAGGTTCGTTCGCAGGCAGAGCCGACATTAAGTTCGCCGATTTAATAGACGGCGGGCACATACTTCCGAACAACGCTATACTCGGCGCGCTCAGAACAGCGTCGGCGACAAACGATAAAATAGTAAGCGGTGCTATGTTCTCGTTCACGCTGTCCGTGCGGGATAAAGCTGGTAAGTATATATCATCCAAAGAAACGGCGCGTACGCTCGAAAGCGGCGCTTACTCGTGGTGAGAATAAAAGGAGAAACGACGCAACAATGAGTAAAAAACAAAAACGGCCTCTTTCCGACGAGGAAAAGCTGCTCGTAAAATTTCAGAAAAAACTGCAACTCGAAGCGGTAATGAAATCGCTGATAATAGGGTTTGTATGCGGATTTGCGCTGTGCATACCCGTGTCGATTATTTCGTTTATCGCGGAATTCAACACGATTTGGATATCGCTCGGCGTTCTTGTCGCCGGCGCTTTGGGGTTTGCTTTTCTCGCATACCGAAAATATTATCGCACCAATATGAAAAAGACCGCGTCGCGCGTGGACGGAGTGGGACTTGAAGAGCGCATGATAACCATGCTCGAATACGCGGACCGTGACGATGCGCTTGCCAAGCGGCAGCGGGAGGATGCTCGTCGCGCGCTTTCGGAAGTGGAACTTAAACATGTAAAAATTCCGTTTCCCAAAACCGCCGTTATCGCGGTTGCAGTAGCTGCGGCAATAGCAGTCGTTATGATTGTAACTTCCACCGTGCACGCTGTGCGCGCGGAAGAAGCCGCATCGTCGACGCCGCCGATAGAACAGCCCGTCGAGAGCGAAGAAGACAAAATAATCCGCGAAATGATTGAAGAAATCAGACGTGAAATAGACGATGCAAAAGTCGACCTTTCGCTTAAAAACATGTTGCACGGCATGGTGGACGACCTCGAAGACAGTCTTAAACCTACCGATACTCTCGACGTTAAAATAGCCAAGGTTTCGGATACGGCGCAGAAAATACATAAAATTCTTCAAGACGCAATGTCTAAGAACACAATTGCCGACGAGCTTAAAAAGCACGATACGACGCGCGAACTCGGCATTGCCATTGCGTCGGGAGACATGACTAAAATAGAAGCGGCTTTTAAAAAGATGTACGACTCCATTCAGCCGCTTGTAGGTCAGGAAAAGTACGATGTGCTCATTCAGACGGCGGAAGATATATTTCAATCGCTCGAAGACGCGGGATACAGAGAGCCGAAAAAGGACAAAAAGTCTGCGGTTTCCGCTTCTGCGGCGGACGATAAAAAAGAGGATAAACTCGCCAAAGCTCTCGAAGATTTGGCAAACGCCATGCTCGCCGCAATCCCGCCTCCCGAAGAAGGCGAGGGCGACGAGGATAAAGTCAGTGACGAAATAAATCAGGAAATTCAAGACGCAATCGACTCCGCGCTCGGCGCGATAAAAGACGCTCTCGACGAACAAGATGAAGTGGACAGCACAGACGAGACGATAATGGATACAATTAAGGACGCTCTCGACAAACTCGGCGATTCGAGTTCGGACAGCGACGACGAAAAAGACCCCGACGAAGAAGAGGAGAAAGACGAATCGTCCGAAACGGGACCCGCAAATCCCGACGAGAACGGCGATATAGTTTACGATTCGGTAATAGACGGTAAAACTCCGTATATGGATGTGTACGAAGAATACTACAAAAAAGTTCTCGAACTTTTGACGAGCGGCGAGCTTACCGAAGAAGAGCGCATTATTATAGAAAACTACTTCAATATTCTAAATTAACCGATAGGAGAATTTTATGGCAACCGAAAAGAAGGCAGATAAGGCAAAAAAGGCCGCTCCCAAAAAAGAGAATAACGAGGCTGTCGAAACTGACAAGGAAAGCGTTCCTGCGCCGAAAAATGTAAAGAAAGAGATTACGGAGCAAGACCTCGACCGATTCGCAGAGCAGTGCGAAAACATATTTACGCAGATAGGCCGCGACGTTATAGGTCAAAAAGAAGTCGTGGAATATACGGTTATAGCGATGATAGCGGGAGGCAACGTTCTTCTCGAAGGCGTGCCCGGCGTCGGAAAGACAAGGCTTGTGCGTTCGCTCGGCAGAGTGTTCGACTTGCCGTTTTCGCGCATTCAGTTCACATGCGACCTCATGCCTGCCGACGTTACGGCAACCAATATTATAGTAAAGGGCAATAGCGGAAACAACGAATTCAGCTTTCAGCCCGGACCTATTTTCAGCAATATCATACTTGCCGACGAGATTAACCGCGCTACGCCAAAAACTCAATCCGCGCTTCTCGAAGCGATGCAAGAACACAAGGTTACCGTTATGGGCGTGTCGAGAAAACTTGACGAACCGTTTTTCGTTCTCGCCACACAAAACCCCATAGAGCAGGACGGTACGTATCCTTTGCCCGAAGCGCAGATGGACCGATTCATGTTCAAACTGCTCGTTACGTATCCCGAAAAAGATGAACTTCGCAGTATAGTCGAAATGACCCAGGTTACCATGGACGAGGTTGCGGAAGCGGCATGCAATGCCGAGCAGTTGCTTTCCATGCGCGAAACGGCAAAAAATCTGCCCATTGCGTCGGACGTAATAGACTATGCGATGGATTTGATAATCGCCACGCAGCCCGAGAGTGCGAGTTCTACGGCAACCGCCAAAAAGTATATACGCAACGGCGCAAGCCCGCGTGCCGCGCAAGCTATAATTTCTGCGGCAAAAGTTCGCGCGCTTATTAACGGGCGCTATAACGTGTCGTTTGCGGACATCAACGCATTGGCGTGTCCGGTGCTTCGACATAGAATCAAACTCACGTTTGAAGCGGTTACTGACAACATCGCTTCCGACGACGTGATTAAAACAATAATCAAGGAAATCCGTCCCGCAGAAGGCGGCGCGGTTCACGAAACGCCCGAAGAAAGCGAGGGCAAAAAGTCCAGACGCGGACTGTTCGGCGGCAAAAAATAAAACATGGCGTTTAACGGTGTTATCGACGATAACTTTTTCAATCGTCTCGAACGCGCCAGCTTGTATGTAAAAAAAGACATGCGCGGGTATTTCGGCGGCAACCATCAGACAAAGTTCTACGGTTCGACCGTCGAATTTGCCGACTATCAAGAATACGCGCTCGGCGACGATATTCGGCGTATAGATTGGAATTTGTACAGCCGTTTCGAAAAATACTTCATTAAGCTCTTTGTCGATGACCGGCAAATGCACATACAGACGTTTTTGGACTGCTCCGCGTCCATGCAAAAGGCGAATAACGATAAAGCGGTTTACGCCATGCGCGTTGCCGCCGCAATATCGTTTCTTGCGGTTCAAAATATGGACAGAACGTCGATACAGCTCGTAAAAGGCGATAAGGCGGAGGATTTTTGCGGCGTAGTTACAGGCAAAAATTCGCTGTTCCGCGGACTCGGTAAATTCGACGATTTGTCGTTTAAGGGCGACGCCGACCTCGAAAAGGCAATAATCGGTTGCCGAAGTGTTGGCACGAGTAACGGTTTGACGGTCATAATATCTGATTTTATGACGGACAGCAATTGGAAACGTGCCGTCGATTATTTGTTGTACAATAAGCGGCAGGTAATGCTTGTTCAAGTGCTCTCGCCCGAGGAACTCGACCCCGTGTGTCAGGGCAGAATACGTCTTGTCGATTACGAGGCGTCCGACCCGCTCGACGAGCGAAACTTTAAGATGAAAATCACAAAAGCTCATTTAAAGGCGTACCATGCGGCGCTCGACGAATTTTTGGGCGATATAAAAAGTTATTGTGCGGCGCGCGACGTCGGTTATGTTTCGGCGGTGTGTAACGAGCCGATAGAAAAATTATTGTTTGAAGGCATGTTTAGGATAGGTGTTGTGAAATGAGATTGGCTGTTCCTTTGGGATTGCTCGGTCTCATTGCCGTAGCCGTCCTCATACTTATATACATATTTAAGCCCAAGTATCAAGACAAGAAGTTTTCGAGTACTTATATTTGGAAGCTCAGTTTGAAATACGCGAAACGCAAAGTTCCGTTGCAGTGGTTGCAGAACTCGCTGTTGTTTATCGTGCAACTTTTGATTCTCGCGTTAATCGCGTTTTCGATGTCGTTCCCGCAAGTCGTTCTCGACAGCAAAAACGGCGAAAAGATTATTGTCATCGATGCGTCTGCGTCAATGAGCGCCGTCTACGACGGTAAATCGCGCTTTGACGCGGCAAAAGACGAAATTATAGATATAATAGACGAGACAACGGGCAATTCACATAAAGTCAGCGTCATCGTTGCAGACGGAAAATCGTCTTTCATAATTCGCAGAACAGATTCCGCGAGTTATGCCAAACAAAAACTGTTCGAAACGGAGTGCGGCATGTCCGAAGCCGACGTAGGTTCGGCTATGGAACTTGCCGAGGACGTACTCGCCGAAAACCCGTCCGCGGAAGTGTTGTTTTACACAGACCACGACTATAAAGACAAGGGCAAGGTAACCGTAATAAACGTCGCGAATGCCGAATGGAATGCCGCAATACTCGATTTTTCGGCAAAACGCGTAAAAGGCAAGTATGTATTTACCGCAGAAGTAGCCAGCTACGGCAAGGCGGCCGAATTTTCGGTAAAGCTCTCGATTGACGGCAAAGCGCAACTTCCGGGGCTTGCAAAATGCGGCAAGAATGCTACCGCGAAAGTGGTATGGGATTCTCTCGACATTTCCAAATACGATAGTGCGGAAGTGCATTTGTCGGCTTCGGACAGTGCAAGTTTCGACAACGATTTTTATATTTACGCGCCGAATACCGAGTTAATCGGAGCACAGCTCGTAAGCGACAATCCCGGCTTTTTGAACAGCGCGTTGCGTTCTAACGAGAAGTGTCGGGTCGTTATACCAAACGAGACTGTGCCGGAGACAGACAGCGGATTCGACCTTTATATTTACGACGGAAAAGTGCCGCAAAACGCGCCGTCGGACGGTTCGGTATGGTACGTGAATCCCACAGAAGATATTCCGCTTTCGTCGGGAATCACAGTCGGAGCGGTTCGCGGCGACGGCAAGGATGACAGACTTCCGCTTACAGCGGCGTCTGCAAGTCCGACAGCAAAGGCGATTCTCAAATCCGTTAATCCGGCGAACATAACGTTGAGCCGATATACGCGCATAACGCGTTACACGGGATATGAACCGATATTGCTCGTCGACGGCGACCCCGTATTGCTCATAAAGGATGATAACGGAATTAAAACGGTGGTGCTCGCTTTCGACTTGCATATGGCGAATTTTCCTATAGTGGCGGATTTCCCGTTGCTTATAAACAATCTTTGTACAGTGTCGGTACCGAAAACCGTCGACTCGACGCTTTACGAGGTGGGCGACGAGATTGAAATACGCGCGAAAGCGGGCGCTACGTCGCTTACGGTGAGCGCGGAGTACGGCGACGGCACTTCTCAAAAATCGACTTACAACGAATATCCCGTGCGACTTTCAGCCGAAAAGTCCGGCGTGTACAAGATTTCGCAGGAAACGTTGTCGGGACGTAATTCGGAAACGGAGTTTTACGTGCGCGTCGCCGAGTCCGAGAGCGTATTCGGAAACAAACTCGACGTTCTCGAAAACCCGATTACGCCGTTCGGTTCGGGTACGGATACAAGTATAAAAAACAATACCGAAGATATTACGTTTTACTTTATAATCGCAATATTAGTATTGCTGTGCGTCGAATGGGGGTTGCAGTATCGTGAGCAGTATTAGTATTTTAAATGCGATGTCGTTGCACTTCGATAATGCGTGGCTGCTGTTTTTGCTTATCCCCGCAATAGGGTTGGCGCTGATTCCGTATTTCCGAGTCCCGAAGCAGCATCGCAACACAAGAAACCGCGTTATTTCGCTTTGTATTCATTGCGTTATATTGTTTTTCGCCGTGCTGATGCTTGCGGGACTGTCGTTTGCTTTTACGCAGGTTTCCGTTAAGAAAGACGTTATTTTGTTAGTGGACGCATCGGACAGCGCAAGCGTTTCGCGCGCCGAAATGGATGAATTCGTAGATTCGGTTTTGGACGAGGTAAAAAAGTCCGAACGCCGTATAGGCATAGTAACATTCGGCGGCGATTGCGTTTACAGCGCCGAACTCAGTTCCGATATTAACGAAGTCAGAAAAGCGTATTCCGAGCAAACGAAAAAGCCCGTCGGCAGCGCTACCGATATATCGGCGGCGTTGAAGTATGCACGCAAACAGCTTTCTTCTCCGAAGGACGGCAGAATAATCGTGCTTTCGGACGGAATACAGACTGACAATAACGCGATGGCGACGGTTAAGGCGTTGTCGGACGAGGGCGTGCGCGTCGACACAGTGTATTTCCCGTCGTCGAATGTCGGTGCGGAAGCGCAGATAAGCGGTATCGAAGTTCAGATGTCGGGCGGCGGCGCCGACGTTGCGGTTGCCGTTCAAAGCACGGTAACTCAATCGGCTAAACTTAAACTATACGACGGTGAAGAACTTATCGGCGAACAGAACGTTAATTTGAGCGGAGGAAACGATACCTTCTCGTTTGATTATGCGGTAGTCGATTCGAGGGTTCACGTAGTCCGCGCGGAGCTTGAACCTGAGCGCGATGCGATAATCGAAAACAATGTGTTCTATTCTTATATTAATGTCAATGCGTCGTCTAAAATATTGCTGGTGGACGGCAGCGGTAACGGCGCGCCTGACTTGACGGGGCTTCTCGACGTCAATTTCGACGTTACGCGGGTAACGGTTTCGGAACTTCCGAATACGCTTGAAGCTCTTTGCGAGTACGGCGAAGTCATTCTCATGAATGTGGCAAACAGCGATTTGCCGCAGGGCTTTGACGATATGCTTACCGATTATGTGGAATCGTACGGCGGCGGACTTTACACCGTCGGCGGCGGCAGAGCATACGTGCAGGAAGACATGCAAGATACCAAGTTCGAACAGCTTTTGCCCGTCAATGCAAATACCGACGCGAAGTCGTTGGGATTGCTTTTGATAATCGACAGTTCGGGCAGCATGAGAGAAACCGCGTCCGGTACCACCGTCGAGCGCATGGAGCTTGCAAAAGAAGCGGCGGTTGCAAGCGTGAACGCACTCGCGCCAGACGACTATGTAGGCGTTATTTCGTTTAATATGGAATCGACAATTGTGTCGGAAATGTCGTCGCTCGATAAGAAAGACATAATTATCCGACGAATCAGAGATATAGAAACCGCGACCGGCACGTATTATTCCAAAGCGCTCGAAGACGCGCGCAACATGTTACAGTCTTTTAACAAGACCGAATTAAAGCATATTATATTCCTCACCGACGGCGAACCTGTCGACCCCAATAAGGCGATGATACTCGACAATGTGGACCGTATCGCGCGCAATAACATAACATTGTCCACAATAGCTCTCGGCTCGTCGGTGCCGACCGACACGGCAAAGGAAATGGCGGAGCGCGGCGGCGGCAGATTCTACGACGTCGTGAGAGAGAGCGAACTTATAAAAGTCATGGTGGAAGAGACGACCACCGCATCGGGCAAACATCTGAACGAGGGCGAGTTTACTCCCGCCGTCGTCAGCCACACTTCGGCAGTTGCGGGAATCGACGAACTTCCCAAGCTCGGCGGGTATTACGGCACTCGCATAAAAGAGGGCGCGACAATGGTTCTCGGACACGAGGGCAGTCCCATATATGCGGAGTGGAAGCGCGGAGAGGGACGAGTGGGCAGTTTTATGTGCGACCTCGAAGGATTGTGGTCTGCGGAATACTTTACGGACCCTAACGGCGTTAAGTTCGTAACAAATTCGATAGCGTCCGTAATGTCGCGGCGCGAAATAAGCAATCAGACGGTGTCCGTCGATTTCTCGCACGACAATCACACCGTGCAGACGGTTATACGCGCAGTGCTGGAAAAAGGCGAGAGCATTTCCGCCGAACTGATTGCGCCCGACGGTTCCGCTTTCGATTTGTTGCTCGATAAGCTTTCGTCGGCGCGTTTTGCAAGCTCGTTCAAAATGAAAGATAAAGGATTATATACCGTGCGAGTTACGAAGTCCGGCGGCGGAGAAAGCGAGCAATACAGCGCTTATACCGCGTTTTCTTACTCGCGCGAGTATTCCGCATTTACGGATACCGACGCAGACTTCGCGTTTATGGAAAAACTCGGATTGGAAGGCAAAGGCAGTATGCTGTTCTCTGCTGATAAAATATTCGACTAGATGAGCGAAACGATTGAGAGTACAGGCGACCCGACATTGGCGTTGCTGATTATTTGCGCGGTACTGTTCCTTCTGGACATCGTGGTTCGCAAATTCAAAATAAAGTTTCCGCACGAAATAGTGCGAGACAGAAAAAATAAAAAGTCCGCCGACGGCGGCAACAAGTAACGGTATTTCCGAAAAACGGTAACATATCGATAATCGGGGGAAATCATGAGAAAACATAAGGGAATTATAAGTATAGTAATCGCGGCGGTGATGGCGGTTTGCCTTGCTGCGCTTGCCGCATGCTCGGATAAACCCGCGACTAAGCCGTCGGCAACTTTTGTTATTGACAAATCGCATGTCGAACTTACCGTCGACGGTAATCTCGAAGTTTTGACCCTTACTATCGCAAACGTCAACGACGCGCCCGTATGGAAGTCGTCGAACGATAAAGTCGCAACGGTTTCCGTCGGTTCGTCGGCTAACAAGGCGACGGTAAAGCCCGTCGGCAAAGGTTATGCCACCGTTTATGCTACGGCGGGCGAGAACATAGCGGTATGTACCGTAAAAGTCAATCCCGGCGTAAATCTCGAACTTCTCACGCCCACGCTCGAAATAATGTCGGGCAGAACGGCGCGCATCGATGTGGAAACTGACGCGGAAGCGCTGTTTTTCAAGTCGAATAATACTAATGTGGCGACCGTCAGTCAGGACGGGCTTGTTTCGGCAATATCCGGCGGAACTGCGCGCATAACGGTTTCGGGCGGCGGCAAGTCCGTCGTATGCAACGTTACGGTTATCGAACCTTCCGTAAAACTCGATAAAGATTTGGTTCTTCTTACTCTCGACGACGGCTTAAATACATATAAACTCAACGCCGAGTCGAACGGAAAAGTCGAATGGCATTCTCTCGACCCCGACATTGCGACCGTTGACGACGGATTGATTACCGCCGTGTCGAAAGGCGAAACTACGGTTGTCGCAAGTTACGAATCCGCGGAAGCGCGCTGTACGGTAAAAGTCAAAGACGAAATCCTTACGGTTTCGCTCAGCGAGAACGAGCATAGCCTTCCGCTCGGCGAAACGTTTACTCTGTCGGCGGCGATTTCGCCCGAACAGGCCGGCGCCGACGCGGGCGTCGAGTGGAGCGTCGTAGAGGGAAGCGATATCGTGTCGGTCGACGAACAGGGTAACGTTACCGCGGATGGCGGCAAGTACGGCACGGCGATAGTGCGCGCGACCAGCGTAAAGGATTCCGATTGTTTTGCCGATTGCACGGTTACGGTTCCCGACCCGTACGGCGATTGGCTTGTGATATCTGATAAGGCGTCGCTCGAAGCCGCATTAAGACACGGTAACGAGAATAAAAATATGTATCTCGATTGCGATATTGATTTGGGCGGCGAAACGCTTAAAAGCGATATCGGCATGTTCAACGGAACGTTCGAGGGCAGAGGGTATAAGATAAGCAACTTCAACTGCGGAAGTATTTTCGGCGGAGTGGGGGCGTCGGGCAAGATAACGAGGCTTGCTATCACGTGCGTCGCAGATAAGGTCGGCTCCAATAACGGCGTATTCGGGCTTGAAATGCTCGGCAC
>CATLGX010000029.1 GCA_949948785.1 uncultured Christensenella sp. | reverse complement strand
GCCGTCATCGGAATAGTTTCGATGCGCCTAACCGTAGTCGGCACCGCGTAACGCGACAAGTCTCGTTCTATCTTGTTTTTAATCTCGCACTCGTCTTTTTTCTCGCCGGTATAAAACAGCGCGATAAACGTTTTGCCGTCTTTCTTATACTCCACTGCGCATGCGCCCGTAACGCCGTCAAGCTCCATTGCCGAATATTCTATTTCTTTCGGATAAACCGATATGCCCGCAATCTTGATTATGCGTTTCAAACGCTGAACGAAATACAAAAAGCCGTCCGAATCGATATGTCCAAAATCGCCTGTTCGCACGTATTTATCGCCGTCGATAGTTATAAACGCGCGCGCGTTTTCATCTGCGTTATCGAGGTATCCGTTCATGACGGTATCGCCCGAAACGACAATCTCGCCGTTCTCTCCCGCGGGAAGCGGATTGCCGCTTTGCGGTTCGACCGCCTTGATTTTCAAATCGGACATGGGATACCCCATCGACCCGCGTCTGAAATGTTTGAAGTTGTTTACCGCGCAATGCGCCACTGTCTCCGTAAGCCCGTAGCCTTCAAAAAGCCGCGCTTTTGCACCCGCCGATTCCAGCCTTTCGTTGAACGCGTCGAGAAGGTCCTGCGGCGCGCAGTCGCCGCCGACAAAACCGATATACATATTCCTCAATCCCGCACCTTTAAATTCCTTGCGGCGCAGTATGCCACGATATAAGGCAGGCACTCCGACGAGATAGTGCAGTCTGTTCTTTTTTATTAGTTTAACTGCCGTTTTGGCGTCGAACTTTGGCATCAGCACGCTCACTCCGCCGTGGGTGAGTATTGCGTGCACGCACATCGAAAGTCCGAACCCGTGAAACATGGGGAGCGCGGCAAGCATGTACTTCCCGTGCGCGTCGCTCGCGTCGAGTGCTTCCAAACCGCGACGCGCGAGCGCGTTTATCGCGCAGTCGGGAACCTCGATAATCTTAGGCTCTCCGCCCGTACCTCCGCTGTGGAGATACACGCCCGTACTCGCATCGGCTCTCGCAGGCTCCTGCGGCATTTCTCCGAGAGGAAGAGCGCCGTACAGCGTTATGTTATACATATCGCCCTTATACGGCTTGACTTTTAAGTCGAACAGTTTGCGTTTTACCGCAGACAGCGAGCGCGCGGGGTGCACCGAAATAATCGGATACTCGGCGGAAAGCGGCGCATACTCGCCGAGCCTTATCGAAAGCGTTATAAGCAGTTTTGATTTTGCCGACGCCATGAATTTTTTGAGCTGGTTTACGGGCGAAAGCGGATGCACCATGTGCGCTATCGCGCCGATTCGGTTAAGCGCATAAAAGCAATACACGCATTCGGGCGTGTTTGGCATACAAATTGTTGCGACCTCGCCGGCTTTCACGAGCGGAGCGAGCCGCCGCGCCGCATCGTCAATCTCGGCTTTAAGCGTATCGTACGATAAGCGTTTCCCCATGTACCACAGCGCGCCGTCCGTCCCGTTTTTATGAGTAAATCCTTCGAGCATTTGATAAAGAAGCATAATTACAACCTTACAGTATATCCCAAGCACAGGCACAGCAAAATGACAAGCCCCGTCAACAGCGCCTGGTGCAAGACATAAAATACGAGCGCGTGTCTGCCTATAAACTTGAACGGTTTATTCCACTTACCGTCGAGCCGCGGCAAAAGCGACTTTCGCGTTTTGTACGCGGTCTTACCCCAATACAATCCTACAAGCACGATGCCGACCCACGGAAAAATTCCGAACCAATCGTCGCCGTAAGCGCGTGTGCCGATTATATACTTAAAAAGATTTTCGGTCTTAAACGACCAATCCCACATTGCCCCGTCGTAAGAATAATTCCAAAACTTATCCGCAATACCGAATGCCAAAATAACCGTGCCGATAACGAGCGGAACAATAACGTTCAGTTTTTTATTGCACCGCGTCGCGCCGTCGACGGCGGCGGCAATCAGTATGGATAACGCAATACAATCGAGAATGCCGAATACCACGCCGTACCGCATAAGTCCCATAGCGCGGCAAACGTACGTAATTCCCGTAAAAGCCATAGCGACTACTCCGAGCAACGCGCCGCGCGTCGTGTTGTCGCGCGAAAACGAACAGCTCGTTCCGACGAGAAAGAGAAAAATAAACACGAAAAACGGATGTGCATACAGCCTGAACGCGCTCGTCCAATAATTTTTGGCAAACTCGTTCATAAAATTTATAAACGGATTGTTTATCTCGTAAAAATTCCCGAGCCAGCCGTTAAGCGCGCCGAAATCATACATCAAATGGTCGAAAAGCATTGCGATGACGGAAACGCCGCGCAAAAAATCGAGTTCCCACACCCGATTACGCCTGTCCCTATATATAGCGATATTTTCCGTTTCCGTTTGCATAGCGAATATTATATCAAATTTCGACCTTGTTGTAAAGCGTTATCTGAGCGCGCGTATAAGCACCCATACGTCTGCAGGGGTTACGCCCGGCACGCGCGACGCTTGACCGATTGAAAGCGGTTTTGCGGCGTTCAGCTTTTCGCGCGCTTCGAGACGCAGTCCGTCGATTTCCGAATAATCGAGGTCTGCGGCAAGACGCATGTTTTCCAATCTCGATTTTTCTTTCAGCTCGGCGTCCTGACGTTTGAGATAACTGTCGTAACGCAAGAGCGCGTAAACTTCGAGCGCCGCGGACGGCGTTATGCCGTCGAACAAACCGCATGCCGAATTAAAGATTTCGAGCGTTACTCCCGAGCGCTTCAAAACGTCCTCTGCGGTCATGGCGCAAGCATTGCCCTCGCCCGCGCGCTCGAAAATACGTTGCACGACGTCGGCGTCGAGACGGTTTTTTATTAAACGTCCGCACTTTATTATATCCGATTTTTTGCGCTTTAACAGTTTCAAGCGTTTTTCGCAGACCGTCCCGTACGGCACGGCAAGCTCGGTCAACCGAAGGTCGGCATTGTCCTGCCGAAGACTTAATCGGCACTCGGCGCGCCCCGTCAGCATTCTGTACGGTTCGTCGCTTCCGACGGTTACAAGGTCGTCTATCATTACGCCGATATAGCTCTGCGTGCGGTCGGCGACAAGCGGCGCTACGCCCCTTATATACGCCGAAGCGTTAATTCCCGCGATTACGCCCTGAGCCGCCGCCTCTTCGTATCCGCTCGTGCCGTTTATCTGTCCCGCGAAAAACAAGCCGTGTATGCGCTTGCTCATGAGACCGGGGAAAAGCTCGCGCGCGTCTATGCACTCGTACTCTATGGCGTATGCGTCGCGCACTATCTCGATGTTTTCGAGTCCTTCAATCGAGCGGTACATTTCGCGCTGAACGTCTGGCGGAAGCGATGTGGATATGCCCTGAATATACCACTCGTCGGTACCTGCGCCCTCGGGTTCGAGAAAAAACGCGTGGCGCGGCTTATCGGCAAACCGCACTATTTTATCCTCTATCGACGGACAATAGCGCGCTCCCGTACCCGTAATAAGCCCTGCGCGGCGCGGCGACTCGGGAAGAGCGCCGCGTATTATTTCGTGCGTTTTCGCATTTGTATAGCCGAGGTAGCACACCGTCGTATTTTTGGGCTGTTTTCCCGTCAACGCCGAAAACGAATACGGCACGTCGTCGCCGGGCTGTAATTCGAGCTTTTCGAAATTTATCGTCCGTCCGGCGAGCCGCGCGGGCGTACCCGTTTTGAACCGTCTGAGTTTAAAGCCGAGAGCACGCAGAGAATCCGCCAAACAGTCGCTGCGCGGAAAGCAAACAGGTCCGCGCTTTTGAACGCTTTTGCCGCATATAATCGTGCTGTCGAGATAAACGCCCGTCGCTACCACAACGGTTTTGCAACGGTAAACACTGCCCGTAACGCACTCTACCGTGAAGTCGCCGCCGTCAGACTTTATTATGCTCTTGACTTCGTCCTGACGCATGGAAAGATTTTGCGCGGTTTCGAGCGCCGACTTTATAAAAGCATGATACTTATACTTGTCTTCCTGCGCGCGCAAACTGCGCACGGCAAGACCTTTTGACGAATTAAGCATGCGTATTTGCGTCGCGCACGCATCCGCCGCAACGCCCATGAATCCGCCGAGCGCGTCAAGCTCGCGCACGAGATGTCCCTTGCCCGTTCCGCCGATTGACGGATTGCACGCCATATAGCCCGCGTTATCGGGCGTAATTGAAGTAACGAGCGTTTTAGCGCCCGTCTTGGCAAGCGCGAGCGCCGCCTCTATTCCCGCATGTCCCGCGCCTATCACTACCGCGTCGTAATATTGTATCCGCATAAACAAAACTCTTTTATTTAAAATATGTTCAGTACGTTTTCACGTCAATCCACATACCCGCAAGGTCCGTGCTCTTTTGCGTGCCGCAATCGCGCATGACGCCGCAACGCTTCAAAACCTCGGACGGCGGAAAAAGCGTATCGATGTACATATCTTTAAACTCGGGATAGTACGCTTCGAAAAACTCTTCGTCCTCTTCGAGTTCGAGTTTCGCCTCGTCCATAACGCTTTTAAGCGACATTGACGACCCCATCCACTCGAAATTGGTCTTTGCGTATTCATGGGTGTTGATAAACTTCAAAAAGTAGTTTGCCGCCTCTTCGTTTTGCGCATACTTGGGGATTATCCAACCGTCAACCCACACATTACTGCCCTCTTCGGGCACTTCGTAATAAAAATGGTCGCCGCCGTCCTCTATCATGACGAGCAAAACGTCGCACGACCAAAACAAGCCCAGCCACGCTTCGGTGGTGCTCGCGAGCATATCCGCTTTGCCGTTGTCGACTTCGTACTTGTACACGGCGGGCTTTTGCGCAATCAACGTTTTTTGCGCGTCGGCTATCGATTTGGCGGTAATCTCGGAAAAACAAGACGTCAGTTCTTTTACGTAAGCGTCGGCGGTATAATCAGTAAAACCGTCGGACGCCTCGCGCAAAACTTCCCTGTTCCGATACAGTTGCGCGACCGAATATGCGTCGCGCACGCTATCCTTCATCAAAACGCGGCGCTTCCCCGTTTTTTTCTCCCATTCCCGACTCCAAAGCGCCGCCCAGCTTTTACACTCGTCGGAGCCGGGCGCGATGCGGTTTGTATCGTACATAATCCCGAAAGTGCCCCATACGTACGGAACGTAATACTCGTTATTGCCGTCGAACGGCTTTACCATATCGGCAAGCCCGTCGTAAAACGCCGTCGTCATATCAATGTCGAAAATATCTTTATTGATTTTTTTCGCGAGCTTTGCGTCAATCATGCGCTCGGCAATATAGTCCGACGGACACACAAGGTCGTAATCGGCTTTTTGCGTTTCTATGCGCATGAGCATCGTCTCGTTGGTGTCGAACGTATCGTATCGAACTTCGATATTCCTGCCCGTCTCTTTCTTGTACCAGACTTCGAATTCGTCTATAAGACTTTCTTCTATATAATCGCCCCAGTTATAGATTTTAAGCACTTCGTCGCGCGGCGTGCAAGCTGTAAGCGCGCCCGCGCAAGAGACGGCAATCGCCGAAGCGGCAAAAACGGAAATAAATTTTTTCAGCCTCATATCCGCGTCCTCCTACACCGCGCTCTTCATCGCTTTCTTCTTGCGCTTGGCGCTCACGACGTTCACCGAAATGAGCGCGGCGAGAACTACCACGAAAAGTACGGACGACAGCGCGCGAAGCGTGGGGTCGGGTCCGCGCTTTGCCAAAGCGTTGTACAGATAAATCGGTATTGTTTCCACGCCGCCGTTGATGAACTTCGATACGATAAAGTCGTCGAGCGACAGCGTAAACGCCATAATGAATCCGCTAATCATGCCGGGGATGAGCTGGGGCATTACGACGCGCAACATCGAGCGCACGGGCGACGCGCCGAGGTCAAGCCCCGCCTCGTACAGATTGGGGTTTATCTGCGACAACCGCGGAGTAACGGACAGAATTACGTACGGCACGGTTATCATAGTGTGCGCGATTATCAGCGCCGCCCAACCGTACTGTACGTTGATAAGCAGGAAGAACATCATGAACGCGACGCCCGTTACGATTTCGGCGTTTTCCATGGTGATGTTGCATACAAACTGCGCGCACGCCTTGCGCTTTCTTTTCATGTAATAAATGCCTACCGCCGCCGCCGTACCCAAAGCCGTCGCGAGCGTAGCCGACACCGCCGCGAGAAGCAGCGAATTGCCGAGCGCGCCGAGCACCGCCGAATCGGTAAACAATGCGGCGTACAGGTCCATGGTAAATCCGCCCCACACGCCGAGCGCTTTCGCGTCGGTAAACGAATAAACGATAAGGACTGCGATAGGCGCGTACATCAAAAACAGCATCACGCCGACAAAAGCCCATATAAGCGATTTTTTAACAGTCTTGCTCACAGTACGCCTCCTACGCCGACGTCGGTTTTGCCCTTAGTCAGCTTATTGGCTATCACTACGGTAACGGCTATCAAAACGAGCAGAATAAACGAGTACGCCGAACCTATATGCCACCCTCCGCTGCTCGCAAACCACTGGTCGATTATATTGCCGAAAAGATAAGTGGTGGAATCGCCCAAAATATCCGAAATCGCAAAAGTCGACACGGTGGGCATAAACACCATCAAAACGCCCGAAACGATGCCGGGAAGAGACAGCGGCAGCTTGACCTTAAACAAAGTTTTAAGCGGCGACGCGCCGAGGTCGTGCGACGCTTCGACGAGATTCTTGTCCATGCCCGAAAGCACTGTGTAAAGCGGCAAAAGCATAAACGGGAAAAAGTCGTACACCATACCTATCGTAACCGCCGTCCAAGCGTTGGTTACTTCTACCATGTACAGCACGATTTTAACGGCGTAAGTGCGGAGCAGAGAGTTTATCCACATCGGAAGAACGAACAGCATGACGAGTATCGCTTTTCTGTTAAGCGTCGACGACGCCAAACAAAGCGCCAGCGGATACGCCAAAAGAAAGCAGGCGACAGTCGTTATAAGCGCTATCAAAAACGACCTTCCCATTACTTTCATGATGTTGGGACGGCTGAAAAAGTGCGCGAAGTTGTCGAAAGTAAAACCGCCTTCGAGATTGGTAAACGCATAATACAGCATAATAAGAAGCGGCACTACAACGAATAGTATGCTGAGCGCAAGATACGGCATGGAAAACGCCGTGCGCTTGACGCCGCGCATTTTGAGTTTTTTCTGCTTATTCCGCCGCGACGGAGCTTCGGCGGCGGTCGTCTCCGCAGCCGCGTCGTACGTATCGGCGGAAACGGTGTTGCGTTCGTTATTCACTGCCTACCTCCTCTTGCGGTTTCGCGTCGGGCGCGGCCTCTTTCGGTTCTTCGGCGTCGGTTGTCGCCGCTACTTCGTCGGACGGAGTTACGGCGCGGCGCAGAACTTCGATATCCTCTGGCTTTATGCTTATACCGACGCGGTCGCCCATATCCCACTCGTCTACGGTGTCGATAAAGAATTCGTTATCGTCGTCCGTATACACCTGAACCTGATAATAGCTTCCCTTATAAAACGCCTGCGTGATGTTGGCGCCGACAGCGCCGTCCGCCTCGTCGTCGGTAAGCTCCACCTTGTCGAACGGGATTTTTACGCGAACGTTATCGCCCTTTTCAAAGCCCTGCGCATTGACGAACTCGAACTCGCCGCCGCAGAACTCGACAGTGTTTTCGCCCGTTACCACCGCGTCGAATTCGTTAATCGTTTTGAGCTTTTTCATGATATGTATGCCGTCGGGCGCGATTGAAAGAAAAACCGCCTCGCCCACGGCAAACTCGGTATTGTTCTGCACGGTAAACTGATAATCGCACGAGAGAACTTCGGTCTCGTAATAAGTACCCTTGAACACACAGGACACGACTTCGCCGCGGAGCTTGCCCGCCTTGCGGTCGAGAATGACGTCCTCGGGACGGACGACGAGGTCGACGCGCTCCCCCGCCTCGAACCCCTTGTCCATGCACTCGAATTCCGCACCGAGAAAGCGCACGCGAAAATCGCGCGGCATCTCGCCCGAAAGAATATTGCTCTCGCCGATGAAGTCGGCAACAAACGCGTTTGCGGGTTCGTCGTAAATCGCTTTCGGCGTACCGTACTGCTGTACGGCGCCGTCCGTCATTACGACTATCTTGTCCGACATTGTAAGTGCTTCTTCCTGGTCGTGCGTAACGAAAATAAACGTAATGCCGATGTTCTTGTGCATTGCGGCAAGCTCCGACTGCATTTCCTTGCGCATTTTGAGGTCAAGCGCGCCGAGCGGCTCGTCGAGAAGCAAAACCTTAGGCTCGCACACAATGGCGCGCGCAATGGCGACGCGCTGCTGCTGTCCGCCCGAAAGCCCCGTAACGTCGCGGTGTCCGTACGCTTCGAGGTTGACGAGCTTCAATACCCGCTCGACTTTTTCGGCGATTTCGTCCTTTGTGTACTTGCGGAAAATCGGCTTGCCTTTTTTATCGGTTTCGCCCGTCGGTATCTTTTTGAGTTTAAGCCCGAACGCTATGTTTTTGAAAACATTGAGGTGCGGAAATAACGCATACTTTTGAAAAACCGTATTGATGGGGCGCAGGTGCGGCGGCACCGTGGTAACGTCCTGCTTTTCGAGTATAATCGAACCTTTTGTCGGCAGTTCGAACCCCGCAATCATGCGGAGAAGCGTAGTCTTGCCGCAGCCCGACGGACCGAGAAGCGTAACGAACTCGCCGCGCTTGACGGCAAGATTTACGTCGTCTACGACGGTAATGCCGTCGAAAACTTTGCTGACGTTTTTAATCTCGATTATATTATCGGATTTCTTAACGGGAACGCTGTTCACTTGTCGTACTCTCCTTAAAACGAGGGCGGGCATGACACCCACAAAAATCTGCTCTTTGTCTTTGCGATGTTGCGTATGTAATGCGGACGGTCGGACGGATAATAAAAACTCTCGCCGGTCTTTGCCCGCGCCGAGCGGTTGCCTACCGAAACTTCTATCTCGCCGCTTAAAACATATCCGAATTCTTCGCCGTCGTGCGGCGCGTCGTCCGTGCGCGCGCCCGCGTCAAGCTCTACTATAATAGGCTCCATGGAGTTTTTCTGCGCCGTCGGCACAATCCAATTTATCGTCATGCCGTCCGAAACCTTTTCGAAATAATCGCTTTCGGTAAAAACAAGCTGTTCGCGCTCGCCGACCGAAAAAAACTCGGAAAGCGTCGTGCCGAGAAGAGTGAGTATATCGGTAAGCGTCGCAATGGACGGCGATGTGAGGTCGTTTTCGAGCTGGCTTATAAACCCTTTGGAAAGCTCCGCTCTGTCGGCAAGCTCTTCCTGCGTCAGCCCGTTTTTAAGCCGCAAATCACGTATCTTCGCGCCTATCGTGTATTCGTTGTTTCCGTCGCCCATGCGGTCCTCCGAGTTAACTTTACTTAAACTTTTTGTTTAGTTTTATTAAACCCGCATGATTATACAATACGTCCGCCCTCATGTCAAACATATACGCCCCGATTTTTGAAATTTTTTGTAAATTTTCGCGATAAAAAATCACGGAGAGGACAGGCTCTCCGTGATTATACAAACTCGAATTATATTGCAATCTTTCTAAACGGTAACGACGTCGCGTCCGCTTTTAATGTAATACGGCGACGTCGGTGTGCCTCTATCTCCCTCTCCGCAATACGCATATACGTACGCCTTGCTCGATATAATTACGTCGTTCTCGGCGATTACGGCATAGCCGCCCTTCCCTTCGTAGAACTGCGGTTTTACGCCGACGGGGGTAACTGCTTTGCCGTTGCCGCCGCGAATCGTAAGATTGCTTGCCTCCATTATGCGAAGCGTACTGCAATATATTGCGCAACCGCCGTCGCCTGTTCCCGTGCTTACGCTGCCTTTAATATTAACTATACCGCGCGCATAGAGCAACAGCGCGCTGTTATTATCGGTGTACATGGATATTATCGGTTGAGCAACCGTCGAATTTCCGCTAAAAGAAGTAAGACTCACGTTGTTGAGTATGAGAGTAAAATCGGTACTGCGCTTGGAAATAATTATATTAACGTGTCTGTATGCGCTCTCGGGCGACAGGTTCGCTATGTCGGAAATCGTCAGCTGCTTTACCTCGGGAGATACCGTTATTGTGCAACTCTGTCTTAAACGCAATGTAGACATTGCGACGTATTCGTATTTGCAAACGTTTACGTATGTAGTCGAGATGCCCACATTTTGCAAATATTCCCATCTTGCCGTAAGGGTGATTTCTTCTTCGGTGCGCAGATAGATTGCGGTTACCTTTTTTTCGCCCTCGTACCAGCCGAGAAAATCAAAATCGTTTTTCGTGGGAGACGACAATAAAACTCTGTCGGCGTAATAAACTGTTTCGGGATTGCTTCCGCTGTTTTCTCCGCCGTTTAGCTCGTAATTGGTTTTTGTTTCCATGCGGATTACATACAGCGTTAAGTGGTCGGCAATGTCGTAATTTTCCACGATAGCGTTCATGTCGCCGTCGTAATACATTTTTCCCGACGTGCTATTCGCGTCGTAAACGCCCCTTATGACCGTACCGGCGGGCAAAAACTGTTCGATTGCGGGCATACCGTCGCCGTAATGTATGGTCTCCGTGTGCAATTTATTGCCTTTAAACATAAAAATAAGCTCATACTCGATTTTAGTCCAATACGCATACAGCATAACCTCGTCCTGCTCCATTTTCCAAATGTCGGCGCTCGTCATGTCGTCATTGTAATACTTTGTACCCTTGCCTTCCGGTTGTGTAAAATATCCCCAAAACTTATATCCCGTTTTTTCCGGCTTTTGCGCAGGCGGCATGGGCTGACCGTAAGACAGCTCTTCCACAGAGTCCGTTCCGCCCGAACCGCCGTTTTTATCGAATATCACATTGGACGTTCTGAATTTCACCGTGAAATTATCGAAAGTCTCTCCCGCCCAATTTGCGTCCCAATTATATCCGTCCCGTCCTACGGGCGCGAAGTACATATTTTCAAAATCAACTGTTTGTTTCTCATCGAAATCGCCCCAACTATTAAATACCGAGTTACCCATATTCTTTACGTTGCCGGGTATGAAAAGATATGTTAGCGATTGGCACCCTTCAAACGCATTACTGCAAACAGTAGTAATACATGGTGAAAGTCTGTTCGCTCCGTTGTTTGCTTTCGGGGTAATAATTTCGCACAAATTACCGCAGTTTGAAAACGCTGCGTTTGGTATTATGGTTATATTGTCGGGCAACATTATACTGCGCGCCGTCGAAAAACCGAATACCTCGACCGAATGTCCTTTTTCATAATCGAAATACGAACTCGACGTAATCGTATCATCGTCGAATGTAACGTCGACCTTTAAATTTATTGATTGAGCGTCCAAAAAATAAAAAGCGTTGCTTCTTACATTAACCGTGTGGTCGCAATCGGAAGCCGAAGTCGGTTCCGATTCGTTCGGGCTGTCCGAGTCTAACACAATTTCCCCGTGCTTTAACGTAAAAGATTTTAATATGCTGAATTCAAATGCACATTGTTCTATTTCGAGCAACGGCAAGCCGTTATATGTATCTCCGAGTTCAAAATCCAAATCGGGGTCGTCAATCATTTGAGGAATACTAATGCTATATCCTTTCAACGTCCCGTCAGTATCCCAGACTTCGTTTAATGCCACTTCGTTTCCGTATATAAATGTGGAATTACTTCCCGTTTTCCAATTGGGAAAACGTTCGTTCATTTCGCTTTCTGTCTTGCGAATATATATATCGTTAACAGTACCGCTGAATACACTACCGCCCATATTATCAAATCCGCCGAGAGCCATAGTAGGTAATTTTACACAATTAGCAAACGCTCTGTTGCCGTATTCTTCCACTCTCCACATTTGCAAATCTTCAAGATTTTTGCAATTGAAAAAAGCGTTATTTCCTATTCTTCTGACTGTCCTTGGTATTTCGACCTTTTTAAGATTTGCACATCCTGTAAAAGCATTATTTGCCACCTCAGTTACCGGTAAACCGTTATGAATATCAGGAATTATCGCTTCTGTCAGCGACCTATTTCGCGCAGACACTTTATATTCTGTATTATTATTATATAAACTAAATAATAAATCATCCTCTGTAGAGTGCGTAGATACGTCATCCGCGTATACTTGTTTGGGAGAAAAATCCATGACGAGTAAGAGCACGGCGAGCACCGCACCTACGCACAGCAAGAGCGCAAGGACTATTGCCTTGATTTTGGTCATTTGTTTCATTATTATATCCTCCTTTTAGGTGATTTTTTCGAAAACAGCGTAAACTGACATACGAGAAATAATATTTTTATCGGTTCTTACGGCTGTTGTAACTCCGTCCGTCCATTTGACAAATCTGTATCCGCCATATGGCACCGCTTGTACTGTTACGCTCGAACCATAATTTACTTTTCCTACTACACACGCTAAATCATGGACATCATCATCCAATTCGCTGATAGCAATTACTTTACCTGCGGGTGTGGGATACATATCAACCGAGGTCGGGACATAATTTATGTCAACTTTAACTTGGTGTTTCCAATATTCGATTGGAATGCCCGTAACAACGCCGTTCAACATAAACTCGCCCAATAAAAACGGCTTATATATTTTTTCTATTACCGGCTCCCTATCTCTCAAGAAATCCATAGCCGCATGCAAACCGTATTCATCTTCCACAAGACCTGTTTCGGCGGTGTGTATAAGCTCGTGCAAGGTGGTACCGACTACAGTATAATTAATTCTTCCGTCCATGATTCTGTCTATTCCGTAGTGAGAGGATATTGTACTCTCGTTATCGGAATCATACAGATAAACGCATGAGTGCGTTACACCGGCAATTCCGCTTATGTTAAATAAATCGCGTTTGTTTCTGCCGTAATCAATATAGGTTACGGTGTTGTGATAGCCGTACGTCAAAGCTACCGTTTCTTGCAAATCATTGGCAAAAATATGATATGAATTGCTATTTGACTCCGAAGTACGCGCGAACGCGCTTTCGTAATTAACGGTGTCGGTCGTGTAGTAAGCGTCCACTTCCACGGGCACAATATCCTTTAACAAATCGAAGAGAATTTCTTTTAATTCGTCTCTTATCCACTTACACAGTATGCGGGACAGCGGCGTCATTTTTGTTTGCACGCATATGTCTTTATCCGCGCGCTTGGAATACAGCACCTTATCTATCTCGTCGACGAACACGAGCAGTATTTTGTGCGAATCGCAATTCTCTCCGTGCTTTTGCCAGCGTGCGTAAAGCGTGTCGCTGTCGAGCGAGAACGCCGCGTACCCGTACATATACCGTCCGTTGCCGTCCGTTATTCTCGTATTGTACTCGCTGTCGGCGTACCAGCCGCAAAAGTCGTAGCCCGCCCTTGTCGGCACGGCAAACCTTGCCGATTTTATGGCGTTGCGGTTTAGCGTTATCTGCTTTTCGAGCGGCGTTACACCCTCGCCGTAGTCATACGTAAACGTCTTTTCTATCGGTTCGAAGTACGCAAAACATTCCCATGTAAGTCTCAATTGCCCGCGTATGTCGTCCAAGACGTCCCCTTCACGCGACGGCTCCGTCGAAAAGTTCGACCAGCCGCAAAACACATAGCCGTCGTCCGGCACTGCCGTTACCTTTGCGCTCGGTTCGTCGGGCAGCAGTTTTTGCGTTGCGTTGCCCTCTATTCTTCCGCCGACGTTGTTATACACCTTATAATCTATTTCGTACCCGAAGTATGCCGTTACCGTAATGTCATCGGATATATTCGTATCTGTGCGCTCCGCCGTGGTTACTCCGTCCGACCAGCCTACAAACACATACTCTACGCCGGAAATATTCGTCTTGGGTTTTGCGATAACCGTAAAACTGTCGCCGTGCGCCACACCCTTTTTTACCGTTGCCGTTTCTGTTTCGCTTCCCTCTTCGCACAGCATTCCGTACA
>CATLGX010000028.1 GCA_949948785.1 uncultured Christensenella sp. | reverse complement strand
TTTTGGCGTCGTCGCCGTCGGGAAGCTCTCTGCCCGTACGCATAATAAAATCGAGCCGACCGATTTCAGCCGCGCCCGAGCTAACCCATACCATACCGGGCGAAAGCTGTCTGCCGAGCCTCGCAAGTTTGTTATAGTCGATTGTGCCGTTCTTTTTGTCTATCAACGCCATCGAGCCTATTTTTCCGACAAGCTCTATATGTCCGTCCATATGTAAAGCATACCATAAACGACACGTCTCTGTCAAATGATTGCTTTTTGCTTTTACGGCATTGACAACTCGGCGCATATGTTTTATACTTAACTAAAACAATCAAGGAGTACCGCCGCGCCATGTTGCATTTTACCGACGTAGCGCAATCGCAAAAACTGTGCGACTGCCTCGCCTCGCCCGCACGGGTGGAGATTTTCAAATTGATACTTTCGGGCGAAGCGACCTCTCTCGACGCGCTCGCAAAAACCATGCACTTGACTAACGGCGCAATCACGCAACACGTAAAAAAATTGAGCGGCGCGGGACTTATTAAATTGGTGGAAACGCCTGGCAAGCGCGGTACTGCAAAGCGATGCGTTCCCATTACCGACAGAATAGTCATCGACGTGGCTTCTATCGAGCGCGAAAACGAAAACGTATTCGACATTCCGATAGGCTCGTTCTATGCCGCAACGGTAAAACCGTATTGCGCAATCGCAACGGTAAACGGCTGGATTGGCGAGCGCGACGACCCAAGATATTTCACTTATCCCGAACGCATGCGCGCCGCGCTCATTTACTTTAACAGCGGAAGATTGACTTATACATTGCCGTCTCCCGCGAAAAAAGGCAAGCTGACCGCCCTATCGCTGTCGTTTGAAATATCGTCCAAACCCCACGGTTACGGACACGAACGCGAATCCGAAATAGAATTTAGACTCAACGACACCGTTATCGGTACGCATTCCGTCGGCGGCGAATATACGGACAGAAAAGGTCTTTTCGCCGTGCCCGCGCTGGACGATGTTTGCGGTTACGGCAAATACAAAACAATAAAAATTGACGGCAGCGGAACATATTTCGACGGCATCAAAATAAGCGCGCATACCATCGACGAGTTCGATATATCGTCGCTCGCCTTTTCGATAGCCGCAAAAAACGGCATGGCGCTTTTCGGCAACGGGTTCGGAGATTACGACTGCGGGATTCGCGTCAAAACAGAACACGAATAATATATCGGGAATATCTCGTATATTTTATCCATACGTCAAGCGCACAGCAATTTTTTAAGTTCCAAGTAACAGGCATTGCAAATTTCGCAATCGCGCGCGGCGCGGTGTGCGCCGTCCGTCGGTATACCGAAGTGGGTTGCGACAGTCGTCTGCTTGTGATTGGACAGATACGGCAGGGCCTTTCTCGCAAGCCGCAATGTGTCGACAAACGAATTTTCGAGCGCAAGCCCGTTATGTATCCACAAATTGTCGTAAAGAAAATCGACGTCGAAATTGACGTTATGCCCTATCAAAATATCGTTGCCGACAAATTCGTAAAACTCGCGCATGACGCGGTTTATATCGGGCGCATCTTCCACCATATCGTCCGTTATTCCCGTCAGAGACGTAATAAACGGCGTTATCGGCCCCGTCGGCTTGACGAGCGTCGAAAAACGCTCGCACAAAACCTCGCCGCGGTATTTGAGCGCCGACACTTCTATTATCTCGTTTACGCCCGAATAAAGACCGTTTGTTTCAATGTCAATCACGGTGTAATTCGACGGAAACTCGAAAAGACTTTTCCCTTTGAATTTTCGCACTCTCTTCACGCAAACAGTTTAACAAAACACGCGAAAAATGTCAACCGTCGACAAAAACGGCTGTCGGATATCCGACAGCCGTTTTTGAACGTATTATTCAAACAGTTAATTATACAGCTTGATATATTCTGCCGCGGAGCGCGCCCAAGTAAAATCGCAGTTCATCGCGCGCGTCATAAGCTCCTGCCACTCGGGCTTTTCGTACATGTCGAGCGCGGCGTTAATCGCGCCGTCCAAAGCCTCAACCGAGTAATCGTCAAACACGAAACCGTTGCCGGTTTTATCGTAACGGCAGTCGACAATCGAATCGGCAAGACCACCCGTACGTCTCACGATAGGTATGGTGCCGTATCTGCAAGCCATCATTTGCGACAGCCCGCACGGCTCGGAACCGGACGGCATGAGGAACATATCCGCCCCCGAATATATGCGTTGCGCAAGCGCTTTATTGAACGTTATAAACGTGCAGGCGTTTTTGTGCGTATTGCCGTAATGCGTGAAAAACGCTTCGAGATAGCGCTCGCCCGTGCCGAGAATCACTATGTTCGCGCGCGTAAGCGCTTCGCGTTCCAAAAGTCCTTTTACGAGGTCAAGCCCTTTATGTCCCGCAAGCCGTGATATGACCGCAACAATCGGCTTGTCGTCGTAAAAACAACACTCGGCTTTGAGCGCCGCCTTGCACTCGGCCTTTCCGCTTCTGTCGGAGGACGTAAAGTTTTTTGCAAGCGCGGAATTGGTTTCGGGATTATACTCTTCGACGTTTATGCCGTTGAGTATTCCGCATAGCTTACTCGCATTGCGGCGAAGTATTCCGTCAAGCCCGAATCCGCGCTCCCGAGTCTGTATTTCGCGCGCGTATGTCGGCGATACCGTAGTAACGACATCCGCCGATTCGATTGCGCCCTTTACGCAGTTTATCTCCCAATTGAAATCGACTATTCCCCTGTCGTTTTCGGAAATACCGAACACGTCGCCGAGTATAAACGACGGATAACAGCCTTGATATTCGAGATTGTGTATAGTAAACACGTTTTTAATGCCGTTGTAGCCGTAACGGTTTGCATACTCCGTCTTGTAATACACGGGCACCGGCGCCGTTGCGTGGTCGTTGGTGTGTATTACATCGGGCTTGAACCCGATGACTGTAAGACTTTCGAGTACGGCGCGGCAAAAGAACGCCCACCGCTCGCCGTCGTCGAAATGACCGTAAATTCCGTCGCGCTTAAAGTAATATTCGTTATCGACGAAATATGTAATTACGCCGTCGTTTTCGAGCGAGAACAGTCCGCAGTATTGATTGCGCCAACCGACCAAAACGTTTGTCTGACCGATATACGTCATTTTGCTCCTGTACTTCTCGCCGATTGCGGCGTACAGCGGCATTATGACGCGGCAGTCCGCTCCCGCAGCGTTAAGGGCTTTCGGCAACGAACCCGCAACCTCGCCCAATCCGCCCGTTCCCGCATACGGGAACGCTTCCGCAGTAACAAACAGTATACTCTTACGCGGCGCCAATTTTTCTGGTTTTGTCTGCTTTACATCCGCTTTTGCACTCGGCGCAGGCTTTGACGCCGTCGTTTTTTTAACCGCTGCCGCAGGCTTTGACGTTTTTGAAGTTTTTGTCGTATTTGACATATTATATTTCTCCGAATGACCGTGTACTCGACTATTCCGTCAAAGCACTGTTTCTTTGGGTATAAAGTACGGAAGTTCCTCGCAACCGCTCAAACTCTTTCCCGAGCGCACGAGAACTTTTTTGTCCGACAGGCAGTACGTAAGAGAAGCGCGCTCGCCCACGTCCGTATCTTGAAACAGTACAGAGTTTCTGACGACAGCGCCCTTTCCGACCTTGACGCCGCGGAAAAGAATGGAGTTTTCCACCGTTCCTTCTATTACGCAACCGTCTGCTACGAGAGAACGCGACACTTTGGCGTCCGCGCCCATTCTGCACGGCACGGAGTCGCGTACTTTCGTGTACACCTCGACGGTTTTGAACAACGAATCGCGCACGGGCTTATCGAGAAGCGCCATCGAATATCTGAAATACGCTTGAAGCGATTCTATCGACGCGAAGAATCCGTCGAGTTTATAGCCGGTAACTCTGTGTTCGCGCACCGCGAACGGCAACACGTCGCCCGAAAAACTTTTCATGCCCATTGCCGAGCACCGTTCTATGAGACGGATAAGAAAATCGCGGCGGACAATCAAAATGCCTGTAAACAGTTTGTTTACGCCCTTGCCGATATCGGCGGGCATAATGCCCGTAACGTTGCCGTTCTCGTCGGTAACGAGTGCCGTGCGGTGTTTAAGCTCGTCCGCATCGGGCATTTTATCCCTGTAAACAAGCGTAATATCCGACTTTTTGTCCGCGAAATAATCGAGCGCCTTATTCATGTCGAAGCTGGCGGCAAAGTCGCTGTCGCTCATAATTACTACGTCTTCCGTGCAACTTTTGAGAAACATCAAAACGCTCTTAATCGCTTCAAACCTCGACGAATAAAGCATTCTCGAATCGCCGCCGTACGGCGGAAGAAAAACGATACCGCCGCTCTTTCTCGCGAGGTCCCAATTTTTTCCGCTTCCCACATGGTCCATAAGCGACTGAAAATTATACTTCGTTACAATGCCGACGGTAGACGCGCTCGCCGCAACCATGTCGGACAAAGCAAAGTCGATAAGTCTGTATCTGCCGCCGAACGGAACAGACGCCATGGACCGCACCATAGTAAGTTCGGGTACGTTTCTCTCGTTTATGCTCGAAAATATAAGTCCCATCGTGCGCATTATTCCACCACCTTTCCGGCGCCTATCACGGTATCGCCGTCTATAATTTTTCCCCTGCCTATAAGTGTGGGGTCGACCGCCGCATCTGCGCTGCCGCCTATCTTACAGCGCTCGCCGACGTGCACGCCTTCGTCTATTATCGAGTACGATATTACGGAGTCTTTGCCTATAACCGAGTCGCGCATTATCACCGAATCGACGACGCGCGCGCCCGCGGCGACGACTACGCCCTCGCCCAGCACCGAATTGACGACCTCGCCGTACACCTCGCAACCCGTCGTCATGACGGAATTCCGCACTTTTGCGTCTTCCGATATAAACGACGGCGGATACGCCTGATTTCGCGAATATATCTTATTGCCGTCGTTTAAATCGAGCTGACCGGAAAGTATATCCATGTTCGCTTCCCACAGCGAACGCAGTGTTCCTACGTCTTTCCAATAACCGTTAAATCCGTATGCGAACATTCTGCGTCCCGATTTAATCATTGACGGGATTACGTTCTTGCCGAAGTCGAACTGCGTGTCGGGATTGCGCTCTTCAGCAGACAGTTCGTCGAGCAGAACTTCTTCTTTGAATATGTATATACCCATCGAAGCATGGTTGCTCTTGGGCTTTTTGGGTTTTTCGGCGAACTCGGTAATGCGCCCGTCCTCGTCAAACGACATTATGCCGAACCGCGACGCTTCTTCAAACGGCACGTCCAAAACCGCTATGGTGCAATCCGCGTTTTTTTCGACATGGTATTCGAGCATTTTGGAATAATCCATTTTGTAAATATGGTCGCCCGAAAGGATGAGCACGTTTTCAGCCTCGTATGCGTTCAAAAACGCCGCGTTTTGATATATAGCGTTCGCGGTGCCCTTATACCACTCGCCGCCGCTTTTTGCAAGGTACGGCGGCAGGATGTGCAATCCGCCGTGCGAGCGGTCGAGATTCCACGGTTCGCCGTTGCCGAGATAGTCGGTGAGCACCATGGGCTGGTACTGCGTCAAAACGCCGACGGTATCTATACCGGAGTTGGCGCAATTTGATAACGGGAAATCGATTATCCGATATTTGGAGCCGAACGAAACGGCAGGTTTGGCTATGCGCGTAGTCAGCGCGTAAAGCCGCGTACCCTGTCCGCCCGCAAGCAACATCGCAACACATTTTTTTATCATAAACCCCTCCGATTGTATATATCTTTGTCCGCACTAACCGAGATACAGTTTTTTGCGGAATCTATTGTACACTTTGATATTGACAAACCGTCTCAGCCGCCACGGCAGAATCACGGAAACCAGCGGATACGAGCGGTATTTGAGTTTACGGTACATTTTACCGTCGCGGTTTTTTATATGCGTCCATAACTCTTTATATGCCGCTTTGCGCGCTTTAACGTTGTCTTTTCCGCCGCAAATAAAATATATAGTAACGGTCATTATAACGCTCAGCGCGTGAAACATGTACTTGCGCAAGCCTTTGCTAAGCCCCTTGATATAATCGTAAGAATACAAATCCGTAAGAATTTTCATTACGCGGATTTGCTGTTCGTAACGCGCGAACATGTTGTTTTGCGAAACCGACTGGTCGGAACGTCCGATATAGTATCTGTAAAAATCGACGTCGATGTAAAACACCTTTTCGACGTACGGCAACGGCATGTACGAATAGATATTGTCCACATAGAACGTATGCTCGGGCAAAACCATGCCGCTCGCAACGAGCATTTCACGATTGTACATCAAAGAGTGCATGAGAAGCATACGCGAAAACCTAAACGTTTTCATGTCCGAAAAATCGCACATAACGCCCGCTTTAAGCTTGTCTGTATACTCGCTCGTATGGAACTTACTGTCGTAGAGCCGCGAATAAACGAAATTGGATATATAAAGGTCCGGCAAATTGTCCTCTTCTGCATGACGGGAAATAGTGTCGAGTATTACCCTGTACGCCTCTTCGTCCACCCAATCGTCGGAATCGACTACCTTGAAATATAACCCTTGCGCGGCGGCAAGCCCCGCATTGACGCCCGAACCGTGCCCGCCGTTCGGCTTGTGTATAACTTTGACTATACTCGGGTATGCGGCTTGATATTCGTCGGCAATTTCGGCGGTCTTATCCGTCGAACCGTCGTTTACGATTATTATCTCCGCACTCTCACCACCGACGAGCAGACTGTCTATACATTTTCGCATATACTCCGCGGAGTTATAGCACGGAACTGCGAAAGATATAAGTTTCATTTTACTCCTTATCTGTTTTTTCGGATTTATCCCTCTTATCGGACTTTTTCGCTTTTGCTTTTTCGTCCTTGCCTTTTGTGATAAGCTGTCCCAAACCTTTGAAGAAATGCCCGTTGAACATCAAAATCATTCCTTCCATTTTGCGCCGCGTCATGCCGCCGAATTTGGCAAGCCCGCGAACGGGTTGATGCAACATGCCCATGACGAGAGTATTTGCGGTTGTGCGCTGTCCTATGCCGCGCATAAAGCGTATCGCAAATCTTATCGCGCCCGAGAAAAACCTGCCTACCCAGCGCCGAGAATAGCGCAAATCGCCGACGGTGCAGTTTTCGTGTATAACCATGCGCTTTTTCTTATAAAATTTATATCCGCCGTCGGGTATTTCTCTTCCGAGCACTGTTTCGAACTGCTTGTCGTCAATCGCGGCGAGATTGCAAGCGAAGTAATCTTTGAGCGCTTCTCTGTCGTATCCGAAATCGGTGGCGTCGCCGTCGACAGAGTGAGTTGCCGCAAGCCGTATATCTTCGCTGGATGCGCCGATTTCGACGGTATAATCTCCGCTTTCCACCTGCCACTCATCCGCATTTTGATTAAAGATTCGGAAAGTGCGTTTGTCGAACGGGATTTCCACCGCAACGCTTTCGCCGGCTTTTACGAACACCTTTTTAAAGCCTTTAAGCTCGCGAAGCGGACGGTAAGCGTCGCTTTGCTTTTTGCCTATGTAAAGCTGTGCGACTTCCGCGCCGTCGCGGTCGCCCGTATTGGTAATTACAAAAGACACGCCCTTATCGTTCACTTTTAAATCGCCGTATTCAAACGTCGTATACGACAAACCGTATCCGAACGGATACGCCGTCTTTACGCCGGCAGTCGCGTAATATCTGTAACCGACGAACACGCTCTCTCTGTATTCTACCGTATTTTCCGTGCCGGGGAAATACGGCGCGGACGGAGTATCCTCATATTTAACCGGATAACTTTCTGCGAGTCTGCCCGCAGGATTCACTTCGCCGTAGAGCACGTTCATAACGGCTTTTGCACCCGCCTGACCTCCGAGGTAAGCGTGTAAAACCGCGTTGGCGTCGTTTATAACGTCCCGCTCGACTGCACTGCCGCACGACAGCACAACGGTTACGGGCTTATCGAGTTTATACAGTTCGCGCAAAACGTCGAGTTGGTTTTGCGGCAACTTCATACCGCTTCGGTCCAAGCCCTCCGCTTCGGTAACTTCGTCCAGCCCTGCGAAGAATATAATTTTATCTGCGCTTTTTGCGGCGGACACCGCTTTTTTAAGCAAACCTTTTTTCTTTTTTCCGTATCTGTTAAATCCCTGCGCATACGAGAAATTCCTTTCTGCCTTCGTCATGCAATCAAAGAAATTATCGAGTTTCGTGGGGTTGACGACAGAACTGCCCGCGCCCTGATAACGCGGATTCTTGGCAAAATCCCCGACTACGCATACTTTCTCTTCAACCGCTACGGGCAACGCGCCGTCGTTTTTGAGCAAGACGATACTTTCCTCGGCGCATTTCTCGGCAAAAGCGTGATGTTCCTCGATGTCCCACTCTTTGGGCGCGGACTTTACCGCGGCGTCCGTTTTGAGTATCAAATCTATCAGATTGTCGAGACGTTCGTCCACAAGAGTCTCGTCGAGTCTGCCCTCTTCCATGGCGTTGAAAACGTCGTCCGCGCCGTATCTGCACGACGGCATTTCAAGTTCGTTGCCGGCAATTAGGCCCTGAACTCTGTCGTTACAGCCAGCCCAGTCGGTAACCACCACACCTTTAAAGCCCCACTCGTCGCGCAAAATTTCTTTGAGGACGTGGATATTCTCGTTGGCGAACTCGCCGTTAATCTTATTGTACGACGACATCAAAGACATCGGCTGTCCTTCCTCTACCGCTATCTCGAATCCCGTCAAATATATTTCGCGCAAAGTCCGCTCGTCGATTACGCTGTCGGAAACCATGCGCCGAAGTTCTTGATTGTTTGCCGCGAAATGTTTAACGCACGCCGCAACACCGCTGTTTTGAATACCGCGCACGTATGACGCCGCCATCTTGCCCGCGAGGTGGGGGTCCTCCGAGAAATACTCGAAATTACGGCCGCAAAGCGGACTGCGCTTAATATTGAGTCCGGGGCCCAAAACCATATTGACGTTTTGCGCCGCAGCTTCCATTCCGAGCCGTTTGCCCAGCTCGTAACCAAGCTCCTCGTTCCACGTATTAGCCATGGTCGCCGCTGTGGGGAAACACGTAGCGGGAATACTCGCGTTAAGCCCGAGATGGTCTGATTTATCCGCTTGCCTGCGCATTCCGTGCGGACCGTCGGACAAGTACGCCGTCGGAAGTCCCAAATCTTCGTGAGCGACAGTCGACCAGAAATCCTTACCCGTGAGAAGCTCCGCTTTTTGACGGCGGGTCAATTTTTCGATAATGTCTGCGTGTTTAAGCATATAATTCCCCTATTTGTCTAATTTAACACATTATAGCAAAAACAGAGACAAATGTAAATATCTATTTCATAAAATGTACGTTTTATTTCTCAAATGCACATCGGAGCGCATGCTTTCCGTAAGCAAGCTCGTGCTTAGAGCCGTCGGGAAGCGCCGCCGTGCATTTCGTGCCGCACGGCACGGTTACGTCGAGCGCAAATTCACCCCCGTCGATTTTCCACGCGGCTTCGATTTTGCCGTAAGGCGTTTTTACATAACCCTTGGCATACGTAAGTCCGCCGCCCGGTACGGGCGATACATTAAACGTTTCATACCCTGCGCCGACCGGTTCTATACCGAGTACGCGCTTATATAAGAACGCCCCGACGGAGCCGAACACGTAATGATTGTACGAAACCATTCCGCCCGTTCCGTCGTCGGCTATCTCGCATACACCGTCGGCGTTAAGTCCGTCCCAGCGCTCCCATACCGTCGTTGCGCCCGCTTTTACTTCGTACAGCCACGACGGACATTTCGTATTGAGCAGCATCTTATACGCCGTATCGACGTGTCCGCCGTCTGCGAGAACGAATAGTATAAACGGCGTGCCCGGTATGCCCGTAGCAATGCAATAGTCGTTTGCCTCAATCAATCTTACGAGATTTTTCTCCGCATTGACTTTTGAATCACCGTCGAATATTCCGAACCTGAGCGGAAGCACATACGCCGTCTGAAATTCGTTTTTAAGTTTGCCGTCGCCGTCGGTAAACACGCCGATATACGCTTTCCCCACTTTGTCGGAAAGTTTTTTATAGCGCGCGGCGTCGTCCGCATATCCGAGAATTTCCGCAATTTCGGAAAGAGTTTTGGATGTATTGTAAAGGCTTGCCGTCGCCGTCCACTTGGAACGCTTTTGCCATCCGCTCATTTTCTGAACGTCGGGCGACACCCAATCTCCGAAGTGCAGCGTCGACGGCGTATGCCAAATGTATCGATGCTTGCCGATGCCGAACCCCGCCCAGAACTTACACGCTTTTACGTACTTTTTCATTGCGGGATACATCGTGCGCAAAAGCTCGATATCTCCGCGCGCTTTGTACTCCTCGTACGGAACGGTTATGCACGCATCGCCCCAAAAATCCACTGCCATCGCGGGCATGGTAGCGGGGAATCCGTAACCTTGTATGGGCACGGTATTGCGTATTCCGCCCGAGCGGAGTTGCTCGGCGCGCATATCGCTCAGCCATTTTTCAAAAAACCGCGACATGTCGAAATCGAAGCACGCAGTCGGCGCAAACATTGCTATATCGCCCGTCCAGCCCATGCGTTCGTCGCGCTGAGGACAGTCGGTCGGGATATCCACGAAATTGGATTTCGCGCTCCAAATAATATTTCGGTTTAACTTATTTAAAAGCTCGTTCGAACACTCGAACCCTCCGATTTCGGGCAACGCGGAATAGACGGCGTACGCCCTGACGCGTATATTTTCCTCCGCTATTCCTACTATGCTTACATAACGAAAGCCCATATATGTAAAACGCGGACAGTACGATTGCTCGCCGTCGCGGCACGTATATTCGACCGTCGCTTTCGCGGAGCGCAAAAACGCAGTATTGAGCGTGCCGTCGGTATTGAGGATTTCGGCGTGGCGCACCGTTATCCTGTCCCCTGCCGTGCCTTTAATATTCAGTTCGACTACGCCCGCGAAATTCTGACCGAAGTCGTAAACGAGCGAGTCTCCGATTCGATTTACCGATACGGGTTCGAAAATCTCGTGTCGCTTTACCGGCGCTCCTACGGCGGCGCGGATATCGGGCTTAATCCCCACCTTTTCCACCTTCGCGGGCTTATAATCTCCGTCGGTCGCAGAAACGCGAGCGTCGTAAATCTCGCCGTCGTAAAGGTCGGCGGCGAGCGTTTTACACTTACGGGTAACCTGCCAATCGTCGCCAGTCGCAATCACTTCGACGGAGCCATCTTCGTATTCTATGCGGATTTCGCACATAAAACACTGCCGAGGCGCGGTTATTCTGTTTTTGCGAGTAAACACAAACGACCCCACAGCCCAGCCTCCGGCGACCTCCGCCGTGAACTCGTTGCTATCCTTTACGTCGTCCGTTATATCGTAAGTCTGATAGTATAGATTTTTTTTGTACGCCGTAAATCCCGGCGCAAAATACTCGTCGCCTACTTTCTTACCGTTGAGCGACAGTTCGTATACGCCGAGCGCCGTCGCGTACACGACCGCACGCACTACCTTGATTTTCGGCTCGAACCGCTTTCTGAAAAGCATGGGTTGCGGCGACACTCGCTTTTGCTTGAATACATACGTTCCGTCCGTAATGAACTTAGCTCGCCACGGCGTATCGAGCCGTCCCGTCTCGAATTTAAGCGTTTTGGCGGATACTCCTCGCTCGCTCTCGACGACAAGTTCCGCGGTATAAACGGTGTACGGCGCAAGCGGCTTGCCGAAATATCTTGCGTTCTTGCCGCAAACGACAGGTATTTTTTCGCCGTTGACGGCGACATAAGCGCGCCTCGGCGTTTCGCCGTCCGCCGCGAAGCGAAACCGCGGATTGCGGTTGTCGGTTACGCAATACTCGGCGTTTTCGCACAAAAATTCGGTTATCGCCATCGATTACTCCTTTCGCGCCGAGCGGCGCCGTATGCTTTTGCTCTACAACAAACTTTCGTACAATTTTATAATGTCTTGCAAGGTCGGGTCTTTGGGATTGCCCGGACGGCACGCGTCGTCCATTGCCGATTGAGCGAGGAATCCGACGTCCTCTTTCTTTACGATGTTTTTGAGGTCGGCGGGAATACCCACGTCGCGGCTCAGTTTTTTAACTGCGTCGACGGCGGCTTTGCGGTACTCTTCCTGCGTCATGGCGTCCGTGCCTTTTACGCCCATAGCCCTCGCTATGTCGCGGTATTTCTCGCCCGTCTCGTCGGCATTGTATTGCATAACGGTAGGAAGAAGTATTGCGTTGGCTACGCCGTGCGGCGTATCGTACAGCGCGCCGAGCGGATGCGCCATGGAATGTACAAGCCCCAGCCCGACATTTGAAAAGCCCATGCCTGCGATATACTGACCGAGCGCCATATCCGCCCTGCCGTCCGCCTCGTTCCGCACCGCGCCGCGCAAACTCCTTGCGATTATTTCAACCGCTTTTATATTGAACATGTCGGAAAGCTCCCACGCCCCCTTGGTAATATAGCCCTCTATGGCATGCGTCAAAGCGTCCATGCCCGTCGCGGCGGTCAATCCTTTCGGCATGGTCGACATCATGTCTGGGTCGACAATCGCTACAACGGGTATATCGTGCGGGTCGACGCAAACGAACTTGCGGTTTTTATCCTCGTCGGTAATTACGTAATTGACGGTAACTTCCGCGGCTGTGCCAGCCGTCGTCGGAACGGCGATTATCGGCACAGACGGATTTGCGGTGTCGACAGCGCCTTCGAGACTGCGAACGTCTTCGTGTTCGGGATTGGCTATTATTATTCCTATCGCCTTCGCGGCGTCCCTCCTCGCCCCGCCGCCCACCGCGATGATGTAGTCGGCTTTGCTTTTTTTAAAAGCGGCGACGCCGTTTACGACGTTTGCTATCGTGGGATTGGGTTTTATGTCCGTATAAAGTTCATACGTCAAGCCCGCTTTGTCGAGTACCGACAACACTTTATCCGTTACCTTGAACTTAACAAGGTCGGGGTCAGAACACACGAACGCCTTTTTAAATCCGCGTTTTTGAACCTCGTCGGCTATCGCCTCAACCGCGCCGACACCGTGATAGCTCGTCTCGTTTAATACAAATCTGTTCATGGTAAAATCTCCTTAATTCGATTATTAACGGATTATGCAATCCGCAGTCGCCTTATTGGTGGCAATCGGAATATCGTAAACGACGGCAATGCGCAACAGCGCTTTGACGTCGGGGTCGTGCGGTTGAGCAGACAACGGGTCCCAGAAAAAAACGACCGCGTCAATCCTGCCCTCGGCAATAGCCGCGCCGACCTGTTGGTCGCCGCCCATAGGTCCGGGAAGATACCGCTCCACATTAAGCCCCGTCGCCTCTTCGACGAGCGCCGCCGTATGCCCCGTGCCGCAAAGCTCGCACAAAGACAGTCTTTCTTTATTGGCAAACGCCCAAGCCACAAGTTCGTTCTTTTTGTTGTCGTGCGCGATTAGCGCAATACGTCTTTTACTCATAAATTCAAAAACTCCTTACGGCATTTTACGCCGAACAATTCGACGAGCTTTAACATGTCCTCGTCTTTAATCGTGTTTATCCGTTTCATGTGCGACGTAAGCATATAAATCTGCGCAGCTTTTTCGACGGTTTCTATCAGCCCGAAACATTCGTCCATGCTTCTGCCCGCGCCGTATACGCCGTGGAGCGCCCACACCACCACGCGAAAATCCCTCATCTTTTCGGCAGTCGCCGCGCCAATATCGTCGGTGCCGCAGAGCATCCACGGCAAAACTCCTACGCCGTCGGGAAAAACGACGATGCACTCGGTGCACATTTCCCAAAGCGTATGCGACAGTTTTTTCTCGTCAAGCTCGTGAACGTAATTCATTGCGAGAAGATTGGTCGGGTGGCTGTGCATTACGACGCGATTTTGCGAATCGACTTCGAGCCGCGCCATATGGCTCATCATGTGCGCGGGAAACTCGCTCGTAAACCGCCCGCCGTCGTCGTACCCCCACAAAAGTTCTGCGGCTTTGCCGTCCTTCTTTATACGAACTACCCCGAGATTTGTTTCGGGCGCGCCGTCGCCGTGTTTAAAATATTTGCCAGTGCCCGTAACGATAACTATTTTGCCCGCGAGTGCTTTCGCGTCGAACGACGCGGCTTTTACGCCCATAAACGGTAT
>CATLGX010000027.1 GCA_949948785.1 uncultured Christensenella sp. | reverse complement strand
TCACCGCCTGTATTGGCTCAGAATTTTGACTTCTTTGTCGGACAGATTGTGGAATATGCAAATGTTGCTTTTCAGAAGCCGCTCGGCATACGGTCAAAATGCCTCCGCGGTGTCTGACGAATACGGCTCCGACGCGTTTAAGTACGCGCGTTACGTTATAGTCGGGTACGACGACGGCAAACCGCAATACCGCGATTTGTCCGCGCTGTACAATGCCGATATGGCGGACTGGCTTAGAAATTTCGTTTGATAATATCACGGTTTAAACAACAAGGAGATACATAATGGAAAAAATCGTAAAGGACGGGCTTACTTTCGACGACGTGCTGCTCATACCGGGCGAATCGCACGTTACACCCAGAGACGTGGACCTTTCGACCGAGCTGAGCAAGGACATCAAACTCAATATCCCGCTCGTCGCCGCGGCAATGGACACCGTTACGGAATCGCGCCTTGCGATAGCGATAGCGCGCGAGGGCGGTATCGGCATTATCCATAAGAATATGAGTATCGACGCGCAAGCGGAACACGTCGACAAGGTAAAGCGGAGCGAGCACGGCGTAATAACCGACCCGTTCTATCTCGACCCCGAACGCAAAGTGAGCGACGCGCTCGAACTCATGAAAAAGTATAAGATTTCGGGCGTGCCCATAACAAAGAACGGCAAGCTCGTCGGCATACTCACCAACCGCGATTTGCGGTTCGAGACCAACTTCGACCAGCCGATAAACAACGTCATGACCAAAGATAAGCTCGTAACGGCGCCCGTCGGCACGACGCTCGAAGAAGCTCAAAAGATTTTGGGCAAACACCGCATCGAAAAACTGCCCATAGTCGATAAAGACGGGAATCTGAAAGGGCTTATAACAATAAAGGATATAGAAAAAGCCATTCAGTACCCCAATTCCGCAAAGGACAAGAACGGCAGACTGCTTGTCGGCGCGGCAATAAGCAACGGCGCGGGGTATATGGATAGGGCGAAGGCGCTCGTCGACGCGCGCGTGGACTGCCTTGTGGTCGATACGGCGCACGGACACAACGTCGACGTAATCAAAGCCGTCGGTAAAGTAAAAGAAGCATTCCCCGCGGTTACGGTAATTGCGGGCAACGTTGCTACGGCGGCGGCGTCGGACGCGCTCTTTAAAGCGGGCGCGGACGTCGTAAAGGTGGGCATCGGACCCGGCTCGATATGCACTACGCGTATAGTAGCCGGCATAGGCGTGCCGCAGATTACTGCCATAATGGACTGTGCGGAAGTCGCAGACAAGTACGGCAGAACAATTATCGGCGACGGCGGTATCAAGTACAGCGGCGACATTACAAAAGCGATTGCCGCGGGCGCGCACGCCGTTATGATAGGCAGTCTGTTCGCAGGCACGACCGAAAGCCCGGGCGAGCTTGAAATTTATCAAGGCAGAAGTTTTAAGACATACCGCGGAATGGGCAGTCTCGGCGCAATGCCGCTCGGCAGTAAAGACAGATACTTCCAAGAAGGGAGCAAAAAATTCGTACCCGAAGGCGTAGAGGGCAGGGTTCCGTACCGCGGCGCGCTCGCCGATATAGTTTACCAACTCATCGGCGGCTTGCGTGCGGGCATGGGCTATACGGGCATGCCGACAATAGCAAAACTCCGCCGCGACGCGCGTTTCGTAAAGATTACGTCCGCCGCGCTCATAGAGTCGCATCCTCACGATATTTCCATTACCAAGGAAGCGCCCAATTACTCGCCAAAAGGCTGAAACGGCATACATGTAATTGCCGTATAACCGATTTCAAAAGGAACAGATATGCTTAATTACACCATTCCGATAGATTATACGCGTCCGAAAAAGAAGGTAACCGTAATAGGCTGCGGACGGTGGGGGTCCTTCCTCGCATGGTATGCGGCGGGACTCGGACACAAGGTAACGCTCTACGGCAAGACGGGCGAGATAAGTTACGAGCAGCTCAAAATGACGGGCGCCAACGACTATCTCAAACTTCCGCAATCGATAGAGCTTACCAATGATTTAAAGCGCGCGGTCGGCGGCGCAGACATTTTGCAGGTGTCGGTACCGTCGCAGGTCTTTCGCACCGTCATGCAGGAGCTTACGTCGAAGTGCGATTTGAAAGGCAAGTTCCTCGTTACCAACATGAAAGGTATCGAGATTTCGACAGGCAAACGGCTCAGCGAAGTTGCGCTCGAATTCGGTTTGGAAGAGTGGCAGGTAGCAGTATGGGCAGGCCCGGGACACGTTCAGGAGTTTGTCGTCGGCAACCCCAACTGCATGGTGATTGACGCATACGACAGAACTACTACCGAGCGTATTATAGAGTATTTCAAAAGTCCGCTTATCCGCTTTTATTACGGCAACGACATAATAGGCACGGAAATAGGCGCGGCGGCAAAAAACGTAATGGGAATTGTCGCAGGCGGACTTGACGGCATGAACTTATCGTCGCTCAAAGGCGCGCTTATGGCGCGCGGAAGCAGGGAGGTCGCGCGGCTCATCAAAGAGCTCGGCGGTAATCCTTTGTCGGCTTACGGGCTTTGCCATCTCGGCGATTACGAAACGACGCTGTTCAGTAAGTTCAGCCATAACAGAATGTGGGGCGAGGGCTATGTGCGCGGAAAAAAATTCGACAAGCTCGCGGAGGGCGTTCACACCGCGCGCGCTTTGGCAATACTCGCCGATAAATTGGGCGTCGATATGCCGATAACGTGTTCGGTCAACGAGATGATACTCGACAAAATCCCCCCGCGCACGCTTATGGAACAACTCTTCGAAAGAAGCCTCAAAGACGATATATAAAAGCCGACGGCTTGACCTTATTCGTGTGGTTCCTGTCGGGATTTACACCACGGGATTTGCGTTGACGCAATAATTATTCCTCTCTCGGCGAGGAAAGAACGAAGCAGGCGAGATAGCGCGCCGAGAAAGAGAAATGCGGCGCAAAGCGCCTTGATTCCTCGCTACGCTCGGAATGACAAGTTTGCAATTGCAATAACTCGCTAATATGTATTTACTGCGAAGAAAGAACTTATGCTATTGGTTCTTCGCTAACGTTACATTGACGCAAAAAATGACTTTAAAGGTTTTTTCTATGTCTTCCTGAGCGAGAGGGAAAGAATGAAGCAGGCGAGATAGCTCGTCGAGAAAGAGAAATGCGGCGCAAAGCGCCTTGATTCCTCGCTACGCTCGGAATGACAAGTTTGCAATTGCAATAACTCGCTAATATGTATTTACTGCGAAGAAAGAACTTATGCTATTGGTTCTTCGCTAACGTTACATTGACGCAAAAAATGACTTTAAAGGTTTTTCTATGTCTTCCTGAGCGAGAGCGAAGGAACCAGGCAAGCGACAGCGAGCCGCATTTCGGTTTTGTATAATGAAAGAATACTATGTGTACATTGCAACGAATTACGATAACAGCGTATTATATACGGGAATGACAAATGACATCGTTCGACGCATGTACGAGCACAAAACCAAAGTTCATGCCGGGTTTACCGCACGATATAATGTGTATAAACTCGTTTATGTGGAAACCGCTTCATATGTGAATGATGCCATTGCGCGTGAGAAACAGATTAAGGGCTGAACTCGTCGAAAAAAGATAGATTTGATAGAGTCGCTAAATCCTAAATGGCGTGATTTATTTAGTGAATAATGCAGACTGACGCCTTTGATTCTTCGCTATACACGGACTGACGCGTTTATAACGGTAATAACGTTTTATTATATCTTACAGAGCGAGCGCAAAGGAACTATGCGAGCGATAGCGAGCTACGGAAAGTGCGCGGGTTGAGTTGTGATTTTAAGCGTTGCGCACATGCGGCGACGCTTTTAATATTCGAAATAATTTTCACAACCTATTGACAAATGCAATATAAGTGATATAATATAACACGACAATAATTTAATAAGGGGAAAGATATGAAGAAGTCTAAGATTGCACTTGCCGCGTTTGTCGCGACGGCGCTCGGCGTGTCGGCGCTGGGACTTGCCGCATGCGACGACGACGAAAAGCCCAAGGACAAAGGCGTTTACACCATAACTTTCGACGCGAACGGCGGCGCGTATTCCGCCGGTACGCAAACGCCCGTAACGCGCAAGACACTCGGCGGAAAACTTACCGCGTTCCCGAACGCGCCTTCCGTCGCGCCGAGCGCGCATCCCGATTACACGTTTAAGGGTTGGGCGTATTCCAAGACGGCGACTGCCGACAATGCGTTAAAACTGCCCGTAACATTTACGGGCGATAAGACCTTATATGCCATATGGGGCGGCGAAGTCGCTTCCGACGGCGCGTATTTGATTACTTTCGACCCCAACGGCGGCACGATAGCAGGCGAGTCTACCATGACGACCGTGGACGGAAAACTTACGAGTACTCTTCCCGAGGCGCAAAACGGCGACAGGGAATTTCTCGGTTGGTACACGGTTAAAGACAGCACCGACGATAAAGACAAAGTTGTCGTAAACGTTACCGCGTTTACTGCGCCGTCGACTGTTTACGCTACGTGGGGCGAAGAGGCGGTGCAGGAGCAGTACGTAACTTTCAACGCCAACGGCGGTAAGTTCGACGACGGCGGCAGTTTTACGGAAACGACGACGGTTAAAACGTCGGGCGGCGTTATAGCAAACCTTCCCGCTCCGGTTAGAGACGGGTATGTGTTTGCGGGATTTTATAAAGACGCGGACAGCGACGCGCGCCCGTTTACCGCTACGACTGTCGTTACCGAGCGCAATCTTGTCGTGTACGCGCATTGGAACGTTGCGCCGACGGACAATTATATAACGGTCGGCGATAAAAAGTATAACCTTACGGACAGAAGCGCGTGGCTGCCCGACCAGCCCGACGACCGCGACAAAATGTACTCGATAGGCAGCATGATTGAGCCGGGCGTAAATCTTGCGGTCGGCGACAAAATAACAATCAGTGTCGACGGCGAGCCTATTTCTTTCTTCCTTGTTCCGTCGAGTACGGGCGTCGACCTGTCCGTAACGGATAGCGAAATAAGCGAAATAACAGTCGAGCAGGCGAACGAATTCGAAATTTACGTCGTGCATTATCCTCAAACTGCGTCGAGACCCAACGCGTGCTGGTCGGTCGAGGTTAAAGGCAAGACAATCGAAACCCCCGACCCGGACCACACTGGTGCGATTACCGTGGGCGGTAAAGATTACAGCCTTACATACAGAAGCGAGTGGTTGCCAAATCCCGACGACGACCGCGACATAATGTTTTCGATTGGCAGCGACATCGAAAAAGGCGTCGACCTGACGAGCGGCGATAAGTTCACTATATCAATCGACGGCGAGCCTATCTCGTTCTACCTCAGGTCGAGCAGTACGGGCGTGGACGTCTCGGTAACGGACAGAGAAATCAACGAGATTACCGTTACGAAAACCGCCAACTTCGTGCTTTATGTCGTGCATTATCCTCAAACCGCGTCGAGACCCGCTGCGTGCTGGTCTGTGGAAGTGAAGAGCAGCGGCGGCGAAACGCCCGACCCCGAGTACGGCGTTGACGGCGCGTACGTGGACAAAGCACTTATAAAAGCGTTTGTCAAGAGCAATGAAAATGAGGTAAAACTCGAACATGTGAAGTTCGAAAAGAATTCGACAATCGAGTTTGTTTACGACGGTAAAGTCGTAACGCCCAAAATCAAGCTCAGCGGCGGCAAGCCCTGCACGGCTAAAATTGTATTGCAGGACGGAGTTTACACTTGCGCGGACGGCGGAACGTTCACTATCTATTATACTCATACGGGCATGGACATCGGCTTGTGGATAGTAGACGAACCCGACAGCGTCGAATCGGAACTTCAAGAGGGCGACGGACTTATCGAGGCAGGCGAAGTCAAAGCCGAGTTTGTATTGAATGAGGACGGACTTAACGAAGTCAAAGCGGATGGCGTGGTTCTCAACGCTCGGACGGAGCTTACGCTCAAGTATGCGGGGAAGACGGTAACCGACTTCACGCTCAAATCGGACAGCCAGGTAACGTCGTCGGTGCTTTCGGGAGGAACGCTTACTCTCGAAGCTGGCAAGTACGATTTCTATTACGACTACGCCGCCAAACAGCTTTACATAGGCGTCGTCGGTGCCGAGATAAAAGCGGAAACCCCGTATCTTATCGGCAAGATGACGGAATGGTCGCTCAATCCCGCGTACGAAATGAAAAAGGGCGCCGACGGCAAGTATACGATAACGGTTCAAATCGCAAACGGCGTAGAGTTTAAAGTCGTATTCACCGATGCCGACAGCGAGATTGTTTGGGACAACAACTATACGCTCAGTTCCAAGGTGGCGGAGACAGTTCTTCCCGACAGAAATATTAAAATAACGGGCGGCACGGCGAACTATATAATTACTTTGAACGGCTCGATAGTCGAAGTCCGCAAAGAGGGCGAAGCGCCCGACCCCGAGTACGGCACGGACGGCGTTTACGTCGGCGGCGAACTCGTGAAAGCGTTTGCCGCGCACACCGATAAAGAAGTTAAGCTCGAACACGTTACATTCGCGCCCGACTCGACGCTCGTTTTCGTCTATAACGGAGAAGAAATCGCGCCCGTTATCAAAAAAGACGGCGACGGCAATCCCTGCACCGCAAAGATTGTAAAGAGCGGCAACACATATACTTGCGAGAGCGGCGGCACATTCACAATCTATTATCAACACACCGGCGATATGGGACTGTGGATAGTCGACGAACCCGACAGAGTGGAGTCGGAGCTTCAAGCGGGCGACGGTCTTATCGTAGACGAAACGACGTACGAGTTCGTGCTCAACGAGGACGGCGTTAACGAAGTAATGGCGGTAGGCGCGGGCGGCACAAGCATAACGTTTGCCGCCGAAACATCGCTCACGCTCAAATACGCGGGCGTTGCGGTAACCGACTTTACGCTCAAAAAGGGTTCGCTCGGCGTTGTTGCGGACGGCACGCTTACCGTTCCCGCAGGCGCGTATAAGTTCTATTACGACTATGCGGCAAAGACGATTTACGTAGACGGCAAAGTAGACGTAGGCGAAGTTCCCGCCGATATGGTCGAAACGGTAAAAGGCAATCAGGACGCGACCCATCCGAATGTTTACCTCGTAGGCAAATACGGCGGACTTAAAGAATTGACCAAAGATTACGGTAAGCTCGTCGAATACAGCGTCGAAGAAAACGGATACGTGCAGTATGCTATAACCGTTACTCTCGAAGTCGGCGACGAGGTTGCAATATGGATTCCCGATTGGAGTTTCCTTTGCTCCACCGTCGAGACCGGTTGCAACGTTACCGGAAAATTGACGACGGCGACGCACGGTTCCGAAACGTACTTGAAAGTAGAAAAAGCGGGAGAATACACGTTCTACTTCAAAAATCAGCACAACAGCGACAGAATTTGGATTGCCACACCCGCATAAAAGCGCTGTTATCGAAAAGCCCTCGGTTGACCGAGGGCTTTTTTTGCGCGTGAAAAAAGTTTCTTTTGCTATTGACATCGGTTTATTTTGTGGTATAATGTATAAAGATATTTATATTTAATAAGGGGAAACAATGAAAAAGAAGTTTTTTATCGCCGCATTCGCGGCTGCCGTATTCGCTGCGACCGCGCTCGGCATGGCGGCATGTTCCAAGGATTCCGCCGGCGGTTCGACGGGCGATAACGGCGGCGGCAACGGCGACGGAAACAAATCGCAATACACCGTTACGCTTGATGCCAACGGCGGAAAGTTCTCTGCGTCTGAAACAACCAGGACGGTGAAGACCGATAAAAGCGGCAAAATTACGGAAGCGCCTGCCGCGCCGAACATTGCAAAAGTCAATTGCACGTTTAAAGGCTGGGGCAGAACGGCGAGCACAAAGTACATTGTTTCATTCCCTGCCGAATTCGATAAGGACAGTACTATATACGCCGTTTGGGAAGAAACCGGCGGCGACGATGGGAATGACGGAGACGACGATACCGAGTATACCGTTACGTTCGACGCCAACGGCGGAACATTTACCGAAGACGTCGCGCCCGTTACGAGACAGACCGTCGACGGAAGAATTACCAATGCGATGCTTCCCGACGTAACGTTCGAAGGCAAAACGCTCGAAGGCTGGTATACGGCTAAGACGGGCGGGAGTCTCGTTACCACGACTGTTTTTACGGCGGCGCAAACAGTTTACGCAGTGTGGAAAGATAACGGCGGCAGCGGCGGCGAAGATAATCCCGGCGGCGACCGAAACGAATCGCTTACGTATGAAGCCGTTTCGGGTACGGGCGCTTGGGTGGTCGGCGAGATTGCTTCCAAGGACATGACTTGGTCGGGCGGCGGCTGGGATAACGGCTTCGTCATGGAACGCGCCGACGAACCGACCGGAAATAAACAGTATAAAATAACCGTATATCTCGAAGAGGGCGACGTTGTTAAAATCCGTTATAACGCTACGGCGGCTTCGGGCGACGGTATAGGGTACTCACAGATAGAAAACGGCGGCGACCTCACATGTTGCGAAAGCGCCGCGTCAGACGATAATATTTTAATAACCGAGTCGGGATATTTCACGATGTACTTCAAGTTCGAATGGGATTCCAATAAGATTTGGCTTGCTTTTTCTGAAACAGCTCCGGAAGCGTAATAACGACGCAAATCAGAGGCCCCTCATGCCGAGGGGCTTTTGTTTTGCTCGATTTGCGCTGTCGCTTTTCGCCCCGTTATATGGATTGTATTTCGGTCGAGTAAGTATTACGAGATTGTCCTCTCTTCGGGCTGAATGCGCATGAAACGCGACTGGGAGGAGACGGCGGAAAGAAACCTGTGTCGTCAAACTCATCCTCCGCAAGCCCGCGCCGCCTTGCGTTAAGCGGCGACCGTCGCTTGTTCTGCGTTATACTCGGCAAGTATTGGTCAGACGAATAAATAATTGCGGATTATTTTGTTGACATGCGCTTGTCAATAAGTTTATAATTATTAAAAACATATCGGCAAGAGGTCTTTTATGAAAGTTACGATGGAAAAGCTGGTCGCGCTGTGCAAGTCTCGCGGCATAATATTTGCGGGAAGCGAAATCTACGGCGGATTTGCCAATACGTGGGATTACGGTCCCGTCGGCGTGGAGCTGTACAACAATATCAAAAAGGCGTGGTGGCAGAAATTCGTTACCGAGAGCGATAACAATTTCGGGCTTGACAGCGCAATCTTAATGAATCCGAAAGTGTGGGAGGCGTCGGGGCATCTTGCGGGATTTTCCGACCCTCTCATGGACTGTAAGGCGTGCAAAAGCCGTTGCCGCGCCGACGACCTCGTAGAAGCGTATGCGGCAAAGCATAAGCTCGACGTGCCCGTGGCGACCATGGATAACGACGCGCTGTCGAAGTTTGTCGCAGACAAAAAAATCCCGTGCCCCGTGTGCGGAAAGTCCGATTTTACGCCCGTCAAAAAATTCAATTTGATGTTCAAGACGTTCCAAGGCGTAACCGAGGACACGGCCGCGACGTGCTATCTGCGTCCCGAAACGGCGCAGGGCATATTTGCCGACTTCAAAAACGTAGTGCGCTCGTGCCGCGCCCGCGTCCCGTTCGGTATTTGCCAGATAGGTAAGTCGTTCAGAAACGAAATAACTCCGGGCAACTTTATATTCCGTTTACGTGAGTTCGAACAAATGGAAATGGAATTTTTCTGCAAGCCCGGCGAAGACTTGCAGTGGTTCGAATATTGGAAAAATTACTGCCGTGAGTTCCTTTTGCTTCTCGGGCTAAAAGCCGAAAATCTGCGCGTTCGCGACCACGACAAAGCCGAGCTGTCGTTCTATTCCAAAGCGACGAGCGATTTCGAATACTTGTTCCCGTTCGGCTGGGGCGAACTTTGGGGTATTGCCGACCGCACGGATTACGATCTCAAAACGCACTCCGAGCATTCGGGCGAAAAGCTGGACTACACCGACCCCGTTACGGGCGAATCGTATATCCCGTACGTCGTCGAACCGTCGCTCGGCGTAGGTCGCGCAATGCTCGCCGTGCTTTGCGACGCGTACGACGAGGAACAGCTCGAAAAAGAGACGCGCACCGTCATGCACTTCGCTCCCGCAATCGCGCCGTATAAGGCGGCGGTATTGCCGCTTCAAAAACAGCTTTCGGAGCGCGCAGACAACCTTTACCGCGGGCTTAAAAAGCGCGGAATAGTATGCACGTACGATTTGCCGGGGTCGATAGGCAAGCGGTACCGCCGTCAGGACGAGATAGGTACGCCTTATTGCGTTACGGTCGACTTCGACACTCTCGAAACGGGTACGGTTACAATACGCGACCGCGATTCCATGAGCCAAGTCCGTATCGCGGAAGATAAAGTCGCCGATTACGTTATAGAAAATTGCAAACTCTGACAGGCGCAGAGCAGACCGTTCCCGTCGCGGGCGGGGGAAATAATAAGCGAAGATAAAAAATAAGAGATAAGAAACGCCCGCGCTTATGCGCCTCGGTTATTCCGACTGCGCTATCGAAAATATAAATTCGGCGTTATGTTATATATGCCGCAATTTCGCATAACAAAAGCCCCCTGTTTCGAGGGGGCTTTCGTTATGTATTTTAGCAGCAGCATTTGTGCTCTTTGCCGCCGCAGCAGCACATGATGATGTAGAGCATAATAAGGTCCTGACAATCGCAGCCCTTTTTGCAGCCGCAGTCGTAGTTGTTACCGCCGCCGCAGCAGCAGCAAAGCAATAAGAGCAGGAATATATCTCCGCAGCCTCCGCAACCGTTGAACATCGTAGGTCTTCCTCCTTTAAAAATTTTTTTGTGCATTCCGCCTGTCGAACGCGCCCGCGGTGCGCGTTTGAAAAGCGGTTCGCTCGGTATTTCTTTTGTGCGTAAGCGCTTATCTAATTTCAGTTTATGGAATTTCGGGCGGAGTGTGAATGTTTTTTATACGGAGTTTTTTACTGTGCGCCGACTTGTCTCGCCGTTCGTAAAATCGGTTGCTTGTTTTATAATTATGTGGTATAATATCTATAATAAAGGTACCGCCGAATGCGATGTTCGGAAGGGCGGACCTTATAAACGTTACGGCACAAACGGTCGAGGGCTATTCCGATGTTCGGAAAGTTCATCGAAAGGAGAGAAAAATGAAAATACAAACGCGTACGATTACGCTTGCCGCTACCATGGTGGCGCTGTGTTTGGCGACCTACATGATTCCGGGGGTGTTTTTTATTCCCGTAACCGTCGCCGCAACGACTTTGTCGTTTTGGCTCGCGGCATTTGTCGGACTCGCTTTCGGCGCGGTGAGCATCATGTACAGTTTTTTGTTCCCTGCGGGGTTGGCGGCGGCAGGGTTTGTGCAAGCGCCGTACGTTGCGTTGTTCCCGAGAATACTCGCCGCTATCGGTGCGTTCGGCGTATATAAACTGTTGACGCATTTTTTAAAACCGCAAAAGCGAGTTGCGCGCGCGGCGACAATCGGCACGTCGGCGGCAGTTGCGAGTTTTCTGAACACTGCGCTCGTAGTCGGAATGTTCGTACTCGTTTTGCCCGACATATTCGGCGCGGCGGCATCGACGGAACTTATAATAAGCGGCGCAATCGAGATAGCGTGTACGGCGGCGCTTACTCCGCCGATTACGCTCACTCTCGAAAGAACGGTACTGCGCACGGGAAAACGCGAAAAACTCTCGGCGAAGAATGTTTCGTGCCGTTCGGACGAAGCGTTAAAAACGGATTCTTCGGACGCGGGCGATGCCTCGACCGAAAAACTTGTAAAGACTGACGGGAAATCGATATGATAATTGTATTCGACATAGGAAACACCAATATAAAAATCGGCTTGTTCGAAGATAGCGAACTCGTCGAAACGCTGAGAATCGCGTCGAGCAATAAGACAGGCGACGAGTATTGGGTGCTTATAAAGGACATGCTCGCGCTCAAAAATCTTTCGGCACGCGACGTCAAGGGCGCGATAATAAGTTCTGTCAATCCCAGCCTAAACTACACGTTCGAACATATGGTCGAGGTCTACTTCGGGTTTAAACCGCTTGTGGTCGGCGCGGGGCTTAAAACGGGACTTATGGTAAAGTACGACAATCCGAGAGAGTTGGGCGCAGACCGCGTGGCGGGGTGCGTCGCCGCGTACCGACTGTACGGCGCGCCGTGCATTGTAATCGACTGCGGTACCGCGACCACCTTTAACGTCGTGTCTGGCGCGGGCGAACTTCTCGGCGGTGCAATATCTTTCGGACTGAAAGCCGCGGCGGAATCTCTCGCGGCGAGCGCGGCGAGGCTGCCCGAAGTGGAGCTTGCCACGCCGTCGTCCGCGATAGGCAAGACTACTATAACCAATATGCAGTCGGGTATTATTTTCGGGTATTCGGGCATGGTCGAGTCGATGGTCCGCCGACTTAAAATCGAGAGCGGACTTAAAGACGCGAAGGTTATAGCGACGGGCGGAATATCCGATATAGTCAACAATTGCGTCGACGTAATCGACGTGGTGGACCGCACGCTCACGCTTCGCGGGCTTAACATCATATACGGGCTGAATGCCGATAAACTTAAATTACGTTAAACGGAGACCGACATGAAAAAGAGAAAGATAGCCATAATGGGATTGGGCACGGTAGGCGGCGGCGCGTACGATATACTTACGCGTAATCGCGATTATATTTTAAAAACGCAAGGGCTTGATATTGAGGTCAAGTACATACTCGACCGCGACGTAACTCCGCTTGAAAAGCGCGGAATACCCGTATCGCTTTGGTGCGCATCTGCTGACGCTCTCGCCGCCGACCCCGAGGTGGAGCTCGTCATAGAAACAATGGGCGGAGTGGAACCGGCAAAGACGTTTATATCCAAAATGCTTTCGGCGGGAAAGTCCGTCGTAACGGCGAATAAGGAACTTTTGGCAAAGTCGTGGCACGAGCTCGAACCGATTGCGAAAGCGCACGGCTGCGGACTGTATTTCGAAGCGAGTTGCGTCGGCGGAGTGCCTGTAATACGTGCGCTCGGCGAGAGCTTTCAGGGCGATAAAGTGCAGGCGATATACGGTATAATCAACGGCACCACAAACTACATTTTGAGCAAGATGAGCCGCGATGGCTGCGACTACGCAACCGCGCTTTCCGACGCGCAAAGGCTCGGCTATGCCGAAGCCAATCCGTCGTCCGACGTGGACGGCTATGACGCGGCGTATAAACTTTCCATACTCGCGTCGCTTGCTTTCCATACTTGCGTGCCGTACGGCAGTATTTACCGAGAGGGCATTTCGGGAGTATCCGCGCGAGATATAGAGAACGCGCACGAACTTGGTTACGAAATAAAATTGCTTGCGATAGGCAAGCGCGACGGCAACAATATAGAAGCGCGCGTTCATCCTGCGTTTGTCGCGCGCGACCACGCGCTTTCGTCGGTGTCCGGCGCGTTCAACGCAGTATATCTTCAAGGCGATTACGTGGGTAATTTGATGTTTTACGGTGCGGGCGCGGGCGCGGCGCCTACGGGTAGCGCAATCGTGTCCGACGTTGTAAAAGCGCTCGGCGGCAGTCCCAAGTACTGCGATTTCGACAACAACGGAAAACTCGACAAGAACATAAACCTCGTCGGCGACTTCGTAAGCGGATACTATATAGATATATCCGTCGAGGATAAGCCGGGCGTGCTCAGCCGTATTTCCACTGTTCTCGGTGAAAACAACGTCAGCATAAAAGCCGCGACGCAAGCGCCGGGCGACGACGGCACTGCTAACGTCGTGTTCCTCACGCATCGCGCGGGCGAAAAGTCGGTAATGCGTTCGCTCGAATCGATAGGCAAACTTGCGTCGGTCATAAACGTTCAATCGGTTATAAGAGTGCTTTGATTGCTCGCCTATATGCGCGGTCGCCGTCGGGCTCGCCGCAATGCATCCGAGCGATTGAGTTAAGCCGAAATTACGAATTGCCGATTGCGAATCGATAATTTACATAATAGTTTTGCTCCTTTCCCATAATACAGAAAAGCCGTGCGCAAATAAAAAGTATTTTGTATAAAGGCATTAAAATGTTTGACAAATTACTTGCGCAATAGTATAATTTTAAAGTATATGTTTACTTATACTCTCGATTAGGAGAATATCGACTAAATGAAGAAAATCGGAAAAATCAAGAAAAGCGGAATTGCCTTGACGGCACTTTCGGTAAGCGCCGCGCTTCTCGCGGGCGGTTTGGCTTGCGCTACGCCGTATAATGCGAGCGCGGACGACGTTACGCCCCGCACTGCCGCAACAGCCGTTACTTTGTTTGAAAAACTGACTGTTCCGTCAGAAGCTACCTACGGTACGTCCATATCCGTGCCCGAAGCTCCGAGCGGTTCGAAGGTTGTTGTTTTG
>CATLGX010000026.1 GCA_949948785.1 uncultured Christensenella sp. | reverse complement strand
TGCGGAACGGCTTAAAGAAGAAGCGGCGCTCATGCTGCGCATATACGACTGACGCTTTGCGCACGTATAAATTCGCATAATATAATTTTTGCCGCGCATACTATCGGTATGGACGACAGACTCGAAGACGAACACGATTTCAAAAAAGCAGTAAGCGAAATCGAACTTGACGACGACCGAGCGGCGGCGCGCGCAAAACGCCGCGACGCCGAAATAGCTTACGAAGTACTCGCGGTAGACGCTTCCATGGGCATGTTCGGCATGGAAGAATCGGTCGCGGAACTTATGCGGCTCGCCATGGCGCAAGAAATTATGTACAAGCTCAAAACATCCGATTCCGAGCATAAAGAATATAACGACTGAAACGTTTAGGTTCCGCAGTGCGCGCAGTTATTTTTTAACGGCGCGCACTTTTTCTATTGCAAAAATAACGGCACATACCGCAAGTATATATCCGAGAATTAAAAGAATGTGCGGATAGACGCAGGCGGCGCCCGACGTTTGCAGCTCCGCGCCTATCGATACGGTATGTACGAAAGGCAAAATATCGACAAACGTCTTAAATCCTCCGCCCATCGCATTCACCGGCATGAACACGCCGCCGAGCATCCCTGTAAGCGACACTATAATCGACGAAATCGGACCCGTCTGCTTTTCATTCTTGCAAACACAGCCGACCAACACGCCGACCGCGATATAAAACGCCGCCGACGGAAGCAAATATACGATGTTCAGAAAAAATTTCCCGTCGAACGGAAAACCGAAACACAGCGCAACGAGAAAAAACAATAATGTTTGCACAAGCGCCATAGGCAATGCGGAAATACAATATCCGAAATAATAAACGAATTTGCTTATCGGCGAAATATCGATTCTTTTGATAAACGCAGTATTTTTATCCGACGCTATTTGCATGGCTACGAACATGGACAAAAACGTATAGCCGAAAACGCAAATTCCGCTCGCATAACTCGAAATCTCAAAATTCGACGGCACTTCGACCGCTTTCATATTAGTAAAAATAAACTGCATTATAAACAGCATGACGAGCGGAAACCCTATGCAAAAAACAGCGGACAGCGGCTCTCTGACCATTTCTTTAACGTTGCGCTTTGCCAAAGTCAAGCATTTATACATCACTCTTCCTCCGAAAGCATAATAAACGCGTCTTCCAATGCGGACGCGCCCGTCTCGCGTAAAATATCATCGCGCGTTCCTATCGCCCTCATGCGTCCGCGGCTTATTATACCTATCCTATCCGCCAAAAACTCCACTTCTTCGAGATAATGCGTTGTCAAAACGACGGTCAGCTCGCATTTCAGTTCGGCTATTATCTCCCACAAAATTTTGCGCGACTTGACGTCAAGCCCCAGCGTCGGCTCGTCGAGAAACAGAATTTTAGGCGACGTAATCATGGCAAGCGCAATACTCACTCGCCTGAGCTGTCCCCCGCTGAGCTTTTTGCACAGCGTTTTCTCTTTTTCTTTCAAGCCGAATTTCTCTATTACCGCCATTATTTTTTCGTGTTTATCGGGAACGTCGTACAGAGACGCAATCAAGTCGAGATTTTCGCGCACGGTCAGATTTTTCGCGACCGCGCTCTCTTGCGGAGATATGTTAATAAATCTGCGAATGTCGCTCCTTTGCTCAACTACGTCGAATCCGTCCACTGTCGCTGTGCCCGAAGTCGGAAGTATACCCGTGGAAAGCATGTTTATTAGCGTGGTCTTGCCCGCACCGTTAAGTCCGAGAAGCGCAAAACATTCTTTATCCTTTATTTCGAACGACACCCCGTCGACGGCGGCGAACTTACCGTACCGCTTTACCATATTATTTATTTCAATCATCGCCGCCGGAACCCTTCGCCTTCAAAATCTCTTCGGCAAACTTCAAATAATCGTCGTATTTGGCAATGGCTATTCCGCGCTGTAAGTCGCCGAGAAGTATGAGCGTATCCCCCTCTTTAAAGCCGAATACCTCGCGAGCCTCTTTGGGAATAACAATCTGCCCCTTGCTCGTAATCTTTGTTGTCCAGATAAACTTGTCGCGTTCTTCGCCCATGCCGCACCGCCCTTCTTACTTTTCTTACTTATCTTACATATAATACATCTAAATATTCCTAATGTCAACATTTAATTCAGTCATGCCTAAAACAAAAGCGACTTGCTTAATCTATTTCGGCAATATTAAAAGGTTTGAGTTTTTCGATTATGATGCTGTCGGCAAAGTCGTTATCGACGTAAACCTCAAAAAAGTTTTCTTCGGCGTTATAACCTTTTAACCGCCGCTATATTTTCGTTCTCCATACTGTCAATATAATATGACGAACGCTTGTCCTTGCATAGTGTCGTTATCATTGATTTTTATTTAGTTTTCCGCTATAATGGATATATGTTAAAAATCTTTTGGGACAATGACAATATTGCTTTTATAGGAAATCAAGTAAATGCAACGGAACACTCACATTGTGTTTTGCAGATGTTTTTGAGCTTTGACGAGCCGTTACAAGTAACAATCGACGGCGAACGAATTATCGGAAAATGTATTATCGTAAATAAAAATGTCCGTCATGTTTTTTCGTGCGATAATAAAATACGAATGTCTGTTCTTTTGGAACCGAGTTCGAATTTTGCAAAAGAATTGATAAAAAAAATTGACGGCAACTATTTGATTTATAATAATGGGATTGAGCGCATACAGCAAAAAGCCGCCGCGCTTATGCGTACTGACAACAGACAGCTGTATACAGAATTTATACAAGATTTTGCGGAGTATTTAGGCGTTAAAAGAAATTCGGAAGTTTTAGACGAACGAATAACCGCACTTTTGGAAACATTGCAAAATTGCGATTGTTACGACCATACGATAAAAAATTTTGCGAACAGCGTTTGTTTATCGTCAAGCCGATTGTCGCACTTATTCCGCGAACAAATAGGCGTACCGCTGAAAAGTTATATTCTGTTTCACCAACTCGAAAAGGCGTTTACTGCATTATTGAACGGCGCAAATATTACCGATGCCGCTATGCTTGCGGGTTTTGACAGCCCGTCGCATTTTGCCGCAACCGTCAAAAAATGGATGGGTATGCCCGTTAGCGCGTCGATTAAAAATAGCGAATTTTTGAAAGTTTTTATTTAGCTGAAATATTATAATGCGAGTATCTATTAAAGGTAGGTACTTTTTTATGGAAAACTATTTGAAAAATACGGCTATGCTGAATTATAAAGCGCAGCAAATAGCCGATTTAGTGGACGCGCAAAAATGGAACGTCTTAAACGAATTTGATAAAATAGGCGCCGTTTATGATTTTGTTCAAAACAAAATATTGCTCGGCTACAACAAATACGACAATCTCGCGGCGACACAAGTTTTAGCCGACGGCATAGGTCAATGCAATACGAAAGCCACCCTGCTTATGGCTTTATTACGTGCAGTCGGTATTCCTTGCAGACTGCATGGCTCAAAAGTTACGAAAGTTTTTCAACGCTCTTTAATGCCTAAAATTATGGCAAAACTTGCGCCGCCGCTTATAGTCCATACTTGGGCGGAAGTTTACCGCAACGGCGAGTGGTTAAGTTTAGAGGGCGTAATAACCGACAAAAAATATATTGTGGGGTTGCAAAAAATGTTTCCCGACCATAAAGGAAAGTTTTTCGATTACGCTGTTGCCGTCAAAGATTTCAACAACTTACAAATTGATTGGAACGGCAAGAATACGACGGTGCAACAACAAGCCTTAGCGGAAGATTTGGGCGTTTTCGATACGCCCGACGAATTTTATGCCGAATACAAACAAGAATATCGCGGAATTAAAAAGTTTATGTATGAGAATATCGGCAGGAAAATTATGACAAAGAAAGTTGAAAAAATCAGATGTTATGACGATAATAAACGATAGCTTTACGGTTATCGCATAGTATTGAAAAATAAAATAACGCAAGTCAAACACTGTTTAACTTACGTTATTGCTGGTGCCGGTGGTCGGAGTCGAACCGACACGGGTTATTAGCCCACCGGATTTTGAGTCCGGCGCGTCTGCCAATTCCACCACACCGGCAAAAGCAAAGAAATTATAACACAAACGCCGCAATATAGCAAGCGATTTTGCATTATTGATTTAAATCGTTCGCCTCTTTTATAATCAAAAGCGGGCTTAACGCCCGCTTTTTACGTTATTTTGTTTTCTTGGCTAAGAGGTCGAGAAGAGTCTGCTCTATTATTTGTTGATTGCGTTCCGCATCGAGTTTGTAACTTATATAATCGGCGCAGAACTTAAAGATATAATACACAAGCGTCGCGCCCGCCGTCGCGCCGACCAGGATAGGCGCGAGCAGCCACCAATACTGCAAGAAAGACAGTATGACGGCGGCTATCGTTCCACCGACTATCGTTATAACCGGCAATACTACCGCAAGGCGGCTCAACAACCATCCGAAAGCCTTGATTATCGGATATTTGGTTTTAAGTTCGCGGTAGCACGGTGTGGAGATACTGTCGAACGCGATTTGTTCTTGACGGATACGAAGCAATACCGTACGCTTATCCGTTACAAACCTGCGCTTCATATACCATACGAGCAAAAAGCCTATAGCAACTGCGCCCGCGCCCGCAAAAAAGTCGATAAGCGCTTCTTTCCACGTGAGCGTTATCATAAATGCGGTCGCGACCGCAAGCACGACAAGCCCCGCAAATATCGAATAAACCACGGGGTGCATAACGTATTTAAAAGCCTCGTAAAATCGAACCGATTTAACGTGCTCCTCCGTAGCCGCGTCGAAATTCGTTTTGGGTCTGCGGTCTTTTTCAAGCTCGACTTCGGGACTTGTTATCGATATGCGTTCGTCGTCTATCGTCGGATTCGCTTCGCGCTGCGCTTTTTCGCGCCGCGCGTTGAGTTTTTCCTCCGCACGTTGAGCGCGCAAGTCGTTTTCTATATCGTCCTGCTCTTTTTCGGACGGGCTGTTTATTCTCATAAGCTTGCTCATAGCCTCCTCGGTCTCGCTGTCGACCTCGCCTTTCAACACGTCGTCGCCGTTTGTTTCCGCAACTCGCTCGGTCTTTTGCTTTTCGGCTTCCGCACGTTTGCGCTTTTCCTCTTCTATTTGACGGTTGGTTTCAATCAGGTCGCGCTTTAATTGTTCGGTATCTGCGGCGAGAAGTTCTTTCTCGCTTTTCGCCGTTTTTTTGAGAGAGGCGTAAAGTTTGCGGCGCTCCTCATTGCTCGGCGTCAATAGTTTTGCCATTTGCTCCGGCGTGAGCGTTGCGACCTTGCTCGAATTAGCGCCGCTCGCCGCGGTCTCCGCAACTTCAACCGTAAGTTCCGACATCATAGCGTCAGTCGGGTCGCCGCGCGTTTCGACAAAGCCGTCATGGCACAGTTTGCAGACATGAAAGACTTTACCGTTTTCTTCTATCGTATAACTGTCGTCGGGAAGCCCGCACAGCTCGCAAGCGTTCTTCTTTGCCATAACTACTCCTCTATATCGCAAATATACCACAAACCGATGCGGTTGTCAATAGAATAGATATACGCGTTTGCACGCGCAAAAATATATTATTTTTAAAAAAGAGTTGCCTTTTATACGGAAATATACTATAATGACATCAGAAAATTTAACGGAATATCATAATGAAAAATAAAATTCGCGCCGCCGTAATAGGCGCAAACGGTTATGCCGGCGCCGAAACGGCAAGACTGCTGTCGGCGCATCCCGAAACCGAACTTATCGCGCTCACAAGCCGCGCCAACCGCGGTGCGCGCGCTTGCAACATAATTAAAGGACTCGATTCCGAACTCGTTTTTACCGATGCCGACGACGATACCGTCAAAAGCGCCGACGTCGCTTTCGTCGCATTGCCGCAAACCGCGGGAGCGGCGCTTGTCGGGGAACTTATCGACCGCGGCGTACGAGTCATCGACCTTTCCGCAGACTACCGCTTTTGCGACACGGCAACGTATGAACGCGTTTACGGCGTAACGCACCCGCGTCCGGACCTCGCCGCAAAAGCCGTATACGGACTTTGCGAGCACAACCGCGACAAAATAAAGTCCGCCCGACTGATAGCTAATCCCGGATGCTACGTTACGAGCGCACTGCTTCCGCTTTTACCTCTTGCTCGAGCGAAACTTATCTCTGACGTAATAATAGACGCCAAAAGCGGCGTGTCGGGCGCAGGCAGAAAGAGCGACGAGGGGTACGCGTTCTGCACTCTCGACGAAAACTTCAAGGCGTACGGAATTTTCACGCACCGCCATGCGCCCGAGATATCCGAAAAACTGGGGCTGCCCGTGCTTTTCACACCGCACCTTCTGCCCATCAAGCGCGGCATACTTTCGACTGTCTATTTCAAAACCAACGACGCAAAAAAGGCACAATCTGCACTCGAAGAGGCGTACGTCGGACAACCTTTCGCCACATACTCGGAAACTCTTCCGCAAATATCCGACGTCGCACATACAAACCGCTGCATCTTCTCCGCTCGATTCGACGGCGAGCGCGGGATTATTGTTTCCGTACTCGACAATCTGTTAAAGGGCGCGGCGGGACAAGCCGTGCAAAACATGAACATTATGTTCGGTTTCGACGAAACGGCGGGATTGCCACGCGTCAGTCCCGTTTAATGCGCAAAAAATCATAATCCACTCACAAAAAACATAAACATACAAGGTTGACCCATGAAAGACAGCTACAAACAAACAATAGAACGCGCGGAAATCATTTGCGAAGCGCTCCCCTACATACAGAAGTACCGCGGAAAAACTCTCGTTGTCAAGTACGGCGGTAACGCAATGAACGACGAAGCGGTAACTACTACTATACTGCAAGACATCGCCGCGCTTAAAATCGTCGGCGTAAATCCCATACTCGTGCACGGCGGCGGACCGGAAATCAACAAAATGCTTTCCCGTCTCGGCATTAAACCGCAATTTAAAAACGGCATGCGCGTTACGGACAACGCGACAATGGAAATCGCGCAGATGATTCTTTGCGGCAAGATAAACAAAAACATAGTCGGCGAGCTTAATTCTCTCGGCGTAAAAGCAATCGGTTTATGCGGCAAAGACTCGCAACTCATAAAAGCCGAAAGCTACGACGACGACCTCGGCTATGTCGGGCGAATAACTGAAATCAACGCAAAACTCCTCGAAATTCTCGCCGACGACGAATTTATTCCCGTAATCGCGTCAATCGCTACCGACGACAACGGCAACAGTTACAACGTAAATGCAGACGTCGCCGCCGCCGCAATCGGTGCAGCGATGCATGCAGAAAAGCTGCTGTTTCTGTCGGACATCGACGGCATTATGGCAAACAAGAACGATAAAGAAACGCTAATCGACAGAATCAGCGTCGCCGAACTTCGACGCATGATTGACAACGGCGCGGTTTCGGGAGGTATGGTGCCAAAAGCAAACAGTTGCATCGACGCGATAGAACGCGGAATAAACAGCGTTTTCGTGCTGAACGGCACGCTTCCCCACTCCATACTTTTAGAGTTGTTTACCGACGACGGCGTCGGAACCATGATAGAGCGGTAATCGAAACCGCCGTTTCAAAGGTGATTCATGAACTTCAATAAAATAAAGGACGCGGAAGCGCGGCACTACATGCCCGTTTTCGTACGCGACAACATAGCGCTCGACCGCGGCGAAGGCAACTTTTTATTCGACACCGCAGGCAATAAATATCTCGACTTCGTAGCCGGAATCGCAACAAATATTCTCGGATATAACCATCCGCAATTAACCGAAGCGGTGTGCGCGCAAGTTAAAAAGTTGATGCACGTTTCCAATCACTATTATACGGAAGTGCAGTCGCGTTATATAAAACGGCTGTGCGAGGCGTCCGGATTTTCACGGGTTTTTCTTTGCAATTCCGGTGCGGAAGCAAACGAATGCGCTATTAAACTTGCGCGTAAAATATTCAAAAACCGCGGAGTATACAAAAAAATTCTATCGTCCGAAGGCGCGTTTCACGGAAGAACGCTCGCTACGCTCACCGTTACGGACAACGCGAATCAACACGAACAGTACGCGCCGCTTCCCGTCGGCTTCGATACTTTCAAATATAACGACTTCGACGATTTCAGAACGAAGCTGACCGACGACATCGGCGCAGTCATGATAGAAACCATACAGGGCGAGCGCGGCGTGCGTCCGTTCGACAACGATTTTCTCGTTAACGCATACGTTTTATGCAAATCGAAAGGCGTGCTGTTTATTGTAGACGAGGTACAAACGGGCATGGGCAGGACGGGAAAACTGTTTTCTTTCGAGCATTTCGGCATACAGCCCGACATTATAACCGCAGGCAAAGGCATAGCGGGCGGGATTCCCATGGGCGCATGCCTTGCCACCGAAGAAGCGGGCACAGCTTTTGCGATAGGCGACCACGGGTCTACGTTCGGCGGCAATGCCCTCGCCTGCGCCGCCGCCGATAAAGTGCTCGAAATTTTAACCGACGGCGGGCTTTTAAAATCATCGGCGGCTGTCGGAGAATATCTCGGAAACGCGCTCGCGCATTTTTCAAAGTACGATTTTATCACAGACATACGCGGCATGGGCTTAATGCGCGGATTTCAGCTTTCCGAAAAAATCCCCGCGCAGACTTTCGAAACAAAACTTCGCGAACGAGGATTTTTAGTCAACGTAGCCGGCAACAATACCGTTCGGCTCGTTCCGCCGCTTACGATAACAGCTTCGGAAATAGACGGATTTATCGCGGCGCTCGACGAAATTTGCGCGACGACGTGCGTGATGTAGCGTTTGCCGCACGAGCGAGAGTTTTTCGCTTGCCTTTCCCGATTATATTTGATATAATATCAATATTGCGACAGAGGTAACAATGGATATTTATTCTTACAAACCGAAGGGCCGCATCGAGCATAAACATCTTTTGAACTTGCTCGACTGGTCTGCTTCGGATATTTACGAAGTTCTGCATCTCGCCGAAAATCTCAAACATGCGTTTAAGCGCGGAAAGAAACACGAGCTGTTAAAAGGCAAAACGCTCGCAATGATTTTTTCCAAATCGTCCACGCGCACGCGCGTATCGTTTGAAACGGGCATACACCAGCTCGGCGGACAAGCACTGTTTTTATCGAGCAACGATATTCAGCTCGGCCGCGGCGAAACGATTGCCGACACGGCAAAAGTTCTTTCGCGTTACGGCATAAACGGCGTAATGATTCGCACGTTCAAACAGTCGGACGTAGAAGAGCTTGCAGCTTGCGGCAATTTCTCGGTAATCAACGGACTGACCGACGATTTCCACCCTTGTCAAGCGCTTGCGGATATTATGACGCTCGCGGAAACGCACGGACATCTCAACGGACTTAAACTCGCGTATTTCGGCGACGGGAACAACGTTGCACATTCGCTCATGCTTGCGGGAGCAAAGACGGGCATGAAAGTATACATATGCTCGCCCAAAGGCTACGAGCCCAATCCCGAAATCACGGAAGCCGCACAAAATTTCGGCGAAGTAATTGTAACCGACAGCGTGGAAGAAGCCGCAAGCGGCGCGGACGCACTTTATACAGACGTATTCTTTTCCATGGGACAACAAAAGGACCCCGAAAAAGAAGCGGCGCTTATGCCGTATCAAGTCAATCTGACGGTGCTCGGCATGGCGAAAAAGAACGCCGTTTTTATGCACTGCCTACCCGCTCACAGAGGCGAAGAAGTTACGGAAAGCGTCATAGACTCGACGCACTCCGTAGTTTTCGAAGAAGCGGAAAACAGACTGCATGCGCAAAAAGCGGTCATGTGTCTGCTTATGGGTAAAAAATGATGTACCTCGCCCTGCGCCGCGCCGTCGACGACGATGCCTCCGAAGTCTTGCGTATAACCAAACAGTCGTTCTCGCTCTACCAAGACGAACTGCATGTAAACTACGAGGTCAAAGCGTTAAAAGAGACAATCGAATCGACGCTGAAAGACATACGCGAAAATGCGGTGTTCGTAGTCGAACGGTTCGGAAAGCTCTGCGGCGCGATACGAATAAAAAAACTGTCAGACGGACTTTGGTACATATACCGATTCGGAGTAACGCCCGAAATAACCAATACGGGACTGGGGTCCGCGCTTCTCGACGCGGCGATAACGTACGCAAAAGAAAACGGCGCAAAGGCTGTCGCGCTCCACACAAACGCCAAGTATTACAGGCTTGCGCGATATTATTACGGCAAACAGTTTTACGTTCACTCCACAACGTTCGACAGAGGATATGTGCGCGCGCTGTTCGTTCTCGAACTCTTCGAAGGCGGCGTCGACCTTTCTCCCGCATTTTTAATGTAATCTACAAGTTTTGATTTTACCAAAGAAAACCGCCGATATTGAGGCATATTAATAAATCATTACGGGGTTTTAATATGAGTTTTATTATTGCAACCGATTCCGCATGCGACCTTACCGATGACATGCTTAAAGCATTTGACATCCAATCATGCGACCTAACCTATTTCGTCGACGATACGGAATACAGCGAGCACAGTGCGGAGCGGCTCGGTTTTCACGAATTCTATGATAAGATGCGCGGCGGCGCAAGAACAAACACATCTATGATAAACGAACAGTCCGCGCGCGAATTTTTATCAGAACTCCTCTCCCGCGGCGAAGATATACTTTATCTCGCATTCGACAGCGCGCTGTCGGGTACGTGCGAAAACTTTAAACGCGTTGCGGACGAGCTTAATGCGGAGTCGGACAACAAAATCCGCGTCGTCGACTCGCTTGCGGCGGCTGGCGGCGAAGGACTTTTCGTTACCCTGGTTGATAAAAAGCGTAAGAGCGGCGCGTCATTCGAAGAAACGTGCGAGTACGCCGAAAACATAAAACAACACATCTTGCATTACTTTACGGTAGACGACCTTAAATACCTCGCACGCGGCGGACGACTCAGCAAAGGCACGGCAATCGTAGGCAATCTTATCAACATCAAACCTATCCTTCAAGTCGACCCGCTCGGGAGACTTGTTCCGTTCAAAAAGGTTTTCGGCCGCAAAAAATCCATAAAGGCTTTGCTCGACAAAATAGTCGAGCGCTACAACGGAGAAAGCGACGTATGCTATATTTCGCACGGCGACTGCTACGACGAAGCAAAACTGCTTGCCGACGGAATCAAGGAAAAGCTCGGGCTCGACGCAGTATTGCTCCCGCTCGATTACGTCATAGGCTCGCACTCAGGACCGGGGACTCTCGCCTTGTTCTTTACAGGCGACGACAGAACTGAAAAATAATTTAACGCAATCACAAAACAACGCCCCGCAATAGTTATTCATATTGCGGGGCGTTTATATATTAAGTTTATAAGCAACTATGCGTCGACTTCTTTAAACATTTCCTTTCCGACGCCGCAAATCGGACATTCGAAATCGTCGGGAAGTTCGTATCCCTCGTATTCGTAACCGCAAACGGAACACACAAACTTGCGCATTTTCTTCTGTTCCGCGACGGGCGGCGTTTGCTTTTTATCAGCGACGTAAGTAGGCGCGTTTTTGGGGCTTTTTCCCTTGATGACTTTATGATAGTACGCGTACGTCATCGGCTCGACGTCGCTCAACGTTTCGGACGCTATCAATTTTCCGAGAAACACCGTATGCGTGGGAGTTTCCATAGTATCGATAACCTTGCAAACAAGATAGCCGCACGAATTTGTGATAACGGGCATATCTTCAACCGTTATATACGGAACGTCGGTAAACTTATCCGCCGTTCTTCCCGATTTAAATCCGAACGTCCCTATTATTGCGGGCGCACAGTCTGTGCCGAGCACCGAAACAGAAAACTTTCCCGTCTTTTTAATACACTCGTTGGTGTAGTTATCGTGGTTGACGCTGACTGCGAAAGTAGCGGGTTCCGCAGTTATCTGTACCGCACAATTGGCTATACAGCCATTAGGTTTATCTTCCGCAAGAGACGCGACTACGTACATACCGTACGAAAGTTTTTGAGTTACGTCAAGCACCATACTTTCACCTCGCTGAAATGTTTTGGTCATCGATAAAACGTATTAAACGCACAGTTCTCAATCGAGCAAATAATCCAAGCTCATCGAGTACGCGGGAACAAACACGTCGAGAAAATACTTGACCGATTTTTCGGGCGCGCCTCGCAAATCCTTTACCGTCGCTTCGTATGCGTTTTTAAATTCGTTATTGCCTACCGCAAGCTCTTCCACGCACTTAACGAGCGCGCTCAACTTATCCGCACGTTTGACTATTTTATATTCCGCACTCGATTTATCGGGCTGAACGCATACCGAAAATGCGTTTTTCAATTCATCGGGCAGAGTATCGAGAAGTTTCAATTCGGCGCGGCTTTCGATGTTTTTATATGCGCGATTGATGTCCGCGTCGTAATACTTGACGGGTGTGGGCAAATCGCCCGTTACTACCTCCGCCGCTTCGTGATACAGCGCCATGACCGCCGCTCTGTCGCCGTCGAGAGTTCCGCCGTACAGCGTATTCTCGATAACGCACAGCGCATGAGCTATCATTGCGACCTGAGTCGTATGCTGTGCGACGTCCTCCGTCGTGGTATTTCGCATGAGCGCCCATCTGTCTATGAGCTTCATGCGTCCGAGAAATGCGAAAAACTTACTCGTCATCACGCGCCGCCGCCAGCTTTGCGCTGTTTTTAATGCTCTTTTTGGCGAGTTTCACGACGTTATCGGTAGTGAAACCGCAAATTTCGAACATTACATTCGCGGGTGCGGAGGAGCCGAACCTGTCTATACAACAGCACTCGCCGTCAAGCCCTATGTATTTGTACCATGCCGTAGAGCGCCCCGCTTCCACGGCAACGCGCGCGCGAACGGCGGACGGGAGCACCGATTCGCGGTACTTCTGCGTCTGAATATCGAACAATTCCATACACGGCATACTTACAACGCGCGCGTCTATCCCGTCGGCTTTGAGCCGCGTCTTGGCGTCTATTGCGAGCGACAGTTCCGACCCGCTCGAAATCAAAATAACGTCGGGCTGTTCTTTTTCGCTGTCGGCAACAATATAACCGCCGTAAAGCGCGTTTGTGCCTGTATTATCAAGCTGTTTCAGACTCTGACGCGACACAACGATGGCAGTCGGACTTTTGCCCGTCCATGCCGACTCGTACGCCGCGGCGGTTTCTTTGGAATCCGCGGGTCGGAAAACTTTAATATTGGGTATGGAACGCAACATTTCGAGCTGTTCAATGGGTTGGTGCGTCGGACCGTCCTCGCCCACGCCAATAGAATCGTGCGAGAGAATATATACTGCGGGGATGTTCATGAGCGCGCTCATGCGTATTGCCGCTTTCATGTAATCGGAAAACACCGTGAATGTCGCGCAGAACGGAAGCAATCCGCCATGCAAATACATGCCGTTCACCATTGCGCCCATGGCATGTTCGCGTATGCCGAAATGAATGTTTCTTCCGCAAGCATCGGCGGAAACGTCGCCGCCGTCCTTGATAACTACCATATTGCTCGTCGCAAGGTCTGCCGAACCGCCGATTATAAACGGATTGTTTTCCGCAATGATATTAAGTATGCGCTGCGACGACGCGCGGGTAGCTTCGTCTTTTTGCGGCATGTCGTAAATGCTGTCGAGCGCAGAAAAATCAATCTCGGCTTTACGCCAACGCATAAACTCTTCGTACATTTCGGGATATTTGTTTTTGTACGCTTTGACGGACTTGTTCCAATCGCTCTCGTACTTGGAATACTTCGGCGCGAGTTCCGCAACCGCTTCGGTTATTTGCGGCGCAACCTCGAAAGGCTTCGATTTGTAATTGAGATTCTTTCTGAGCGCCTTTATGTTTTCCTCGCCGAGCGGCGCGCCGTGGCATTTGCACGTGCCTGCAAGCGGCGAACCGAATCCTATCGTCGTATCGACGATAATAAGCGACGGCTTGTTCGTTTCAGCTTTGGCAAGCGTTATCGCCGCCGAAATCTCCTCTATGCTCTCGCCGTCGTTAACGTGTACGACGTGCCAGCCGAGCGCTTCATGGCGTTTGCCGACGTCCTCTGTGAATGCGAGGTCGGTACTTCCTTCTATTGTTATCTTATTGCTGTCGTACAGAACGATTAGTTTGCCGAGTTTGAGCGTGCCCGCCATGGAAGCCGCTTCGTTCTCTATTCCCTCCATCATACAGCCGTCGCCGCACAGCGCGTATGTATAATGGTCGATTATCTTGCAGTCGGGTTGGTTGAACTTATCCGCGAGGATTTTTTCGGCAAGCGCGAATCCCACCGCATTGGCAACGCCCTGTCCGAGCGGACCGGTAGAAACTTCGACACCCGCCGTAACTCCGTACTCGGGATGTCCCGGGGTTTTGGATGTGTACTGACGGAAACGCATCAAATCCTCTTTCGTCAGTCCGTAACCGAAAACGTGCAACAGCGAATACAACAGCATAGAGCCGTGTCCCGCGGAAAGCACGAATCTATCGCGGTCGAAAAAGTTGGGGTTCTGCGGATTATGCTTCAAGTGATGCGCCCACAGAGTATACGCCGTCGGCGCCGCGCCGAGACATATGCCGGGGTGTCCGCTTTTTGCTTTTTCAATAGCTTCCGCGCACAGCACTCTGATTGTCGAGATAATCGGTTTTTCGTCCATGTTGTAGTCTCCTTGGGAAATTCACCCTGTTATTACGCTTTTAAGTATTGTTTGCGCCGCGTCAAAAATCGGACTCGACGCCCGTCGCTGGAAAATCCGCGGCGTCGTACTCGGAGTTTTCCGATTCTGCGCGCTCGCGCTCTATACGCTCTTCCTCGCCGGA
>CATLGX010000025.1 GCA_949948785.1 uncultured Christensenella sp. | reverse complement strand
CGATTAACGCGTTCACCCTGCCGCGCACGTCGGTGTGCCAATCGAGCCGAGCGGAAATCTCCTTTATAGCCGCGCAGTGCTGCGCGCACGTCAGTCCCGCTTCGAAGTGTTCCGCAACCACGTAAACGTTGCCGTCGTAATCTATTGCATACCAATGGCACGACAGCGGATTGCGAAGTCCCGGGTCGATAGACAGTCGGTCCTGCCAGTCGCGCGGCACATCAAACGGCGCAATCACGTGCACCCGCTCGTCGAACTCGGTGTAAACCGCGCCTTTAACGTCCACGAACCGCCCGAAACGCCTTACGTCGCGCTCCGCGTCGCTCATCGCCGCGGAAACCCGCTCCGTCTCTTCGCGGTCGAGATAAGGATTGTCCGCCCATTCCATAAAGATGTGCCACACTTCGGGGTCGGAATTGCAATTTAAATAAATGCGATTATAGACAAAAGTCAAGCCGAGAAGCGGAGTCATCGTGCCGTAAAGAAGCCCCTTGCGGTCGACTACGCGCATTGCGCACTCGTCGTAAATATCCTCGGGCGGTTCTTCGTCAAACCACACGTAATCGAGCGACGCGCCGCAAAACTTATCCCGCCCCGCCTCGCACGTTTTAAAGGCTATCGTGCTGACCGAGCCGAACACGTTCTTAACGGTGATGTAATCTATAACGCCGCCCGACGGATTGGAGCTTTTGCCGCTCTCCATAACGACGTCGGCTATCCAGTCGGGATTGAGATAGCGCAGTATCTTTTTTTGCGCGACGTCGCGCTGTACTCTTTTGGAAAGACTGACGACCCACCCTTCCGTCGGTTTATTATCCCGATACGGATGAATGCCTCGCGCAAGCCACACCGTCTCGACTGCGCCGCACTCCGTTTTGCCCGTGCGGTTTCCACCGAACACCCAGCGGTTGCGCTTTTGCGAGCGGTGAAATTCCATTTGTTTACGATGCACCTTATCGCCGACGTTGTAACGCGCCAGCGCGTTGTTTCGGTACCGTCGCTTTTGTTCGCGCTCGATTTTGAGTATTTTTTCTATCGTGTTCATGCCTTCCCCCGCCGACAATTTTAGCCCGAGCATAACAATACCCGCCGAAATTCGCTTTGACGGGCAAAGTACAATATACCAATGAATCTATTGAGTGTCATTACCGCTTTGACGTTTTTTTTCATGCCGTCGGACACCGTGCTGTACGACGCGAAACTCGAACCGATAGTCTCGCTGCCGGCGGGGTATTTCGTTCTCTTAACCGACGCCGTCGCGCCCGACGGCTACGCAAGCGTCGCCTACGACGACATCAAAGGACTTGTAAAGCTCGAAAGCGTGCGCCCCGTCGATTATACCCCCGTCACGAAATACGAGATTACGGCGCGGTTTAAATGCGACAACGACGGACAAAACGTCAACCTGCGCGCCGCGCCGTATCGTTCCGCCAAGATACTGAAAACGCTCGACGCCGACGCCACCGGACGTGTTTACGGCACGGCAGACGGCGACGCGCTCATAAAAAACGGCGACACTCTTTGGTACTACGTAAACGCAGACGGCGTGCGCGGATACTGCTACTACGCGCACGTAACGGCGGACGACCCGCCGCCCAATGTCATAGAGAAAGAACCGACCCCGGCTCCGTCCGAGCCGACTAACGGCAAACCGCAAAAGACCGACGAAACGTCGTCTCCGCCTATAGCCGTAATCGTACTCATAGTCGCGCTGTGCATTCCAGTGCCTTTCGTCATGTTCTATATGTTCAAAAAGAAAAAAGAAAAATAACTGCGTGCATATTCTGTTTGCGCGTCTAAATAAACTAAGCGCTTACTACGGTAAAAGCGTCTGCGCCGCACGATACGACGGTCGCCGTCTTATCCCTCTTGCTCTTGCGCAATCTCTTAAAAAGATATCCGAACTCCTTTCCCGCCCTTTCCGCGTCGTAGCCCGCGCGCTTTATCGCGTTGCCCGCCGCGTCATACAGCCTTCCGCCCGAGCCGACGCGCATGCACTCCGTAAAAGCGGAAAACGCCGCGCCGAGTTCGCGCTCGATAAACGCATACAGCACTTTCAAATTGCATAAGTCGATGCGGCGATTGTCGAGCGCTATGAGCCTTTCGGCAGTCTTTACCGCCGACGCATCCCAATCCCCGATAATCCGCTCCTGCTCCTCGTCAAGTTCGTCCTGCCAGGCATACAAATACGGACGGACTGCGATAATCTTGTCGATTACGTTTCTGTCGTTTCTTTGCATATTAACTCCGTTTATTCTGTTTTGCAAGCAGTGTATCACATAAATGTTGACATACGTATGTCAACATTTACGGGAATTTTCGCTATTTGTTTGAATTTTTTGTAAAACAATCGGCTTTACGGCGCTCAAAAAGCCCGAAAAACAGCATTTGCCGTAAAAAATAAAAACGCACTCTTCTCTCGAAAAGAGCGCGGAACAATAAACAGACAGAGCAGCGTAAGTCTAAACAAAAGCCCAACGGAGAAAACTCATACATAATAATAAACTTCGCTCTGCCGAAAACGCGCATGCCGATAATAAAAGCCCCCTCCTATGGAAGGGGCGCATATCGTCGGCGAGGCTTGTTTATTGAGCAAACGCAAAATGAATGGAGCACAAACGGCTTTATTACTTTACGTGCTTTTCGACAAATCCGACAAGTTTATCCGTATATCCTTGTTTGTCAGTCGCGTACGCCGCGGCGTGTATGGCGCCGTCGACTATAAACATATCCTTTTCGGGAGAAGCGCACGCTTCGAACAGCTTTTTACCGAGTTCGCACGGCACGAAAGCGTCGGCGGAACCGTGAATAAACAATGCGGGGATTTTCATATTACGCGCAAATTGCGTAATGTCGGCTTCGTAAACCGAGTATCCGCATTTTAGTCTTACGCCGATAGCAAGCGGAAGAAGAGCGAGCGGTTTGGGGAGCGGTACGTTTTTGAGACAGGCGTAATACTCGTCGCGTTGCGAAGAAAACCCGCAATCGTCGATTACGCATTTAAGTTGCGGCGGCGGATTCATGCCGGCTGCGGCGATTACGGTAGCGCCGCCCATGGACACGCCCATTGAGACGATGCTCACGGTTTCGCCGTACAGTTCGACTGTTTTGGCTATCCAGCGCAGATAATCGAACCTGTCTATCCACGCCATACCCACGAAATCGCCGTCGCTTATGCTGTGTCCGCGCGCCGCAGGCAATAAAATGTCGTAGCCCATATCGAAAAAGATTTGCGCATAAGGCTGCATCGCGCGCGGCGACGCCCAATACCCGTGTTGCATTACCGCGACGCGCGACGGTTTCTTGCCGTCGTTTTCATCGGCATGGGATAAGAGAATCGCGCGCAGTTTAACGCCGTCGTACGCTGTAAGTTCGAGCGTTTTAATCTTATCGCTCACCGAATCGAACCACGTAACGTCGACTGCGTACTTCTCGGGATACTCGCCTTTCATGGCTCCGTCCTTGCGCCGACCGAGTATTTTGTTAAACGCGACAATAGAGCCGATGAGAAGCGCAAGAGCCAACAATATTATGACGCCCGCTATGACAATAAGAGCAATATACAATCCGGACATAAAACGTCTCCGAAAATTATTTACATTGATTTTACCATAACAAAAGACAAGTGTCAAGCGCAAGCGCCGACCGACGCGATTTGCTTGACCTCGCCCCCGCAACGTGATATATTATAATCGCACGCATAAACACGGAACGTTGCTCTTCAAACAGCCCCGTCCGCAATATGCTTCCGTAGTTAAATGGATATAACGACGCCATCCTAAGCGTTAGGCATATCCACCGAAAACGGGCTAAAACGGCTGTTTTTCAGCCGACTTGACAACTTAACATAAAATTGGTATAATTTTCGGTATAAAATTTATTTCAATTTGTTTCCGTAGTTCAATGGATAGAATAGTGCCCTCCTAAGGCATAGATTCGAGTTCGACTCTCGGCGGGAACACCACAAGGCGGACGGCCGAGATAAATTCTCGGTCGTTTTTCTATGTCGTGATATTGTTCGACGCATTAAGCGTAAATGTCTTGCGTATCGGGCATAAATCTGTCGAAAGACAAATAAAATATTTTTCTTTAATTTTTGCATTTTTAGAAAAACTTAATAATTACTTAAAAAAACTATTGTAATATGCGAGTACAAAATCCACTAGCAAGGAGATGTTTTTATGGTTCAAGGTATTATGGAATTGTTGTTCGACGCGGCTTATCTGATATTTGCTCTCGCCGTAGGCATATATCTGATTGTTAAGGGCAAAAGCAAGTTTTTCAAGATGTTCGGTGTCATGGCGGTTGTTTTATCGTCGGGCGATTCGTTCCACTTAATTCCCCGTGTTTACGCCCTGCTTACGACGGGGTTGGAAGCAAATGCGTTTGCTCTCGGATTAGGTAAACTTATTACTTCGATTACAATGACGATATTCTATGTAATTCTTTACTTTATTCTCGAAAGCGTTTGGCAGCCCGATAAAAAATTAAAGTTAGGCAGCCGCATTACATTGTTTGCATTGACGGCACTTCGTATTATTCTCTGCGCTTTCCCGCAAAACAATTGGTTTGCTTATGAAGGGAATTTGCTGTGGGGAATTTTAAGAAACATTCCGTTTGCATTGATCGGTATCGGAATAATAATTATCTGCTTTATGATAGCAAAGAAAAATAAAGACAAAAGTTATTGGATAATGGGGCTTATGGTTATCTTGTCTTTCGGTTTCTACATTCCGGTAGTTCTGTTTGCGGACATTGTACCTATTATCGGAATACTTATGATACCTAAAACTTTGGCTTATGTGGGCGTAGTTGTAATAGGATTATTAAAGCATAGACAAGCGGTAAAATCGGCTCAAACTTCGGAAAAATTGACAATAAACGAATAATCCGATATAATATGAGAGAGATTCTGCATCTCTCCCATATTTCTTTTAGGAGTGAATAATGTTTCATATTTTATTGGCAGAAGATGAGATACCTTTAAGAAAACTAATTAAATGCAATCTTGAAAGACGCGGTTTTTCCGTATATGAAAGCAGTAACGGGCAGGAAGCGTTAAATGTATTGGAAAGTACGGATATAGACCTTTTGATTGCCGATATTATGATGCCTGTTATTGACGGGAACACATTAACGCAAATCGTTAAATCGAAAAATATAGATTTGCCTATAATTATGTTGACCGCGCTATGCGAAATCGACGATAAGAAAAAAAGTTTTGAAGGCGGCGCAGACGATTACTTGACAAAGCCTGTGGACTTTGACGAGTTGGAATTGCGCATAAGAGCGTTATTGCGCCGTTACGGTCGTGTATCCAAACAGAAAATTCAAATCGGCAACACCGAATCGGACTTTATGACAAAGACGCTGAAAGTCGATTCGGCTATTATTGAAACCACAAAAAAAGAGTTTTTGTTATTGTTTACACTTCTTTCTTCAATTGGTCGCATTTTCTCACGAACACAGTTGTTGGATGAAATATGGGGAAGCGATTCCGAGAGTTTAGAAAGAACGGTTGACGTTCATATCAATAAATTACGGGAAAAACTTGTAAAAAGCGACGTAACGATTATTTCTGTACGCGGACTTGGATATAAGGCGGAACAAAAATGAAAAAACTTTTATTGAAAATTTTTGTTATGATGGGGATATCGATGTTATCAGTCTTTGCTATGTCTCGTATAACATTGGCTATTTTGCAAAGCAAATCAATAACCGACCCGATAATTTCTTATCATATCAGTTTAATTTCGGGAGCGTTGGGCTTAGTGCTCTTTACTGTATTGCTTTATGTATTTATAGGAAAACGCCTGAAATCGATATCAAAGGCAGTCAATGCCGTTGCAAACGGTAAACTCGATACAAAAGTTTCAACCAAAGGAGCCGACGAATTGTCGCAATTATCTATTGACTTTAATCGCATGACCGAAGGTTTGAAATCTAACGAATACTTAAATCGTGAATTTGTAAAGAATGTATCACACGAGTTCAAAACTCCGTTAAGCATAATATTGGGATATAGCGATTTGCTACATTCCAAAGATTTATCCGTAGAAGAAAGGAATGAATATGCGGATTTTATTTATAAAGAAGCGAACAGGCTTACTAATTTAAGCGAAAAGTTGCTTGCTATATGTAAGTTGGATTCAAATAATAACATCCCGTGTTCCGACAAGTTCTTTGTTGACGAACAAATACGAGATATTATACTTTCAATGCAAGTCGTATGGTTGCAAAAACAGTTAAATGTTGAAGCAGATATGACCGAAATCGAATATGTATCGAATAAGGATTTGTGTCATCTGATTTGGCAAAATCTAATTTCAAACGCAGTAAAATATACAGACGAAAACGGAGAAATATTTATAAACTTATGTAAGGACAACGAAAATATAGTTTTCAGTATTACAAATACGGCAATTCGTTGAAAGGAAAAGAAGATTTGATTTTTCAATCGTTTTACACAAGCGATATATCGGGGAAAGAAAAAGGCACGGGGTTAGGCTTACCGTTAGTAAAAAAGATTGTTGACAGATTGGAAGGCAGTATTACGGTTGACTGTAACGAAAACACAAAATTTATTGTTAACCTGCCATTAAAACAATTAACTAATTAAACTGTAAAAAAATACATGTGAGTTAAAATGCAAATAAAAAGTGATAGTGAAAAAACACGTTTATATATAAGTTCTATATAAGCTCCCCTATTTGTGCTTTTACTCTACACGGGCGCAAACGCCTTATTTATCTTCGACGGAGGACATAGCCGCCGCGGCTTCGTCGGTCGAAATATCTGCGGATTGAGTTTCGATATTATTCGCTTGCTCGGCGCTTTGCACTTTTAGTTTCTTTTTGCGCTTGCCGTACACAAAATTATAGGCGAACGCAATCGCCGCGCCGCCGATGACGTTGCCTATCGTAGCGGCAAGCAGACACAAAACGCTGTTACCGAAAGTAAGCGACGCGAACGGCGCGCCGTATCCCTCGCCCGTCATCAGCCCTGCCGAAAGATAGTACATATCGGCGACGCTGTGTTCGAATCCGCATGCGACGAAAGCGAAAACGGGCAGATACAGCGCAAGTATTTTACCGACCGTAGATTTACTCGCCATAGTCGCCCACACAGCAAGGCACACGAGCATATTGCAGAGAATACCGCGAAGCAAGACTTCGCCGAAACCGAGACTCGCTTTCGCGGCGGCGGCGGCGGCAACAGCGTCGGGGTTTACCGCGCCGCAAAAAACAACGAGCACCGCTATTAACACTCCGCCTATAAGATTACCTACATAAGCCGTGCCCAGGTTTTTAAACAGCCCCTTAACGCCTATATCCCTATTCACCGCGGGCGCGAGCAAAAGGCAATTGCCCGTAAAAAGCTCTGCTCCGCAAACGACGACGAGAATCAGTCCGAGCGGGAACACCGCGCCTTTTACAAGACTCGCGGCAGACCCCGAAAAATCGGCGGAAACGACGGTTGCGAGCGCCGCTCCGAACGCGATAAACGCGCCGGCGAGAACGGCAAGCACGAGCAGTTTGTACCACGGCGTCGACGTTTTCTTTTCGGCAACCGCAATGTAATTTTTACTTATTTCGGCAGGCGTAAACATACAACGATTATACAGCTTTTGTCGAAATATGTCAATACTTCGCATGTTATATGTACGGAGCAAAACTTACACAAAACGGCTCAAAATGTTGAAGTTTCAAGCAGATTCGCGGCAAAACGACTTAGGTACGGGCAAATGCGTGCATAATACTTGTTACACACGATAAAATGTGTTATACTTTTCACATAGGAGTACACAAAATGAACAACGATTACGAAATATTTACGGACGCGTCCGCCGACGTCGCACTCGACATATCCGCCCGAGGCGGACTGAATTTCATATCCATGCAGTGCGAAGCGGACGGCAATATTTACGATTGCACGGGCGTGGACGACGACGAAAAGGTAAACGGATTTTACCGCGATATACGCAAAGGGAGTTTGCCCAAAACTACGCAGATAACGCCATTCCGTTACGAAGAAATTTTCGAGCCGATTCTCGCGTCCGGCAAAAACATTATCTATTCATGCTTATCGAGCGGGCTTTCGTCGTCGTACGAGTCGGCGAAACTCGCCGCCGAAAACCTCAACGCCAAGTACGAAAACGCCAAAGTTTACGCAATCGACTCAATAGGCGCAACGAGCGCTATGAGCCTTATCGCCGAACGCATGCTCGCTAACCGTGAAAACGGCATGTCCGCGGAAGAAAATGCGGCGGATATCGAAGCGTTCAAGCACACTCTTTACACCACGTGCTACGTCGAAGATTTGCACCACTTAAAACGCGGCGGAAGAATCGGCGCGGTCAAAGCGGCGCTGGGTTCCATGCTCAACTTAAAACCCATTATAATAATCTCGCCCGACGGCACGATAGCCAATACGACAAACTGCCGCGGTACGCGCAAAGCCGTTTTGTATCTTTGCGGCAAGTACGAAGAGCTTGCAGACAAAACGAGCGAGATGCCCGTGTACGTGGCAGACGCCGACAACACCGAAACGGCGGAGTTTATGGCAGAAGAGCTTAAACGAATAAATCCCGACATAGTAATACGTCGGACCAAGCTCTCGCCCATTATCGGCACCCATCTCGGTCCCGAATCCGTCCTTATCTCGTTCGTCAAAAAATAGCCGACGCTAAGAAAATACATGCACAACAAAAGACCGCTCCGCAGATAGAGCGGTTTTTTATATAAAAACACAGAAACGCCTACATAAAACGCGTTTAGCGCGGCAGTTTAATTATGTACTTATCAGATATTCGAGTTCGGCATTGCGCCGAACGCTTTATTCGGCGTAGACGATTGATTTATTCATGACAAAACAAAGCCCTCGTTCTTTACATGAGCGAGGGCTTTGTTCTTACGAACAGTAATTACACCACGATATTTATGAGGCGCTCGGGGATTACGATAACCTTTTTAGGCGGTTTATTTTCGAGCGCAGTAATAACGTCGGAATTTTCGAGCGCGAGTTTTTGTATTTGAGGAACAGACAGCCCCTGCGCCAAAACGATTTTGCATTTTATTTTGGAATTGACTTGCACTGCGTATTCGGTCGCAGACTTTACGAGTTTGCTCTCGTCATACGTCGGATATTGCTCGTCGAACAGCGAACCGCGACCGCCGAGCATTTCGTTAAGCTCTTCGCAAAAATGCGGAGCGAGCGGCGCCATGACCTTTACAAGCACGGTCAGGACGTGTTTTAAATACGCGGGGTCGAAATCGGGCTGGCCCTTGTACTTATACATGGCGTTTACAAGCTCCATGCACCGTGCGACGGCGGTATTGAATCCGAACGCGGGAATATCGGCGCGCACCTCTTTTATACAATAATTGAGGTCGTAATCGAGCGCGCCGTCGGTTTTTCCGATTTTTTCGTCCTTAACGCTCTCGACGAGCCGCTCTATTCTGTCCATAAACTTGGCGCACGACGTTATGCCGCCGTCCGACCACGGTCCGCCCTCTGCATAATCGAAACCGAACATCATATACAGCCTGAGCGCGTCCGACCCGTACTTTTTAACTATTGGGTCAGGAGAAATGACGTTGCCGCGGCTTTTGCTCATGCGGTTGCCGTCGGGACCGAGAATGACGCCTTGATGCACGAGCCGCTTAAAAGGCTCGTCGAAGTCGAGATAACCGAGGTCGTGCAAAACTTTTGTTATAAACCGCGAATACAGCAAATGACTGCACGCGTGTTCCGCGCCGCCCACATAGCAGTCGACGGGGAGCATGCTGTTTACGGTGTCTTTATCAAAGGGTTTATCTGCATTATGCGCGTCGGGATAACGCAGGTAGTACCACGACGAACACACAAAAGTGTCGAGCGTATCTGTTTCGCGTTTTGCCTTTTTGCCGCACACGGGGCACGTAGTTTCGTAAAACTCGGGAGAGAGCGCCAGCGGCGACCTGCCGTCGGGCGTGAAATTAACCTCGTACGGCAACGTTACGGGCAAATCATTTTCGGGTACCGGCACAGCGCCGCAATGTTCGCAGTAAACTATCGGTATGGGCGCACCCCAATACCGTTGACGAGAGACCGACCAATCACGCATGCGATAATTGGTCTTTGCCCCGCCGTGTCCCGTCTTTTTAAGTTCTTCGAGAACGGCGGCTTTGCCGTCGGCGCTCGACAGCCCGTCGAACATACCGCTGTTTATCATCACGCCGTAATCGGTGAACGGAAGCTCGCCCGCCACTCCGTCCGTCGGCATAACGACGCGCTTTATTGCGAGTTTGTTTTTAACGGCAAACGCATAATCTCGTGCGTCGTGAGCGGCGACGCCCATGACCGCGCCCGTACCGTATGTCGCAAGACAGTAATCGGCAATATAGATAGGAACTTTCTCGCCGTTTATGGGGTTAATGCAATAACTGCCGATAAACACGCCCGTCTTTTCCTTGGTGTTGGACGTACGCTCTATGTCAGTGCGCTTTGCCGTTTCCGCGACGTACGCTTCCACAGCTTTTTTGCATTTTGCCGTCGTTAGCGCGGGTACGAGCTTATGTTCCGGCGCGAGCACCACATAGCTTACGCCGAACAGAGTATCGGCGCGGGTAGTAAATACCGAAATGCTCTTAACCTCGCCTATCGGTTTTTCGAGGTCGAAAACCACTTCGCCGCCCTCGGACTTGCCTATCCAGTTGCGCTGCATGGTCTTTGTTTTTTCGGGCCAATCGAGCTTATCCAGTCCAAGCAAAAGTTTTTCCGCGTAGTCTGTTATTTTAAAGAACCACTGCGTCATTTCTTTATGCACGACTTCGGTCTTACACCTTTCGCACTTGCCGTCGACCACCTGCTCGTTTGCTATTACGGTTTGACACGACGGGCAGTAATTTACGGGCGCTTTCTTCTGATAGCACAGCCCGTTCTTGTAAAGCTGCAAAAACAGCCATTGCGTCCATTTATAATAGTCGGGGCGGCATGTGCAAAACTCGTGCGACCAATCGAACATCATGCCCATATCGCGCAGTTGCCTTTCCATTGTCGCTATATTAGCGGCTGTGGAATCCTTGGGGTGCACGCCCGTCTTTATCGCGTAATTTTCGGCGGGAAGCCCGAACGCGTCGAACCCCATGGGCTGAAACACGTTTTTGCCGTTCATGCGCATATAGCGCGCGTAGCTGTCCGCCACGCCGTAATTATACCAATGCCCGACGTGTAAATTCGCGCCCGACGGATACGGCAGCATTTCGAGCACGTAACATTTATCGCCGCCGAAAGAGAACGTATTTACGCCCTCTTTTTCCCAGCGCTCGCGCCATTTTTTTTCTATTTCGACATGATTCATGATTATAATTCCGAATTACTTAGTTATATTGCCACGACGGACGGGTGAAGAAATCGACCTTAGGTTCGAGGAATTTAAGCTCATGCCCGTTACCGACCAACTCGTCCATTGTTTTGAAGATGTTATCCCACGAATACGCCTGATAGGAAGTCAATCCCAAGTACTCGCGCACGTTTTCCGTCGACTTCGGCGCAACGGGATGCGACAATGCGGCGGCAGTCTTAATAAGATGCAGTCCGTCGATAACCGTTTGCCCGAATACCGTTTTGTCAAAGTTCTTTTGAAGCGCGCTCATTCTCTCCGACAGCGTTTTATTGATATACTTGAAAAATTCTTCCAACTCAATCATAACGTCGGCAAACTCAAACTTGTACATTCTGTTTTCGTAGCCGATAATTTGCCGTTCGCACTTTTGCAAAACGTCGTCCGACGGCTTGCCCGTCGGTATCTTTTGGTCTCCGTCGTTGTACTTTTGAAAAGAATAGAACAGCGTGCGCACGGCGCGGTTGAGGAAGTTGGTGAATATGGACCATTCCTTGTACGTCGGGTCGCCCTGATTGGTCGGATTGGGGTTATAAGGCTTCGGTTGGAACGGAACGCTCGCATTGCCGAGATTCAGCCCGAAAAAGTGCGCGCGCAACTGCTCCGCCGAATAATGATTCAAAAGTTCCTGCGCCATAGGCGGCTTAATCTTGCCGCTGCTGCTGGCTTTTGCGTTAAAAAACAGGATATGTTTATTGGGCACGATTGTCGGCATTTTGATATTCCAATCGCCGTCGACGTTGAGCGCTTCAAACAGCGCGCCCTCGGCTAACGCGTAGAAATAAATGTTGTCCTCGCCTATAAACTGATACACGGTAGCTTCGTCGCTGCACCACCAATCGCGCCACGCCCCCTCGGGTTTGCCTACGCTCTGCAAATACGCCTTAGTGAACGAAATCGGCGCCCACAGCGATTCGGGCCAAACCCAAAACGTGAGGTCTCTCATTTCGCCGCTGTCCGGAATCTTTACTCCCCACTCTATATTTCCCGAAATGCGGAAAGGAACGAGCGTCTTGCCCGTGCGGAAACGTATTCCGTTTTGAGCGAGCAGCGCGCCTGCTTGTTCACGGTCTTTAAGCCTGTCGAACACCGCCTTGCAGTTGTTTTTCTGTTCATCGGCCTCGCAAACGTATTTCAGTCCCGACTTTGCAAGCGCCGCTTCGATAGCCGGCTTGTTCTCGATTTTGCTGTACAACGTCGGCTTATTAAGCGACTCGTTGCAGACATTGGTCAAAAACGCGCGTATCTGCGGATTCGCCTCCCATTTTTCGACAAGAGCTTTGAGATGCGGGGCAAACTTTTCTATGTCCAAATACCAGTTTTTTACCTCTTTCAGCACGGGCGGTTTGCCTGACAGCGTGCTGACGGGCGCTATAAGCTCTTCCGGAAAATACTGATGTCCGAGCGAGCATTCGTCTGCGTACGCCTGCTCCGACTTACACCCGTTTATGGGACATCTGCCCACTACCTGTCTGCCGTTGAGGAACGTGCCGCGCTCCTCGTCATAAAACTGCTTGGTGGAAAGCACGGACAGCGCCTTGCTTTTTATGAGTTTATCGAACACCTCGCGCGACAGCTCGGCGTGCGCGTCGCCGCCTTTGCCGAACGCGGACGCGCCGAAAAACGACAAGTCTATATAATAGTCGTCAAGCGTTTTCTTTTGGCTGTCGTGATTCTTTTTAACGAAATCCACGATAGTGCCGTCGATTTCGCCGTCGTTTTTGAGCGTGCGGTATTTTTCCACAATAGGCGAGCCGTAGCAATCCGTTCCGGACACGAAAATAACATTATCCTCGCCTATTCTGTCCTTCATAAACCGCGCGAATATATCGGCGTGAACAAACACTCCGCCTATATGCCCGAAATGCAGTTCCTTACTGCCATAAGGCATGCCGCCCGTTATAACGACGCGTTTCGGAAAATCAGGTCTCTCCATAAAACTTCATCCTTTTGGTCATGCTTGCTCCAATACCGCTTTTATGCGGCGAACGCCCGCCGAGCTCGACTGTTCCTTTACTATTTTGAAATGTCCGAGTTCGCCCGTTCTCTCTGCGTGCGGACCGCCGCAAATTTCCTTGCTGTATTCGCCCATGCTGTAAACCTTGACTTTTTCGCCGTACTTGGAAGTAAAAAGTCCGACTGCGCCCGAAGCCTTTGCCTCGTCGACAGTCATTTCCTCGCAGATTACGGGAACGTCGGCTTTTATGGCGGCGTTCACCTTGTCCTCTACCGCTTTTACTTCTTCGGGCGTGAGCGCACGGGAGAACGAGAAGTCAAAGCGCAACCGTTCGGGCGTTATGTTCGACCCGCGCTGATTTACCGAGTCGTCGTTGAGCACTTCTTTGAGCGCGCGGTGCATGAGATGCGTTGCGGTGTGAAGGCGCGCGGTCTGCTCGCCCGTATCTGCAAGCCCGCCCTTAAACCGCTGTTCCGCGCCCGCGTGTGAAAGATTTTTATGTTCTTCGAAGCGCGCGTTGAAACCGTCGACGTCCACCTTGAATCCGCGCTCGCGCGCCATTTCCGTCGTCATTTCGAGCGGAAAGCCGTACGTATCGTACAAGCGGAATGCGGACTTGCCGGGGATAACGTCGCTCTGCAAAAATTTGCACAGTTTTTCAAACTCTTTTATTCCGTTTTCGAGCGTGCGCGAAAACCTCGCCTGCTCTTCGTCAATCTCGAATATAATTTTGTCGCGCGCGGCGTCAAGCTCGGGATATACGTCCTTATACAAATCTACCACTACTGCGGCAACGGCGGAATAGTCGCCCGCTTTAAGCCCTATCGTAGTGCCGAAACGAATCGCACGGCGCAAAAGCCGACGCAAAATATAGCCTTGGTCGACGTTGGACGGAGTAACGCCGCGTTCGTCGCCGATTATAAATGTAGACGTGCGGATATGGTCGGCAACCACTCTCACCGCTTTAAGCGATTCGGGAGTGTCCGCATTACAGCCCGACAGCTTTTTTATCTCCGCAACGATAGGCGCAAATACGTCCGTATCGTACACGGAAGAAAGCCCTTGCATGTTCATGAGCGCGCGCTCCAAACCCATGCCCGTATCGACGTTTTTCTGTGCGAGCGGCTCGTATTTGCCGTCGGCAGTCTTGTTGAACTGCATAAAAACGTCGTTCCACACCTCGACGTACTTGCCGCAATCGCACGCAGGCGAACATTCCGGACAGCACTTGGGCTTGCCCGTATCGTAAAACATTTCCGTGTCCGAGCCGCACGGACCGGTCTGTCCTGCGGGGCCCCACCAGTTGTGTTTTTTTCCGAGATAGAAAATGTTTTCTTTCTTAATGCCGCATTTTTCCCAGAGCGCCGCCGTTTCCTCGTCGCGCGGGCAGTCTGCGTCGCCCTCGAAAACGGTTACGGCAAGCCTGTCCGATTCGAGTCCCAACTCTTTCGTCAGAAACTCGTAACTCCACGGCACCATTTCCGCCTTAAAGTAATCGCCCAAACTCCAATTGCCGAGCATCTCGAAAAACGTGCAGTGCGAAGCGTCGCCCACCTCGTCTATGTCGCCCGTGCGCACGCATTTTTGCGCGTCGCAAAGCCGTTTGCCCGCGGGGTGCGGCTGACCCAAAAGGTACGGCACGAGCGGATGCATACCCGCAGTCGTAAACAGAACGGTCGGGTCGTTTTCGGGAATCAACGACGCCGAAGAAATAGGCGTATGTCCGCGTTTTTTAAAAAAGTCTATCCACTTTTTTCTGAGTTCGGATGCGGTTATCTTCATTGGAAAATCTCCTTGCGCGCTTCGTATGAATTATGATAATCTCAGCCCTTGATTTCGGCGTACATCTTTTTGACTCCCGCCGAAAAGGACGTCGGTTTAAACGGAAAAACCGACAGCAGTTTGGCGTTATCCGCCGTATATTCGAGAGCGGGTACGGCGTTCTTGACCTTTATTTCCACGCTGTGTCCGTCGCGTTTCGCCATGCGCTTGACCGACTTCGCTATATCGAGGTACGTAGTTTTATCGCCCGATACGAGGTTATAATCGCCTTTTGCGATATTGCCCTTTA
>CATLGX010000024.1 GCA_949948785.1 uncultured Christensenella sp. | reverse complement strand
CGAAGCGCACGAATATTCGCAACCGCAAAATCCCTGCCTGTAAATATTAAGTTCGCGAGACAGCGAGCACGACATTTTGAACCCGTCTTTCTTTTTAAAGTCGCGCGCTAAAAACGGCACGCCTACCCCGTCCGCAATCCTGTCGGCTATGGAAAATATAAGTTTGCTGTTTTTATGCGGACTGACGGTTAGCGTAGTGGAAAACGCGTCGAAGCCCCCTTCCGACGCGTACGCCGCCGCGGCGCGAAGCCTGTCTGAAAAGCATAACGAACACCGCGCGCCGCCCTCTTTTTCAAACGCGTACGGCGCGGAGTATTTCCTGTATGCCGAATAATCGTGCGGCGGCGATATTATGTCGAGCGAATAACGTCGCGCAACCGTTTGAAGCGCGGCAAGCCGCTTTTCGTACTCCCCGTCGATAATACACGGATTATAATAGAAAAGAGTAACGCGGGCGCCGTCCGCTACGAGTTGAGGCGCCGCGCCGAGACTGCACGGTCCGCAACAAGCATGAAGCAAAATATTTTTGCCGTTTATGTCGTCCGTATAAAACATAATCAATAAATAATTGTAATCGGCCCAGCATTGATTTGTTCGATTCTCATATCAGCGCCGAATACACCGCGGCACACTTTTCCTCGTCCGAGGCGCATAAGGTCGGTTACGAAGTCTGCCAAGTAATCGAACATCGCGCTTGCGGCTGCCGCAGGGCGCATAGCGGAAGTAAAACTCGGGCGGTTGCCGTGCGATATGTCGGCGCATAGCGTAAAATTGGAGACGAGCAAAATATCGCCGCCGATGTCCGAAACGGAAAGATTAAGTTTGTCCGCGTCGTCCGAAAAAATACGCATGCAAGCGAGCTTGTTGGCAAGCCGTTCCGCATCAGCCTCGACGTCCGTCTGTTCGATACCGACATAAACGACAAGCCCCTTGCCTATCGACGCAACAGCTTGCCCGTCTGCCGAGAGCGCCGCACCGTCCACGCGTTGTATAACCGCTTTCATATCGACATTTTAACATATTCGCACGATAAATTCAAGCAAACCGCTTGACAAAAACGTCGGAATATATTAAACTTAAATACACAAAACGATTACGGGCAATTAACTCAGTTGGGAGAGTGTCATCTTGACGTGGTGAAAGTCACAGGTTCGAGCCCTGTATTGCCCACCAAACAATGGAAAACGCCGAAAGGCGTTTTTTGTGTAGCGGAGATAAGCGAAGGCAATGGAATCGCACTGCCGTACGGAACATTTGATTTTGCAATACTTTTATGCGATAATATTAATGTACAACTTACTCTGCTCATAAACAAAAAGGCTGTGGCAAAACGGTAATTTTGCGGAAAGATAATTTCTCTGTGTTATCTTTCAATGAGGCATACGGAATTGCTAAAATATACATAAGTATGTTAAGCCTGTACAAAGGAAAATATGAAAGAGAAATTAAAACAACTGAAAAGTTTTAATTGGCGATTATTTACGGCTTTATGTGCACTGGCACTTATTCCAGCAATTTATCAGACTATTAAAACTTTTATTATTTCGTCAAACAATCAAATTGCCGTATTTGATATTATCGGACAAATGGAATGGTTTGACCTTATAAACGAAACACTTCAAGCGTTTTTAATTATTCCGCTATATTCGATACTAAACAAAATATATAAGAATGACGAGAAAAATTTTGCAAAGCACACGTTTAAGACGGGACTATTGACCTTTATCATATATACCCTATTTTCTATTGGCGTTTTAATTTACGGCATTATGCTTGTAAAAGCGATGAATCCAAATGAAATAGATACCCTAACCGTAAACGCATATTTACAACTTGAAACGGTTGCCTTTATGATTGGTATAATCGTCGGCTTTGTTAATGTCGTTTTTGTAGTTGTCGGTAAAGATAAAAACGTATATATTTTTTTGGCAATTAATACACTACTTTCGATAATAGCCGATTTTACGCTTATTCCGAATTTGGGCGTTTACGGCATTGCTATTTCCAATATAATAGTCAATGCCTTACTTGCAATAACAACTTTAATATTACTTTATTTCCAAAAACACATTGAATTTTGCTGGTTCCATAAAAGCGACTTTTCCATGCTTAAAGATTGGTGCAAGGTTGGAGTATTTTCGGGCATACAGCAGTTTATAGACAATTTAATCTATGCCGTAATGATTTGTAAAATGGTTAATATGGTAGCAGAACAGGGCAATTATTGGATTGCAAACAACTTTATTTGGGGGTGGTTGTTAATTCCAATAACGGCGTTGTCGGAAGTTATAAGACGAGATTGCAAAGACGGCTATACTAATTTAAAGCAATTCAATTACTATTTTATCGCCGCCGCAGTTATCACAGTTTGGGCAATTACAATCCCTTTATGGTCGCTTTATTTCCGTTATGCGGAGAATCTGCGGAATGCAAATGAAATCTTTTCAATCGTGATTAAACTTGCACCGTTTTATATCGCTTATATCGGATGTGCCATCATAGACAATATTTTTGTCGGGTTAGGCAAAACCATATACAACGCAATAAATTCATTGATAATCAATTTAGTATATTATGGTATATTCTACATACTGTACTTAACGAATGCAATAGCTTTCTCAATGAATGTAATAATACTTATGTTCGGTTTTGGTATGGTGCTACATTTTGCGGTATCGATTATAGAAGAAAAAATATTCTTACGCAAATTTGAAATTAAGAAACAATTTCTCGTCAATTCTACCGAAAACGACAGTAACCGCAAGGCAGAATAATACCTTTTCTATGAATCGGCTATAAACAATTAGCCCTGCCGACCAAGTAATCCAAAGTAACGTTTAAATATTCTGCGACAACTTCGAGCGAAGTCAATAACGGCATCGTCCCGTGCAACCAACTGTTATATTGCGAAGGCGATATCGACGTATCGGACAGCAATCTGTACGACGATTTACCGCATATTCGTAAAACGTTTTTTATCCATTCGTTGAACGGAGGCATCGGTTGCGGTCTGTACGAAAGAAAAACATCCGACTTACCGCAAAGATACTCCAACGAACAACCGAAAAAGTCCGCAACTTTTACAAGCGATTTCAATTTGAAATCTTTTACCCTATTTAGCCATTTGCGCACAACAAAGACATTAACATTCACGGCTTTCGCAAAACTTGTGGCGTTTAGCCCGTTATCCGACATCAATTCTTTGAGCGCCGCTTTGACGCCGTTTACAACATCATATTCCATATACTTACAGTTAGTATACGGAATTTCGCAATAATTTTGTCAGACACTGCCTTACAATGAGTATATACTTTTCATATGTTTGTCTATAACGTTCCGACAATGCGAAAATATAAAATTTTTTATGCCGCAGTATCTATTGACATAACAAAACATAAATCTTATAATATTATCGTAAAAATAATAAACAAAAGGAGCACGGATATGAAGAAGTACATAAAATTCGCACTGGTGTTCGTCGCCGTCGGACTTGCTCTCGGAGTATTCTTCCGCGAGTTTTCCAAAGCATACGGCGTTGTAAACGTTTATACAACTCTCGGACTCGGGCACGCACACCTTCTGGTACTCGGCGCGGCTTTTACGCTCATCTTCGGATTGGTTACCGAAAAACTCGGCAAGCAATCGAGCAAACTCTTAAAATGGGCGTTCCCTGTCTACATAGCAGGCGTCTGCGGCACGGGACTTATGATTACGGTACGCGGCATACTCGACGTTCTATCCCAATCGAAAGACACGGATTTTATTGTTTCGTCGGGCGCGAACGGAGCTATTTCGGGCGTTTCCGGGATATTCCACGCCGTGCTCGGAACAGGACTGATTCTCATATTCGTCGCATGGCTGTTAAAAGAAAAAAAGCAAAGCGCAGAACAGCCCGAAGCATAATCGAGCCACTGCAAAGTTTTTTCGTAAACTGTATTTATATTAGAACAGCACAAGCAAAAATCCGACGATAACGCCGACAAAAAGCGACAGCGCCGGAAGTTTGCTTTTCCACATCAATATCGCTTCGGGCAGAAGCTCCCCGAACACTACATACAGCATGGCGCCGCTCGCAAACCCCAGCGAAAGCACGAGCATTATATCGTTTATGCCGCCGACGGCATAACCTATTACGGCGCCGATAACTGTAGGAAAACCGCTGAGCGCAGTGAGAAGCACCGCTTTTATTCTGCCCATACCGCCCGAAATAAGCGGCACGGAGACAGCCATCCCCTCGGGTATATTATGCAAGCCGATAACAATAGCCATAATAAATCCCGACGACGTAAACAGCGTTTTTACAAGATTATCGGCAGTTGCATACGACGCACCGATTACCATGCCCTCGGGCATATTGTGCAGTGCGATAGCGCACATCATAACAAGTCCCGCCACGAACAGCCGCGAATTCGTCTGTTCGTGTTTTTTATAATGGTCGGCATGAATAAGCTCGTCGAGGTCGTCGGCAGTGGTCGGATGCGTCGCGTCAATATGCTCCACTTCGCGGTTTGTCCGCTTATCTATCCAATAATTCAAAAGATACACAACACCGTAACCTACGGCTACCGCCGCTACCACGATAAACGGCGTGTACTTGGGCAGTTCTCCCGCATTCATTTTTTCGATTGGCTCGCTCATAAGGTCGAAGCACACGACGGTAAGCATTATGCCTGCGGCAAAAGACAGCAGCAAACTGACCACCTTATTCGAGTCGCGTTTGAGAACCGCGCCTATAACTCCGCCCAGTCCCGTACCTACTACGCCCGAAACCAACGTTATTATGATGATTGCGAGATAATCCAAAAAATTCCTTCCTTTGTCTGACTATATCATAAATCGTTCCATTCTATTGTCGCGCTTTACGCGCAAAAAGTCAACCTTTTAACGGCAATATTCGCATAATAACGCTTTGTTGTCTATACCGTATTGACTTTTACCATGAGGTATGTTATAAACATAAAAAGGAGAAATTATTATGGCTACAACCGTCGACTTTATAGAATATGTATGCGAACAGATACGTGGCGGGTATTCCGTGCGTTATAAAAAGATGTTCGGCGAATATATGGTATACGTAAACGACAAACCCGTACTTCTCGTGTGCGACAATACCGTATACGTCAAAAAACTCGACGCGCTGAGTGAAACATTAAAAACCGCAGAAACGGGAATACCGTACGGCGGCGCGAAAGAACACTATATTTTAGACATAGACAACGCAGAACTGACCGACGCGGTTATCGAAATTTCGGAACGAATTACGCCGTTGCCTAAAAAGAAAAGCAAAACAACAGATTGAGTGTAAAACCGCGTTTTTCTATACGAACACGCCCGATTTGTTTAAATTATGACGAAACTTACATAATTATTTAACAATTTCCACATATTAAGTTGTTTTTTGAGCGCGCATGTGTTATTATAAACAAAGTACACAACAATAAGGAAAACACAATGAAAGTATTGGTTTTAAACGGCAGTCCCAAAGCTAAAAGCGACACAATGCGCCTTACGCATGCGTTTTTAAACGGCATGAAAATGGCAGGAGAACAAGATATCGAGATAATCGATATAATAAAGCACGACATCAAACCGTGCATAGGCTGTTTCGAATGCTGGAAAACGCTTGACGGCAAATGCGCCATAAACGACTTTCAAAACGAAATACTCGCGAAAATGCAAGCGGCGGACTGCATAATTTGGAGTTTCCCGCTCTACTGCTGCGGAATGCCTTCACACGTAAAAGCGGTGCTCGACAGAACCCTGCCTTTCTCCAAAATCAGATTCGGCGGCAAACCCGGCGAACCCGAATACGGCGAAAACATTTTCTCGTCCAAGAAACGGTGCATAGTCATTTGCGGTTCGGGCTTCCCCGTCGGCGTCGCCAATTACGAAGCTCTCAGAATACAGTGCATCCATATGTTCGGCAGAGTGAGAATGATTTGCGTAAACCAGACTCCCCTTCTCAATGTTCCTTCGGCAAAACCGTATGCGGATAAACTGTTGCAAAAATTTACCGACGCAGGCGTCGAATTCGCCAACAGAACGTATCTCTATAAAGAAACTTTGGCGGCGCTCGAAGAACCGATGCTGTCCAACGAGGACTACCTTAAAATCGCCGAAGAAGTCGGCAAACAATACCCGATATATCCTACTTCTATAAGTGCATATAGCATAACGCGCCCGAACATAATGTTCGGGCGCATTTATTTTACCGCACAATCCGTTTATGAGTATTTATCTTGTATCCGAAACCCGCCCCGATTCTTGCACTCTTTTCTTTTAATATACGCGTCTCTTTTAGTATACTCGTCCGCATCTTTTATCCGATGTTTAAACAGGCTATTGTTCCGCGCATGCTTTACTAATTCGAAACAAGCGTAAACCAATCGGCGGACTTATCGAGTTCGTATACTGTCAGCGCATCGGCATTCTTTTCTTTTTCTCCGAGCCGAACGGCGAATATGCCGCAACTGTCGTAAGTTTTGCAATAATACGTACACGTATCGAGATTGATACAGCACGAATATAACGTTTTTTCACATTGCCCGTCTAACGAATAAGTACTTCCGTTTATCATCGCTACCGAATCGAGAATGCGGAAAAACTGCGAAACGGAGCATTTCTCGTCGTCGCCGCAAACCGAGTTCCATTTATAAAAAGCGGCGCGCACAAACCTCGACGCCGACGAAGTGTCGCCGGGCAACCCTATTGCACCCATACCGCCGCAGTATGCTTTAAGGTCCAGCGCGGCGGAAAAATTATTCGCACCGCTGCGCGTCGAAAGATTCATATAATTATTTATGTTCGATAAATGGTAGGTAAACGGAGGATTGTTTGTCATAACGCCGACGGGATTATTGTAAACGTGCAACCCGCTTTCCGTCTGCTCCACTACTATGCTTTCGTCGCCGTCGCTGAACATCCAATGCAACGGGCTGGGCGGTATGCCGTCCAAAAACGGTATGCTCGTGATATTGAGTTTTACGAGCAAACGTTTTATTTCTTCCAACGATGCGCAATTGCCGAGAAAATACGGAAAAAGCTCGTACTGCGCGAGATTGAGCGCGCCGCCTTTCGGATAAAAGAACTTCGCATTGCCCGGGAAATTGAGCGCCGCCATTGCAACGCCCTTTTCGTTTGCCGCCTCGGCATATAACGGATAATCTTTCTCAATCGCCGCCGCGCCGATTAGTGCGTATTTCGTGCGGAACGGTTCGCCGTTTTTAAGCGCAAACTCATAGCCGCGCGGGGTTACTGCCACCTTGTTCCCGAACTCCCACTCCAAATCGAGGTTTCTTCCGAAATATTTGGATTTGGTTTTAAAACTCAAACTCGTGCACATATTCTAACCTCCGAATATTTATTATGCGCCGATACGCCGCCGCGCAACCGCGACGCGCACAAAAAACAAACGCGCGCATATATAGAATGTATATGAAACAATTAAACAAATCCGAACATCCGACCGCCTCGTCGACGGTGTTTACGCATTGCCGTCAATACGTTAAGCACGAAACAGAACCGTATTCCAAGGCGCGCGTAACGTTTCTGCTTGCCGCAATAAATGAGACGTGCGCGCTTTTGCGTGAAATGTGCAAAACCGAGCAAAATACGGAATTGCTCCGCGAGCTGTATGGATTACTCGACGCAGAACACCGAAAAGCAATAAAACTGTCGCTCCTGCTGCCGAGCGACGAAAGCGTTGCCGAACGCGCTGTCGTACACGAGCAACTCGCCGTCGACCTGACTTCCGCGCTCGCGGAACGCGAACAAAACGGCATTGTCAAATCCGCTCTCGAACACACTCTAATCGACGATGCGGACCATCTTTACAGATTTTCCAATCTGATAGACATTACCGAGGGGATATCCGCGCAAACGCTTGTCGGAAGCTTAACGGAAATCATGCCGGGGCGGCACACCGCCGCGCAACCTCACGCGATACAAAACATAAAAACGCAAATGCTAATAGGCAACTGCGATTTGCAAACGCAACTAACCGTTATGATTGCGGCGACGATAAAACGGCATTCCGCCGATTTTTACACGACCGCATGTTCGTTTGCCGAAAACAAATTGTCGCGCTTGCTGTTTGCGGAGATTGCACGTATCGAACTGTTGCACGCCGTTATATACGACAGCATATTAACGACCGAAGAAAGCTCATTGAAACGGCTGCTGCTGCAAAAGTACTGCGAATGTTATTGCGTGTTTTCATGCTGCACTTCCGAAACGGACCCGCGTCTGCGTTCGGTATTCGACGAATTATTGAAAACATGCACGGTTCAATTCAGAAAAGCCGCCGAACTATGCGAACGATACGAAAACACGCAATGCGAAAATATTATAAAAGACGGCGAATTTCCGCCGTCGATAATTCTGCATTCAAACACCGAATACGTAAGAAGCATACTCGTCGGATTGGAGCAAAGCGATTATTCGTTGACGCCGAACTGTCCGTCGCACCGCGTAGCCGTAGAACACATTAGGCTTTTCGGGCGCGATTACCGTTACGAGCGCTTACCTCACCCCGTGCCGCGATTGCGAGATAACACTGTCGACAATCAGTAGAGTAAGCAAAAATATTTCATACAAAAAGCGATGCCGATTCGCGCATCGCTTTTATATTAACGAAAAGATATAACCGCACGTCAAACGGAAAATTCGGCTTCGATTTTTCTAATCAAATCGTTGCGGACAAGCGCGTAAGCGTTCTTGATAATATGATAAACCGTTTCCGCAGTAGCCGCGCCGTGTCCCTTTATTATGGGCGCTTTGAACCCGAGCAATACGGCGCCGCCGAGAGCGGTATAATCGTATTGGTTATATAAACGCTTAAACACTCGGTGTATATCGTCGCGGCGAACGTCGTCGGACAGTTTATCGAACATGGCCAAGCCCTCGCCGAGTACGGCTTTTACGCTACCCTCGATTGTTTTGAGCAAGATATTTCCGGAAAAGCCCTCGCAGGCTATTACGTCGGCAGTGCCCGTCAGTATGTCCGTTCCCTCGCAGTTTCCTATAAAATTAAGTCCGCTGTCTTTTAGCAAAGCGTTGGCCTTTTTGGTAAGCGTATTGCCCTTCCCGTCTTCCGCGCCGTTTGAAAGCAAAGCGATTCGCGGCGATTCCACACCGAGAGTTTTCATGTACGCATTTCCCATGCGCGCGAAATGCACGAGCCTATCGGGACGGCAATCGACGTTTGCGCCGCAATCTGCTATACAAAACGGCGAGCCGTCCGCCTTGCGAAGTTCCGCAAGCAATACGGGATTGCCGATTTTTTCGAGCGTCATCATAGCGGTAACGAATATCGCGCCCGTCGAACCGCACGTAACGAACGCGCCGACGCCCTCCGTTTTGCAAAGTTTCATTCCGACGGCGAGAGAAGAATTCTTTTTCGTCTCGAACGCCGCGACAGGGTCTTCGCCATTCACCACTGTTTCGGGCGCGTCGACTATGACAAGTCGCTTTTTATCGACGCTTTTGCCCTTGAATATTTTTTCGGTACGCGTCTTATCTCCGCAAAGATATACGCAAAGGTCCGAACTGTCGGCGAGAGCGCGCACAACGCCGTCGGCAAGAAGCTCGGGCGCATTATCCGCGCCTTGTAAATCCACCGCTATTTTATACATGCAGCTCTCCTTTTTTCATCTTATCCCAAAATATGCCGAGCAACGTTTTGTAAGTACTGTCGGAAAACGGCGGCATAGACAGATTTTTTAACGTTTCTTCGTCGAGTTTGCCGTCGGCGGCGAACTTCGCGCCCGCCTTTTGGAACTTTTTAAGATATCTGTCGAGACGCAGCTTCTCGCTGCTGTTTACCATTGTCATGAGTTGCGGGCAAAGTATCGCCGTATAATTGCCCTTGCCGCAAATGCAATCGTATTGCATAAGCAACGAATCGAACACCGTATCCGTTATGGTCTGCGCACAACTTGACACGACGACCAATTTTCTATCCGGCTTTTTATTGCGAATACCGTGAAGCGATTGCCCGTCCTCGATATTGTGCCGCTGTCCTTCGTAAGTGCTCATCATTGAAAGCAGTCTGTCTGTAAACACTTTCATTATGCCGGGCATTCCGAAAAAATACAGCGGGAAACTTTCTATTACATAATCCGCCTGTTCAATCTTACTCTTTATGCCGTTCATATCGTCGTTATCTATAACGCACCGACCTTCCGTACGGGACCAGCACGAAAGGCAACCCCTGCAAGGCGTTATTTTAAGGTCGATAACGTCGATATATTCCGTTTCGAGCGGCACGGCGGAAGCCAATCCGTCCACAAATGCACGCGTTACGTTCATGGTAACGCTATTGCCGCGGCGCGGGCTTCCGTTTAATACTACCGCTCTTTTGACATTGCTGTTTTCGCTTATCATAACTCCGTATATTTACCTATCCTGCGGTATTTATCATACCGACGCGCGACAAGTTTTTTTACGCTCGTCTTTTTAAGTTGTGCAAATTTTTCGGCAATCTGCACTTTCAAATCGCTCATAAACTTCGCTACCGCATTATCGTCGGTAAAGTCGCTCGGTTCGCCGATTATGCGCTCGACTACGCCGAAACCGTTAAGGTCGGGCGCGGTCATTTTCAGATACTCTGCGACTTCGCTCGCCCTCGACGGTTCTTTAAACAAGATACTCGCGCACGACTCGGGCGCAATAACCGAATAGTATGCGTTTTCCAACATCCAGATTTCATCGGCAACGGAAAGCGCAAGAGCACCGCCGCTCCCGCCTTCGCCGATTACTATTGTCAGCATAGGCGTTTTTACTGCGCCGAACTCGTAAAGATTTTCGGCAATCGCCTCGGCAATGCCGCGCTCCTCCGCGCCTGCGCCGGGGTTTGCGCCCTGTATATCTACAAAGAACAGTACGGGACGGGAAAACTTTTCGGCTTGCTTGACAAGTCTCAACGCTTTTCGATAGCCTTCGGGGCTTGCGCATCCGAACTTTCTCGCCATGCGTTCGCCCATATCGTGTCCCTTTTCGGTACCTATTACCGTAATCGGCATACCGCAAATCGTACCTATTCCGCCGATTACCGCGCTGTCGTCGCCGAAACGCCTGTCGCCGTGAAGTTCGATAAATTTATCGGTTACGCCTTTTATATAATCTGCCGTAGTTGCCCGCGTACTGCTGCGGGCAAGTTTGACCTTTTCGTATGCAGTTATTTCCGTTGTCATGATTTACGCTTTTACTCCCCATTTTTCGGCGTGCATGCTCAGCACGTCGGTAAGATAATCGCGCTGGTCCTTGCGCTCGACAATACCGTCGATGACGCCGTGTTCGAGCTGAAATTCAGCGCTCTGAAAACTCTCCGGCAGTTTACCGCCCGTATTTTGCTCGATAACGCGCCTGCCCGCAAAACCTATAAGAGCATTGGGTTCGGCTATAATAATATCGCCGAGCGTTGCAAAGCTCGCTGTAACTCCGCCCATCGTCGGGTCTGTCAAACAAACTATAAAAAGCAGTCCCGCGTCGCTGTGTTTTTTTGCGGCTATCGATGTTTTTACCATCTGCATGAGCGAAAGCACGCCTTCTTGCATTCTCGCACCGCCCGACGCGGCATATCCTATCACGGGCAGTTTACGCTTTATGGCATATTCGAAAAGCGACGCTATTCTGTCGCCGACGACTGTACCCATGGACGCCATCATGAACTCGCTGTTCATGACGAATATGCACGTTTCGTATCCGCCTATTCTCGCCGTGCCGCAAAGCACGGCTTCGGTCTCGCCGCTCTTTTTACGCGACGCAGCTTTCTTTTCCGCATACCCGGGAAACGAGATTGGGTCTGCATCGATATCGGCACAGAACAGCTCGTTAAAGCTGTCCTTGTCGGTCAAATACTCGATTCGTGCGCGCGGCGGAATTCTGTCGTACGCATGGCACTCGGGACAAATGAAATACCGTTTTACCAGCTCGGCTTCGCTTACCGATTTTTTACACTTGCAACAAACGGCATTCTTTTCCGAATGAAGCATTGTTTCGAGAACCCCTGACATTATTCGCCTCCCCGAACGTCGGTTGCGGCGCTTGCACTTCTGTCGGCGTTTTTAAGCGCTTGAACCGTGTCTTTAAGCGACCGAACATCGGTTACGGTAAATGTATCGACTTCACCGAGCGTGCGCTTTACAAGCCCCGTAAGGGTGCTTCCCGCGCCGACTTCTATAAAAGTATCGATACCGCGCTCGCGCATGTCGGTGATTATATCCGTCCAGCGCACAGGGGAACAAACCTGTTTGCTAACGTTTTCGATAATTGATTCGCGGTCCGTCGGATAGGGCTTTCCTGTGCGGTTGGAATACAAAACCGTTTTCGGCTCGTTTATATTCATATCCGAAAGAACCGATTTAAGCGTGCTTTCCGCTTCCGCCATATACGGAGTATGGAACGCGCCGCTGACTGCGAGCTTTACCGCGCGGCCGCCGAGCGACTTTACTTTTTCGACGAGTAAGTCGAGCGATACGGGCGCGCCCGAGCAAACTATTTGCCCCGGGCTGTTGTAATTTACAGCCCAAACTTCGTCAAGCTCCGAACAAGCGCGCTCGACCGTTTCGGCGTCGAGTTTGAGAACTGCCGCCATGCCGCCGACATGCACGCTCGAAAGCTCCGCCATTTTTTTAGACCGCTCGATTACGAGTTTAAACGCGTCGTCTTCCGTAAGTATTCCCGTATATGCGAGAGCGGGTATTTCGCCGAGCGAAAATCCTGCTACGGCGTCGGCTTCGACGCCCGCCGATTTAAGCTCGTTCGCTATCGCAAGACCTGTAAGGAACAATGCGGGCTGAGCATTTTCGGTAGCTTTGAGCTGTTCGTCGGTACCGTTAAAACACTTATCGATAATACCTAAAAGCCGAGAATCGGCTCTGTCGAAAAGAGCTTTCACCTCAGCCGAATACTCGTATATATCCTTGCCCATGCCGACGCTCTGCGCGCCTTGACCGGCAAAAAGTATTGCAATTTTACTCATTGTTTCTCCTGACAGAGTTTGAATGTCAAGCGTAAACCGCGCTTTTCTCGACAGCGGTAAACGTCATAGAGCCTTTGGCACAAAGTTTGTCGCCCACTTTGACCGTGGCGTCGAACGAAACGATAGTTCCGCCCGCGCGAGTCTTATTTACGGATATGTCGAGCGTATCTCCCGGAATTACGGGTTTTACGAATTTGAATCCGTCTACCTTTAAAAGCACATACAGCAATCCGTCGTTTTCCGCGACGCCCTCGCTCATTACGATTGAACAGAGCTGTGCGCACGACTCTACGATTAGTACGCCCGGCATAATCGGCGCGTCGGGAAAATGCCCGATAAAGTACGGCTCGTTAATGCTCACGTTCTTTATTCCGCGCGCACTCTCGCCCGCATTGAATTCCGTAACGCGCTCAATCATCTGAAACGGCGGGCGCTGACGTATGCGCTTATTGACCTCGTCGATGTTCATCACAGCGAAAGCCCTCCGTCCATTGTTATTATTTGTCCCGTAACATACGCGCATGCGTTGGACGCAAGCCAAGACACGACGTTTGCCACTTCGTCCGCCGTTCCGAATCTGTGCATGGGAACCGCTTTCAAATATTCTTCCTTTTTGTCGGGCGGAAGCACATCAATCATTTCGGTTTCGATAAACCCGGGCGCGACTGCGTTCACCCTGATTCCGCGTTCGCCGAGTTCGCGGGCGAGTACGCGCGTCATCGAATTTATAGCGCCCTTTGTAGCGCTGTATACGCTTTGCCCTGCCAACGCCATGTCGCCCGAAACCGAAGACATATTGATAATAACGCCGCTCTTTTTGCGGAACATCTTTAATGCCGCCGCTTGCGCGCAATAAAAATAACCTTTGACGTTGAGGTCGAAACATTTGTCAAGCGACTTGGTTTCGAGCATCAGCAAATACGCATCCTTAACCATTCCCGCATTGTTGACGAGAACGTCTATCTGTCCGTACGCTTTTTCCGCCTCGCGAATGAGCGCTTTCGCTTGCTCGGGGTCCGTAACGTCGGCGCGGTAAATCATACCTTCTCCGCCGTTTGCCTTTACGATATCAAGCGCCTTTTGAGCTTCCTCTTCGCTTCTGCTGTAATTTATCACGACGGCGTAACCGTCTTTGGCAAGTCTGACGGCGCATGCTCGACCTATACCGCGCGACGCGCCCGTTATAACAGCCGTTTTCATTGTTAACTCCTTAAACCGTTAGCCATTCGGCAAAATTCTGCCGACAGCCGCGTCTGTTTATGCTTTTTCGAGAATTACAGCGCAATAAGTACCGCCTGCGCCGAACGCAGTTACAAGTATGTTTTTGACCGTGCCGCAATCGAGTTTGACGCGTTCTGCGCTCTTTCCGCCGAGCGTATAGACGTCTGTCTCGGTCTTTACGTCGCCGTGGAGCATAAGCGCCGCATGCGCCGCGCCGAGCGCCGCCGCCGCCGCTCTCGCCTCACCCACGCGCTCCTTTACGGATATGACGGGGAGCGTTTTGATTTTATCTCCGAAAACGCGAGAAAGCGCCGCTATCTCTATCGAGTCGACGGTTTCCGCGCCGTTTGCCATGCCGACCACGGCGTCGATATCCGAAACCGACATGCCCGCATCGGCGAGCGCCGCGTTTATTGCACCGTCGAGCGCTTCGTCCGAGCCTTTAAGCGTACCGAACGGCACGCCTTTATGCGCGAATCCGTTTCCGACGACACGGCAATACACGCGCGCACCGCGCGCTTTCGCGCTCTCTTCGCTCTCCAACAGCATGGAAATACTGCCGTCGGACAGCGTGAACTTATTGCCTTTTCCGTACGGCGCAACAACTTTGTCCGAAGTCAAGCCGAGACCGGAATAAAGTTCGTTTATAATGTCGCTGTTTTCGTCGCTTCCGCAAGCGAGCATCGCTTTTTCTTCGCCGTTGCGTATGAGAGTGGATGCGTACGCAATGGCGGATATGCCGGATTGCGCGCCGTTGGTTACCGTAACGTTATAGCCTTTTATGCCCGAGCAAATGGAAAGATATCCGCCCGCGGCGTTGTACACTGTGTTGGGGAACTTGAACGCACTGCCTGCGGCGTTTCCGCGTTCGGCAATCAACGTTTCGAAATCGCAACCGGGACCGAGCGCACCCTCGCTCGTTCCAACTACTATGCCTATATCGACGGCATTGTCTTCGGTTACTGCGTAATTCGCATCGGCGAGCGCCTGCATACCCGATACCGCTTGAAGCTGACTGAACCTGTCGAGCTTGCGGTAAAACGCCATTTTAAGGTCGACCGCGTTATAATCGTCGACGCCGACGTTGGAACGCGCCGAAGCCTCGTTTATTTTTTCGCCGTCTTTAACCGCACGAACGTATTTATCGACGCCGTTGCCGAGCGGCGTTACCGCTCCGATACCGGTAATAACGACGCCGTTCTTGTTGCTTTCTATACGCACGTCGCCCTTAGCTATGCCTAAGACGATAC
>CATLGX010000023.1 GCA_949948785.1 uncultured Christensenella sp. | reverse complement strand
CGTTCGCGCCGCGGTCGGCGGCGATTAGCCCGTATTCTGTCGTGCTTTACGTGTCAATGAATATGATATTGGGCGGAGGTGTGCTCACAACCGTGCACAAACTTTCCCCGCGCGAAATATTGCTCGCGTCGTCCGTCGCCGCAGTGGCGATAGCAGGGCTTTTGATGTTTATAATGGGTGCTTTGCAGTCAAGCTCGGCGGCGCAAGCCGATATGCCGATGCTGTTGATAGCTTTAAAAAGCGGAAAGACTATGTATTTTTTGTGCATGCCGATAATAGCGGCGTCCATTTTCACGACCATGCTGTCGGCGTTTAAGTCGGTTTACGATTATGTGTACGGGTTTATCGGAAAGAAAATAATTTCCGCCGTCGCGGTTCTGATAGGCGGGCTTGTTGTCGGAGCGTTCGGTTTTTCAAACGTAGTGGGCGCTCTTTATCCGATAATCGGCGGTGTGGGACTGCTGTATCTCGCGTGTAACTGTTGGTTCCTGTTCCGAACGCGCGTTCGGCGCAAAGTAAAAAGAAAAGTCAAAAAAATCAAAACCGCCGTAAACAGAAAAGTACGGCGGTCTGCGTAAACGTAATATGGCGGGAGTTCAATCGACGTGGAACTTGCGTTTAGTCAGTTTTTCCACGGCGGCGACTGCGAGATACATGACGGTGGCGAGTATGCAGAGTACAACGGTACTCGACATTACGAGGTCCATTTTGAAAACATGACTGCCGTATATTATAAGGTATCCCAAGCCCGCTGTGGATACAAGATATTCGCCCATGATTGTTCCCACCCACGCTAAGCCGACGTTAATTTTAAGCATATTGACGAGCGCGGGCACATTTGCGGGGATTATCAGCTTAGTCAGTATCTGCCATCTCGACGCGCCCATGGATTTAAGCAGCAGAATTTTGCCTTCGTCGACCGACATAAAGCCGTTTAGCACGCTTATAATTGTAACGATAACGCAAATAAGTATCGTCATGACGACTATGGCTTGCATGCCTGCGCCGACCCAAATTATTATTATCGGTCCGAGCGCGATTTTGGGCAGAGCGTTGAGAACGACAATATACGGTTCGAGCACGCGGCGGAGCTTTGCGAACCGCCAAAGGAGCACCGCGACGAGAATACCGATAATGCTTGCCGCGAAAAATCCGATAATACATTCGAGAAGCGTGTAACCTATATGCAGCATCAGCTCGGAAAACTCGATTGACGCGAGCGTTTCCGCTATGCGAGAAGGACACGACATTATGAACGGGTCGATTAATCCGACCTGCGCCGCAAGCTCCCACAGTCCGATAAATGCTGCGAGCAGCCCGACCTGTAAAACCACAGTCGAAATTTTATCGTTGCGCCGTTTTGCAAGATATATGCGCCGCGGCGACTTGACCTCTCTCATGCGACAGGGCAGTTTGGAATATGCCTTGTTTGCCATGTAATACAAACCTCCTTTTCATTTGTATTGTAAAACAGTCTTACTTGGATATTTCGGTTCCGTTCGTCGCCGTCGCAACGTCGGAGTTTTCGCGTTTTTCGTCGGCGGCATCGAACGCTTTTTTTACGCCCACGCAAACGCGCTTACCGACTTTGTAAAGATATACGCTCGTGTCTCGCAAAAGCGATTCGAATTCGGATAGCAATTGTTTGCCGGTGATTTCGTCGTCGGTCATACCGTAACCTCCTTCCATATGCGGTCGAACCACTCCGAAAAGCGCGGGCTTTCGCGCTTTTTGAGCGGAGTCGGCGCGTCTATGTCTATATTGAAAATGGTTTTGACGGTCGAAGGTCGTTTTGTCAGTACGATTATTCTGTCTGCCATGGATACGGCTTCCGAAATATCGTGGGTTACCAGTACCGCCGTTTTTCCTTCGTTTTTTATTATCGAATACACGTCGTCGCAAACCGTCATGCGCGTTTGGAAATCAACTGCGGAAAACGGCTCGTCGAGCAGTAGCAGTTTGGGTTTGAACGCGAGAGTGCGTATCAGCGCCGCACGCTGACGCATGCCGCCCGAAAGTTGCGCGGGGTAGTGGTCTCGGAAATCTCCCAACCCGTATTTTTCGAGCATTTCAACTGCGTATTTTCTGTTGTCTGGCGTCAGCTCTTTGCGTATAGACAGACCGAGCAGTACGTTGTTTTCTATGGTGCGCCATTCGAAAAGGTTGTCGCGTTGGAGCATGTAACCGACGTTGCCGGACTTGGCGGTAACAGGTTTTCCATCGATTTTAACGCTGCCGCGCGTGGGCGAGAGCAAGCCGGCAATCATGGAAAGTATAGTGGTCTTACCGCAGCCCGACGGACCGACGAGAGCGATAAATTCGCCCTCGTCGACCGTAACGGACATGTCTCGCACGGCTTCCGTTTCGTCCTTTTCGGTCTGGTAAATCAGGTCTACGTGGTCGAGTGCGAGAAGCGCCATACCGACCTCCGATTATGCGTTTTGCTCTTCGAGGAGCGCGGTTGCAATGGAATTATCTACGGCACGGTTATAGTCGGCGCGGCTTTCAAGAGTGCCGGCGTTTTCCATTATTTCTTGCAGGTGGTCGAAAGCCGTTCTGCTCATAACGGGCGTGTGCGCCCATGCGTCGATAGCGAGATAGCTTTTTACGGAAGCGGCGATTGACGTTTCGCTTGTGCCGATAAACGATTTTTTAAGCGACTTCGCAACAGTCTCGGGCGTGTTCTCCGTCATGTATTTATATCCGCGCATAACGGCTTTGAGAAAGCCTTTCGCTGTGCCTCTGTTATCTTTAAGCCATGACTTTTGCGCCGAGAACGCCGTATAGGGCACTTCTCCCGACGCTTCGCCGACGGAAGCTACGATATAGCCTTTGCCGAGCGCGACGTATTCGGACGCCGTAGGTTCGAACATTGTGGTATAGTCTATCGATTTGTCCGTGTCGAATGCGCCGACCATGGCGTTGAATTCTACCGACGTGTCGAACAGTTTCCCGTTGTCCGTCGACACTCCGTGTTGGTTGAGTACCCATTGCAGCGTCATCGCGGGCACTCCGCCGGAACGTCCTGCGAGAATGTGTTTACCGCCGAGATTCGCCCAGTCGAAGTCGGGTTCGGGCTTGCGTCCGACAAGGAACGAACCGTCGCAACGCGTCAACTGCCCGAATATAATCGGGTAGTCCCGCTGTCCCTCTACATGACAGTAAATCGCCGCTTCGGGACCCATCAGACCTACGTCTGCGGCTCCCGATATGACGGAAGTCATTACTTTGTCTGCGCCGCCGCCGTTGGAAAGCTCTATGGTTATGTTTTCGTCGGCAAAATAGCCGTTATTTATTGCGATGTATAACGGCGCGTAGAAAATGGAGTGAGTTACCTCGCTCAGTCGCACGGTGGTCGTGCCGTCGTCCGAACAGCCGCCGAGCGCGGCGGGGAATATCAACAGCGTTAACGCCGTCAACAGTGCGGTCAATTTTTTCTTCATTGTTTTCCTCCGATTTTTTAAGCCGTGTCGTACGTAACGACAATCCCGTCGGAACACTGTTTTGCGTGTAAATCGCTGTGTCCCGAGGTTGTCGTTCCGTCGCGGCTCTAATTATATTTCAGTGTATGCGTATGCGTTTGTCTCCGTGCCGCGGCAAAATTATTTTCGGTTTTTCGTGCGGCTAAAAAGCATGCGATTTTTTGCGTGCAATCGTATAAATATTTTTCCTGCGGAACGCAAAGGCTATATGAAATACGGTAAAAATGTTTCTCTTATAAAAGGATAATTTTTAATCCTAACGCGCCGTTTTATGGTGCTAAACTGTATTCACTTAAAACCTTTGGAGGTAGAAATGGAAGAAAAGGCAAAAAAAATCTGCGGATTTGTATTCGCAGGCGTCGTAGCTGTTGGACTTGTACTGGCTATCGTCGGCATGTTCACTAACATTGTCTCCAACTCGCTCGGCGGCGAAAGTTTGTTTGGCGACACTTGGGGACAAAGCGTAACCATTATGGGACAGACGATAGGTTCTCCGAGCAATGTGTTCGCGATTATAGCGTTTATCGTAACGCTCGTCGGTCTCGGTCTCGCTCTCGTAGGCGCGATACTTCGCGTTTTCCTGAACAAGAGCATGAAAATACTTGACCTTCTCGGCGGTGTTCTTGCCATTGTCGGCGGCATACTTGTTCTTGTCGCGTGCATCATTCTCGCTAACGACGATTTCTTTATGAACGCGGTTAATGTAGGCGCGGGCGCAATTCTCGCGTTTATCGGCGGAATTCTCGGCGGCGTGTGCGCCATTCTTCCGCAAATCGGACCTTTCAAAGCGTAAGACAGCGTAAAGCAATTTTCGAGAAACGGCTTCTTATATATTTAAGTAGCCGTTTTTTGTTGCGTTATTGTTGCGTTATTTATAAGTGTATGTTATAATATATTGCGAATTTTTATTTGCGGAGTTTGACATGGACAATACGTACGAACCCAAGAATTTCGAAGAACGCATACGCAAGCGCTGGCTTGACAACGGCTGTTTTTCGCCCAAGCCCGGAAAAAAGAAAAAGAAGTTTTCCATAGTTCTGCCGCCGCCGAACATTACGGGGCAATTGCATTTGGGACATGCCATGAACATGACAATCCCCGACGCGATAGTGCGCTACAAGCGAATGAAAGGGTACGAAACGCTGTGGCTTCCCGGATACGACCACGCTTCGATAGCTACCGAAGTAAAAGTAGTCGAGGCGATGAAGGAGGACGGGCTGAGCAAAGCGGATGTCGGTCGCGACGGTTTTTTGGAACGTGCATGGGCGTGGAAGCGCAAGTACGGCGACCGTATTGTAGAACAGCAAAAGACGATGGGGTTCAGTCTCGATTGGTCGCGCATGTCGTTTACCATGGACGAAGCGCGCGCAAAAGCCGTGCGCGAAGTTTTTGTTTCTCTGTACGACGAGGGATATATTTATCGCGGCGACAGAATAATCAATTGGTGCCCCGGCTGCAAAACGGCGATTTCCGACGTCGAAGTCGACTACAAATCGGAAGCGTCGCATCTGTGGCATATAAAATATCCGTTTAAGGACGGCAACGGCTACGTAACCGTTGCTACGACAAGACCCGAAACGCTGCTCGGCGATACCGCCGTCGCAGTCAATCCTGACGACGAGCGCTATGCGGGCATGGAGGGGCGGATTGTCGTGCTTCCGCTCGTCGGGCGCGAAATCCCCATAGTTTTCGACACTTACGTGGAAAAGGATTTCGGTACCGGCGCAGTCAAGATAACGCCCGCTCACGACCCCAACGATTTCGAGGTCGGACAAAGGCACGGGCTTGACGTTATTCGCGTCATGAACGACGACGGCACGATGAACGAGCATGCGGGAAAATACGCAGGGCTTACGCGCGAAAAGGCGAGAGCGGCTGTAATAGCCGATTTGGAGGCGCAGGGACTTCTCGTCAAAACGGAGGACTATACGCACAACGTCGGGCACTGCAGCAGGTGCAAACAGACGGTAGAGCCTATTGTTTCCAAGCAGTGGTTCGTAAAAATGAAAGAGCTTGCCGCGCCTGCGATTGAGGCGGTAAAGACCGGCAAGATAAAGTTTATTCCCAAACGATTCGAGAAGTCGTATTTCAACTGGATGAATAATATCCGAGACTGGTGCATATCCCGTCAGCTTTGGTGGGGACACCGTATTCCCGTGTTTTACTGCGACGGTTGCGGCGAGGAAATAGCGAGTAAGACGGATATCGACGTTTGTCCGCATTGCGGCGGAAAACTCCGTCAGGACGAGGACGTACTCGACACATGGTTCTCGTCTGCGCTTTGGCCGTTCTCCACGTTGGGCTGGCCGGATAAAACGGACGACCTTGCCAAGTATTATCCTACGGATTTGCTCGTAACTGCTTACGACATAATAACGTTCTGGGTGTCGAGAATGATATTTACGGGCTTGAAGTTCACGGGCGAAGCGCCGTTTAAGGAAGTATATATACACGGGCTTGTGCGCGACGGACAGGGGCGTAAAATGAGTAAGTCGCTCGGCAACGGCGTCGACCCTTTGGAAATTGTCGACAAAACGGGCGTCGACGCTTTGCGTTTTTCTTTGGTAAACGGCATTGCGCGCGGCGGCGACGTGTGCTTTTCCGAAGAGTCGCTTGCGAGCTATCGCAATTTCATGAATAAACTGTTCAACGCCGCGAAGTTCGTCATAGGCGCGTGCGAGGCGAACGGTTACGTCAAAAAGCCAAAGCCCGCGACGGTCGCCGACGCATGGCTTGTCAACAAACTCAATAAGCTGATAGGCGACGTCAATACGGCAATGAATCGTTACGACGTGGGGCATGCCGCGGAAGCGTTATATAACTTTATATGGGATGAGTTCTGCGATTGGTATATAGAGTTTGCCAAGGTTCAGATAAAGAGCGGCGACGCGCAAAACACGGCGGGCATGCTACGCAACGCGCTCGAAACGTTGTTAAAACTCGTTCATCCGATAATTCCGTTTATTACGACGGAAATATACGATAGTTTGCAGGGCACGGACGGCGAGCTTATGCTTTGCGATTATCCGACTAAAAAACGCTGTGATTTTTCGGCGGAACAGACTACCGTCGAACGCGTTAAAGATTGCGTCCGTGCGGTGCGTAATCTGAAACACACCAATCCCGCAGTGTCCAAAACTCCCGAAGTTTACGTCTCGGGCGAGGCTGCTGTGGTCGACGCGTTAAAGACATATCTGCCCAAGCTCGCGGCGACGGGAGATGTTAAAGACGCACAAGGCGAAGTGGAGAATGCGGCGCTCATAGCGCTCGGCGGCGTAAAAATTTATATACCGCTTGCCGATGCCGGCAAAGAGCGCGAGCGGCTCGAAAAAGACCTCGCGTTTGCCGAGAGCGAGCTTGCGCTCGCCGAGTCCAAGCTCGCAAACCAAGGTTTTGTCGCCAAAGCCCCGCAAAAACTTATCGACGCGGAAAAACAAAAAGTATCGAGATTTACCGAGCAAATAAACGCGATAAAGGCAAAGCTCGGAATATAGAAGTTTTTAAAAAGTGTTTACTTTTAACCGAGTATATGTTATAATTACACAATACTGCGGTTACGGAGAGTATGTTGGAGCAGTCCGAAGAAGATTTACTCAATAAGCTAATCGTACTGTTTGTGTTCGATAAGATGGATATAGCGCTCGACGAAAAGACGCTTATCACCGTTTGTTATACTCAAAACGGGTGGATGGAGCCGCTGATTTTGTTGGACGCGATACAAAAACTTGTCAAGGCAAACTTTATCCATGCCGCGTCGCGCGGTCGTGAAAAATTGTACACTCTCACGGCGGACGGCAGGGTTTGCCTTGCAAACTTCTATTCGCGTATTCCGGAATCGCTCAGGCAGGAAATAAGCGAGTACGTCAAAGAAAACCGCATGTCGTTTAAGCGCCAGCAAGAGTACATGCATACGTATTACAAGAACAAAGACGGCACGTATACGGTGTGGTTGCGCATAGTCCAGCCGACTTCCACGCTTATGGAACTTAAATTCGTCGTCGCAAACAACAAGACGGCAAAGTACATTCACGAAAATTGGGAAAAAAATGCCGCAAGTGTTTATTTGATGTTGCATGACAGACTAATCGAGTAACGTCAGTTGACATATATTTCTTTAAGGGGTTAGCGTAACTATGGAAGAATTCACGACAAAAGGCACATGTTCGAGCAAAATAATTTTCGAAGTGCGCGACCATAAAATAGCGTCGCTCAAATTTGTGGGCGGATGCAAAGGCAATACGCAGGGCGTAGGAAAGCTCGCAGTGGGGCGCGACATCGACGAGGTTATCGAACTGCTCGACGGCGTGCTCTGCCGCAACGGCACCTCGTGTCCCGACCAGCTCGCTCACGCGCTTAAAGCGTACAAAGCCGCGCATCCAGAGGCATGAATATGAATACGAAGCGTTTGGTTTCGATAGCCGTATTTACGGCGCTTATAATCGTCGGAGGGCTTATTTCGGTGCCTATCCCGTTTACGCAGGTGCAGCTGTCGTTTCAGACGCTGTTCGTGCTGATGGCGGGGCTTGTGCTCGGCGCGCGCGACGGCGCGCTCGCGGTGCTCATATACATAGTAATGGGCTTGCTCGGCGTTCCCGTGTTCACGAGCGGCGGCGGAATAGCGTACGTGCTCATGCCGTCGTTCGGATACTTGATAGGCTTTCCCGTCGGCGCCTTTTTGGCGGGCAAGGTGTGTGCGCGCGGAAAAGAGCCTACGCGGGCGCGGGCGTTTGCGAGCGCGCTCATAGGCATGATACCGGTATATATTATAGGTATGGCGTATCAGGTGCTTATACTGTATTATTACACCGGACTTGATTTTGCGGCGGCGGTGGGCGGACTTCCCGCAGTGCTCGTGCTCGGCGTAAAGGACGCCGTGCTGTTGGGCGTCGTCGCGGCAATCTATCCCGCAATCATGCGCGCGCTGAGGAGCATCGGACACTCTGTTAAAAACGATAATGGCAAAAAAATAAGTCGAGCGAAATAAATTAGATTTTAAGCATAATTTACAGTTGTCGCATTATCGCTGTTGTAAACAAAATCGCGTTTAGAAATAGAGGAGGAACATTATGATTGGACGATATGCATGTAAAATCAAGAAGTTTATATTAGTCGCACTCGTCATATTCGCGGCAGCCGTCGCTTGTGCGGCTGTTTTCGGTTGTTCCGATGACGAAGATAAATCAAACGGCGACGCGAAATATCATATAGCGCGGTATTCGGCTGAAACGGGCGGAGAGATATACGGTAATGTGCGACAGTCCGTCGTGCACGGTAGCGATTGTGTTGCCGTAACGGCAGTGCCCGACAAAGGTTATGTGTTTACGGAATGGTCGGACGGTGTAACGACGGCAGAGCGAACGGATAAAGCCGTCATGTCGAACATTAGCGTAAGGGCGCGCTTTGAAAAGGTCAAGTATACTGTCGAGTATTTAGCCGACGGTAACGGTCATATAAACGGCATAACAGAACAGTTGGTGGCGTACGGAGAGTTTGCGGGTTATATCGAAGCCGTGCCCGAAGAAGGCTACGAATTTTACAAGTGGTCTGACGGATTGACCCGCGCTTACCGCGCAGATACCGTTCTGTCGAATATGCGCGTTACGGCTATATTCAAAGTCAAGCAGCTTAAAGTCGAGTATTATTCGAGCAACGAAAATCTTGGCGAAATAATAGGCGAAACGAAACAAACCGTATTGTACGGCGAGACATGCTCAACAGTAACCGCCGTTCCAAAGGATGGGTACGTTTTTGCCGGCTGGTCTGACGGTGTAATGACGGCGGAACGCACCGACATAAACGTAAAAGACAATATAAAGGAGTGCGCGTGGTTTCAAAAACCGAGTTATAAAGTAACTTACAAGACATCGGGAGTCGGTTTCGCTTGCGGACAGATACGCGACGATAGCAGAACGACAAATATAATCGATTACAACGTGTTTCATGGCGAGGATGCCAAAACCGTAACGGCGGTGCCGCAAAAGAACTATGCCGGCGAAGAGTTTGTGTTTTTGTACTGGTCGGACGGAGTAACCGCGCCCGAGCGCACGGACACCGACATAACCGAAGATATGATTGTAACCGCGTACTTCGGTTATACGGTTGACTATATAGTAAATAACGGCACGGGCGGAAGAATAGAAGGAAAGGCAAAGCAAAAGTTATTGCCGGAAGAACGGAGCGAAGAGGTTACGGCAGTACCGGACGACGGATATGTGTTCCGCGGGTGGTCGGATTTGTCGATGAACAGAACGCGTTCGGGCGACGGGCTGAGTGAGGAAGTACAGAGAAATTATTATGCGGTTTTGGAAATAGTCGCGTACTTCGAGCCGATAGAAAAGACTTTTACGTACGAATACGGCGAGGGCGTAACACCGCTCGAAAAGCAGATAACGCTAAACCGCAACGACATAAAATCGGCGAGGTTTGCCGTGCCGACAAGGGCAGGCTACGACTTTTGCGGCTGGTACGCGGACAGCGAGTACGACACGAGAATAACGGACGGTAACGGAAAGTATATGTACGGGTACGCGGCGTTTTCGCTCGACAGCGACACGCTTTACGCGCGTTGGCAAAAGAGCGGAGATAATTACGACCCGCACAAAATACTGCTTGTGTTTGTGGATGAGATAGATTGTGATGTGCGTAGCGTCATAGATAAACAGACATATGGCGTGCACACGAAGATGACGGCGCTTGATTACGCATATTTTAATTGGATAGTCGCGCAATTTGATGCTTTACTCAGCGAGTGTCTTGACGGCATAGCGGATGTGGAAGTGGATGCGTATTATACGACAGACGCCTTAAAAAGTTTAAATACCGGTCATCCGATATTTAACGGTGAACCTTTTGCTCCCGAAATACCCGAAGTTGCTGTTTTTGAGTATGCTTATCATAATACGCTTACTTATTACGATTACGGTGAAATGACATATAGTCTCATTAATTGGAGTGGTATAGCATGCGGAAAACACGGAACAATTCATTGCCCGTTGCCTTGGCAGTCAGTCATGATGAAGCATAAGGAGTTAGAACAGTGCAAAAATGGAAAAGTGAATAGCATTACGTTCGTTTTAGAAACTTTCTTTCACGAATTTATACACACGGCACAAAATAATTTTGAAAATCGTTCCGATACCGTAACATTGCACGTTGCGGAAAATTACGCGATTTACAACGTTAATTCATTAGTTGCCAGTCGTTTTGATGTAGCATGGGAATATATGTATAAACCGTTTTTGTTGGATAAGTTCGATATGAATGGAAAAATATGCGGTATTCCGATTGAATACTGGCAGCATAAGCATGATATAGAACTGTTTTTGACGCCCATAGCGGTCGACTATCAATCTGCTGGTGATATAAATATTGTTGAGGGGGATGTATATAGTTATTACGGTAATATTTATTTGAAAAGCAAATCTCGTTTGAAATTCGAGGCGGTGCCGTTAGCGGGATATAGGTTTGTTAAGTGGTCGGACGGCAATACGTCGGCAGTCAGAGAGTTTGATAATGTCATGTCGGAGATTTACATATCTGCGATATTCGAAAAAATTATAGATGGAGGCGAGACTATGACATAATGCTTTGAAACATGGGGGAATGGCAAGTCGTATATTCAAGTGCGACATTAAACAGTTTCTTATAGCGAAATCAACAATAATATGGAGAAGAAAAAATGAGACAATTGACAAAAGGAAAGGCAATTTTGCTTTTAATTGCTATTGGCGCGATTGCAATATTAGCTGTGGTATTTTTTAACTTGGATTTTTCGGCAACCCGCGCTTTGGCAGACGACGTTACGGTACATACAATAGATGACGATTTATCATTTGCTTTGCGCAACAACGGTACTGAATATAAGGTTTCTGCAAGAAACAAGTCGATAACAAGAATTCGGATACCGAAAATGTATAACGGATTACCTGTTACGGAAATCAAAGACAACGGGTTTATGAGCTGTGCGAAGCTCGAATATGTGTATATACCGGATACCGTTACAAGAATAGGAGTAAATGCGTTTATGAACTGCAAAAAGCTTGTAAATGTTGACGGCATGACAAATGTCGAGAGTTTATGCAATAATGCGTTTGCAATGTGCCCAGTAATGAACGAGACAATTGTGCCGTTTAGTGTTGCGGAATTCGGAAACGGAGTATTTCGGGGTAATGCGAATAAAGTAATAATTCGCAAAACCGAAAGCGAAATGAATGAGCTCAATGCGGATTGGAAGTCGGGTAGCAACTCGATTTTCATATACGGGAACGAATTGGTTATCGACGACATTTACGGCGATGACGGTAGTACTGTTATTGGATATGCAATTAACAAGACGCAAAATTTATACGCGCCGGATGTCGATTTCGTGCTCGGAGATTCATATAACGGTTTGCCGCTTGTTGAAATAGGCGATTCGGCTTTCAGCGGAAGCGAACTTAATTCTTTTACTTTAAAGCACGGCGATATAGTGCCGGATGCGGATAACCAAAATAACACGGAGTTGTTTGCCGTTTCGAATTGCACGCATACAGTTAATATCAAAAGTAATGCGTTCACTTGCCTTTTTGCTCAAAATATAAATTTGACGGTAAACATAACGTTTAATGATGATACATATGACGATGATTCTTGCATGGATTTTGAAAAAGGATATTCCACAAGCATTTTCAGCGGTTCGACGGCGCGCGGTATAATGCTCCCAGATAATTTGACGGTAATCCCGCGTTCGATGTTTGCAAATTGCGAGAACTTGCGTGAAATAACGAATGTTACCGCTAATGTTGATGTCAATAGACTTTCTTCCAATATAACTACTATATGTAGCGACGCGTTTGCTTGGTGTACGTCGATAATAAACCTTTACATATCGGACAGCGTAATAAATATGGGAAGCACTGTTTTCGATTCTTGGGGCGGTTCGGACATTGAGCAAACTTTACATTTTGATAATATGTATGTTGCGCCCGTCGGAAAGGATGGATATAATTGGAACGAATATTGGCTCGGCGAAACATACGGCAATCTGACCGTCGATTTTAAGACTTTTATTGTTGTTTTGGATAAAACGGGAGGCTCCGGCGGAACGGACTTTGTAAAAGCATATTACGGTCAGCCCATGCCTGCGGCGCAACCTCCGAAATTGACAGGGTATTATTTCCGCGGGTATTACTATAACGGTAAGCAATATTACGACGAAAATATGAACAGCATGAAAAGCTGGGATGTTGCACAGGACGCGGCATTGCTTGCCAAGTGGCAGGAAAAAGATTATGATGTCTATCTCGACATGCAAGGCGGTGCGGATGGTGCGGCAAGTGTTATTGCGACATATGATAACCCCATGCCGACGGCGCAAAAGCCCGAAAAAAAAGGATACGAATTTTTGGGATACTATACGCAACCGAACGGCGGCGGCACGAAATATTACAATGCCGATATGACGAGCGCGCAAGATTGGGATATACCGCAAGACGGGGTTTCGCTGTATGCACATTGGGAGATAATCGATTTTATACTTACTGTCTACTATAACGATACTGTTCTGTACACGTGTGATACAACGCACTATGGCGACGATATGTCCACACTCAACATACCTTTGCCCGTCGGCTTGGTAATAAGGGGAATTTACGATACCCCGGATTTAACTGGCAATAAGTATTACGACAATGAGATGAATGCGGCTATCTCTAATTACAATGTTACGTACGACCTTAATCTATATGTCATGCGCATGGAAACGCATGTAATTTATATCGGCGGAGCTGTTAATTCGGGTAATCCGTCTACTGTATATTATATGGATGAAGTTATTTTGAAGCCTGCGTCCAAGCGCGGATACGTATTTGTCGGTTGGTATATGGGGTCTCAAAAGATAACAAAACTGCAATATCGTACAGAAGAAGAAATAACGTTGACTGCCGTCTTTGAAGGACATTCAATTGCGGTTACACCGACGACTAACGAAGTCGAGGTTTCGGGTCATGCGTATGTATATATTTCGTTGCCTTCTAAGCTAAATAGAACCTGCCGTATTTATGTCGATTCGGATGTACTACAATTATATGTTTATTCGGCGTTTAACAACGTAAGCTATGACATGAACATTATTATACGCAATCGCACCACGGATTTCACTATTAAACTCGAAAATGTTTCTATTGCACCTACGCACAATTATTGTGCGGATATTTTGCCCGCTATCGCTATGTACACTGATAACGATAGCCGTTTATTGCTGCATGCATACGGTAATGTTACTATTAAAGGAACAAACGGCTTGGCGACAAGTGGTGAAGACGGCGGCACTGCCATATATTGCAGTACACTGGATATATGTTCTGCCGATAAATTGACGCTTCGCGGCGGCAAAGGCGGCACCAACGCAAAAGGCGACAACGGCGGCAACGGAGGAAACGCAGTATATGCCGAGGAGATTATAAAAATATCGCGTAGCGCAAAAGTCAATGCTTGCGGCGGAGACCACGCGACAATAGCTATGTCCGCTAATCCGTACGAGATAAAGAGCGGGCGAGGCGTAATAGACTATTAGGCGGTTTGACTTTTAGTATTTTGCATATTCGGTTTGGCAAGGGAGCTTTACAGGTTCCCGTGTTTTTTGCAAGATTTGCTTTGTAGTTAAAATATACAAAACATCGCCGTAATTTTATGCAGTTTGGCATTGAAATTTCGATGGAAAGGGAGTATAATAAAGATAATAAAAATTAAATCAAGGAGAAAATCATGGCAAGTCTGTCTTTAAGACATATCTACAAGGTGTATTCGGGCGGCGTTCGCGCCGTCAGCGATTTCAATCTCGAAATCGACGACAAAGAGTTTATAGTTTTCGTAGGTCCGTCGGGTTGCGGCAAATCTACCACGCTTCGAATGATAGCGGGACTCGAAGATATTTCGTCGGGCGAACTTTATATCGACGGTCAGTATGTCAACGACCGCGAGCCTAAGGACCGCGATATAGCCATGGTTTTCCAAAACTATGCGCTGTACCCGCATATGACGGTGTACGACAATATGGCGTTCGGTCTCAGACTTCGCCATACGCCGCCGCAGGTGATAGACGAAAAAGTTCAGGAAGCCGCGGAAATACTCGGCATCAAACATTTGCTCGACCGTCGACCCAAAGCGCTTTCGGGCGGTCAGCGTCAGCGCGTCGCGCTCGGTCGCGCAATTGTTCGCGAACCCAAGGTTTTCCTTTTGGACGAGCCTCTGTCCAACCTCGACGCAAAACTCCGCGTTCAGATGCGTACGGAAATTACAAAGATACATCACAGACTTGCGACGACGTTCATTTACGTTACCCATGACCAAACAGAAGCAATGACGATGGGCACGCGCATTGTCGTCATGAAAGACGGTATCGTTCAGCAGGTCGACACGCCTACTACGCTTTACGATTGCCCTGCAAACAAGTTTGTCGCGTGCTTCCTCGGCTCGCCGCAAATGAATATATTCAAAGCTAAGCTTATCGAAGAAAACGGCAACCTTTACGCCTTGATAGGCGAGACCAACAAAGTCATGATTCCGAAGTCGAGAGCAAAGCGTCTTATCGATAACAGCGTTATCGGCAGCGACGTGTTGCTCGGTATCCGTCCCGAGGACGTGCGCTACGAGCAGGCGCTTGTCGATGCTCATCCCGAGTCGGTTATAGAAGCAACGGTAGACGTTATCGAAAATCTCGGCAACGAAACGATTCTGTACCTCAACGTCGAGGGCAAGGAAGAATATACTATTTCACGTGTCAATTCGCGTTATGCGTTCAATCAGGGCGATAGCGTAAAGATGTATCTTGCGACCGAGCATGCGCATCTTTTCGACCCGACAACGGAACTTACGCTTATGGGCGTGCCCGATTATAACCTGATACCCGCAAAACTCGTTGCGGTCGACGGGGCGCTTTCGGTCATGTTCGGCGATACGACAATACCGCTTCCCGCATCGCTCACCGACCGTCTTA
>CATLGX010000022.1 GCA_949948785.1 uncultured Christensenella sp. | reverse complement strand
GTCAGCCTTTGTAAACGCTTTTATGCATATTTTTCATAACGGCGGCGTCGTCGGACATAGTACCGTTCGACTCGCACACGACGTACGGGGACATGCGGTATTCGTCTATAAGTTCTGCGAGCGGCGCATATTCCGGTCCGTATTGCGTATCCTCGAACGTAAGATGGCGAATCTCGCCTTTGTCGCCGTACTGTATCTTTGAAAAATGGACGTGCATTTGCGACGCTTTATCAAAGCCGAGTTTTTCGATTGTATAGTCGAGTATGCGCCTATAATCGTCCTTACCTTTTATTCCGCCGCGCGTATACGAATTTATGTGTCCGAAATCAAAGCACGGATAAAACGCCTCGTGTATTGTGCAAAACGAAACGACTTCTTCCACTGTGCCTATTTGATTGAGCTTACCCATCGTTTCCAAACACACCTTGCAATGCGCGCCGTCGACGGCTTGCGCAAGCAATTCGAGGTTTTTTGCCGCCGCCGCAACAGCCGTTTCTCGCGTTGCTTTTCCGCACGCCGCAGGATGAACGACAACTCGCTCGCCGCCCATTTTGTTTACGGCGGAAATCGATTGCAAGACGTACCCTATCGATTTTTTTATCATTTCCGAATCCGGATTCGCAAAGTTTGTATAGTACGGCGCATGCGCGCTTATAGCAATGTCGTACTTTTCAAACTCCGTTTTAATCCGCTCTGCGGTTTCGTCGGACATGGATACGCCGCGCCCGAACGAATACTCGAACGCGTTAAGTCCAAGTCCGTGAAGAAACTCGGCTTCCTGATACGTATGCTTTCTGCCCGACGCATAAAACGCGTTGCTGTTGCCGGACGGACCTATTCTCAGCATTTCCCGCTCCATTTAATATCCTTATGCACTTGCGCCGACAACGCCGACGGAGTATCGAATTTTTGCACAGGACGGAGATATTTATAAAAGTACAAAGTAATATCCTTGCCGTAGATATTATCGTCAAAACCGTCTATCATTGTTTCGACAACGGTTTTTGTCAGTCCGAACGTAGGCCGCGCGCCTATATTGGTAGCGCCGCGGTACGTTTCGCCGTCTATGACGCACGTCGTCCCGTAAACTCCCGATTTGGGCAACAGCTTATCCGCGGGTACTTTGATATTGGCAGTCGGAATGTCGAACATACGCCCCGCGCCCCTGCCGTGCACCACTTTTCCGCGCATCATGAACGGCGCGCCGAGATACGCGTTGGCACGCTCGACGTCGCCGTCGGACAAGAACCGTTTAACCGCCGAAGTGGAAACGCGTTCGCCGTCAAGCTCGAACTTGTCGAAAACGGCGCAATGTACTCCGCGCGCCGCGCAATAGCTTTTTAAAAGCTCCGCGTCGCCTTTTGCGCCTGCGCCGAACAAATAGTCGTATCCGCATACCGCCGAGCGTATGTCGTATGCCGCGAACAGCGCGTCCAAAAACGCGGATGCATCGGTATTTTTCATTCGCGCGTCAAACCGCATAGGCAAAACGTACTCGCACAAGCCGTCGAGCATTTCACACCTTTCGGCATATGTATATACTGATTTTTCCTCGCGGTTAAACACCTTGTACGCATTGTTGGTAAAAGTGGCGACGGCGGCGGTCAAGCCGTGCGCTTCCGCATAATTACCGGCAAACTCAATCAGTTTTCTGTGTCCCAAATGCATGCTGTCGAAATAGCCGAGCGCCAGACAAACTTTCGTATTTTGCGTAAGCTCTTTCAATCTCCCTGCTCCTTTAAGTAAGTTTTGAGTTTAAGCACGCCACCCGCATTGCAACCTATACCGAACAAGTCTCCGTCGCAATAGACGAGTGTGTCGCCCGATATATCCGTTTCTATTTTCCTGCCGTTTTCAAGCTCTGCGCGCAGAGAATGCGGAACGTCTAACCGCGGCATATCGGAAAGCGCAACGTCGGGCGGGATTAACGCCGCACCGCCGCGCACTTCGAGCGCTTCGAGCGAAATGCTATCGGAAACGTCGAACACGCCCGACTGCGTACGTTGAAGATACGTGAGAGTCGCAAGCGACCCGCACATGACTGCGGCATCGCGGCACAGCGAGCGTATGTAAGTCCCTGCCGAACATTCTATACGGAAAACAGTCTCGTCGGGACGCGGCTGACAAACGAGCTGCACGTCGTAAATTTCGACGTCCGACGGCTTCAACACCACGTCCGCGCCGCCTCGCGCCAATGCGTACGCACGTTTGCCGTCGACGTGCTTTGCGCTGTATGCAGGCGGAACTTGCCGTATTTTGCCGAGCATGGACATCATTGCGCCGAGAACCGCCTCCGCCGACGGAATATCGGCAGTGGTTTTCACAACCGTCCCGAGCGCGTCGAGAGTGTCCGTTTCATAGCCGAACGTAAATTTGGCGACGTAAGTCTTTCTGCGTTTTATTAGGTAATCGAACAGCCTTGCGGACTTACCGACGCCTATCACGAGCACGCCTTCCGCCATCGGGTCGAGAGTGCCCATGTGCCCGACGGTTTTAACGCCCAATATGCGCTTAACCCTCGCAACAGCCTGCGCCGACGACATCAATGTCGGCTTATAAAGATTTATCAGTCCGTTCATGACAACGCGAGCGTAGCGGCGCTTATCACTCTGTCGGCAACGTCGTAACGCGAGCCGTTTATAATGCAACCGGAAGCGAGCCTGTGTCCGCCGCCGCCGAACCGCCCCGCCACAGCCGCCACGTCTGCCGAAACCGAGCGGAACGACACTCTGAAAAGATTGCCAGGCTGTTCGCAAGCGGCAATCGAAATTTTCACGCCCGCAATGCTCGTTGCAAAATCTATCAATCCTTCCGTATCCGAAGTATCGCATCCGCATGCCGCCAAATCGTCGAGCGTAATCGTCATAAGCGCGATTTTGCCGTCGGCGTACAGTCTTATACCGTCGATGGCGCGCGCAGTCAAGCGCAGTTTTTTCTCGCTCTTACTGCAATACAAATCGTGATTGACCGCGCCCACGTCTATTCCGTAACCGCAAAGCGCCGCCGCTCTTTCAAACACCCTCGCATTTGTATTGGAGTGCATAAAATGTCCCGTATCGGTCGAAAGCCCTGTATAGAGCATGACCGCGACGTCTTTATCTATAAGACCGCTGTTCTCGAACAAGTCGAAAAGCAATGCGCAAACACTCGGCGCGCTCGCGTCGACGACGTTTATTTTCGCATAACCGGCGTTTGTCGGGTGGTGGTCTATATCTATCGAATTTTTCGCGCCGTCGAGAAACTTTATATATTCGCCCAAGCGTTTTTCGTCCGCGCTGTCGACGGCGATAAACAAATCGTACTTATCGAAACGCCGCGCACAGAACTTATCGTATTCGGGAAGGAATGCAAAGCCCGACGGCTTGTCGCAATCGCAAACCGCGTCGGCGTTTTTGCCGAGTTTTTCGCAAATCCGACGCATGGCGAGCGCCGAGCCTATACAGTCGCCGTCGGGACGGATATGCCCGCATACGAGCACGTTTTGGGCATGCTCGACGGCATTTATAATTTCACTCGCTCTTTTCATCGTGCAATCCCTTAATCACCTTGTCAATACGTTCGTAATACGATTGCGATTTATCTAATCTGAAATGCAACTGCGGAACGACGCGCATTTCGCTCATCTGTTCTGCCAAAAGTTTTTTGATATATCCCGCGCTGTTTTCGAGCGCGGCGAGAACGGACTCGTCGTTACCGTAAATATACACCCACACCGTGGCGTACCGTAAATCGTGAGAAACCGAAACGTCCACCACGCTTACGCCGTGTATGCGCGGGTCGGACAATTCGGTTTCGATTATAACGGCGACGTTGCGTTTGATGACGCTCGCAACGCGTTCCGTTCTGTGGCTTGACGAATGGGATTTCAACTTTTGAGTATCTCCTACTTGCTGTCTTTGGTTTCGCGTTCGACGACGTAACATTCGATTTCGTCGTTTTCGAGGAACTCGGTAAACCCGTCGAGGGCGATACCGCATTCAAGCCCGATAGTAACTTCTTTTGCGTCGTCCTTATAACGTTTGAGTCCGACGATATTGCCGTCGAAAATCTGCGCGCCGTTGCGGAACAGTCTTGCTTTTCCGTTTCTCACAATCTTGCCGTTTTGCACGTAACTGCCCGCGACAATGCCGATGCCAGACACTTTAAACGTCATGCGCACCTGCGCCTTACCCGTAACGCGTTCGACGAACTTGGGAGCAAGCATTTCGTCCATAGCGGCGCGAACGTCGTCCAACACCTCATAGATTATGCTGTACAGCCCTATTTTAACGCCCATGCGTTCCGCGGACGTTCTGCCGTCGCTGTCGGGCTTGACGTTAAAGCCTATAATATTCGCTTTCGACACGTCCGCCATCATTACGTCAGACTGGTTAATCGCGCCGACGCCCGCATGTACGACATTGACCTTTACCTCGTCGTCGGACAGCTTTAACAACGCTTCTTTAAGCGCCTCGGCAGAGCCTTGCACGTCCGCCTTAACGATTACCTTGTACTCTTTGAACTTCGCGTCCGTTATGCTGCGGAACGCCGTTTCGAGGTCGGTGGCAGGCGTGGCGTTGAGAAGTTCGTTTTTGGCTTTTGCTTCGCGCTCCGCAATGACCTGACGCGCCATTTTTTCGCTTTCCACCGCGACAATGGGGTCGCCTGCGGAAGGAACCTGCGTCAAGCCGTACACGGCGACAGGCATCGAAGGTCCCGCCGCTTTGATGTTTCTCGCTTTGTCGTCCGTGAGCGAGCGTACTCTGCCGTACGCCGTGCCCGATACGATATAATCGCCTACGCGGAGCGTGCCGTTCTGAACGATGGCAGTGGCGATAGGGCCCTTGCCCTTATCCAAACGCGCTTCTATAACGAAGCCGCGCGCACTGCGGTCGGGGTTGGCGCGATAACCCTTTATCTCAGCCAAAAGAATAATCGTTTCGAGCAGTTTGTCTATGCCGGTATTCTGCTTGGCGGAAACGGGCACCATGGGAACGTCGCCGCCCCACTCCTCGCACACAACGTCATGTTCGGCGAGCTGCTGTTTGCTTCTGTCTATATTTGCGCCTTGCTTGTCGACTTTGTTTATAGCAACGACAATAGGCACTTCCGCCGCTTTCGCGTGATGTATAGCCTCTATCGTCTGCGGCATAACTCCGTCGTCAGCAGCGACAATGAGCACGGCAATATCGGTAACGGTAGCGCCGCGTCTGCGCATTTCGGTAAACGCTTCGTGTCCGGGCGTATCGAGGAAAGTAATCGTCTCGCCGCCCGCTTCGACGGAATAAGCGCCGATGTGCTGAGTAATGCCGCCTGCTGCTCCGCCAGCGACCGACGTCTTTCTTATGGCGTCGAGGAGCGACGTCTTGCCGTGGTCTACGTGTCCCATTACGGTAACAATGGGCGGACGCTTGACGAGGCTGTCTTCGGGGTCGGGCTCTGCGTGAAGCTCTTTCAGCTCTTCCTCTTTGGTCTTTTCGAGTTTAAGCTCGATATTGACGCCCAGCGCGTCTGCGACGAGCTGCATCGTCGGGAAATCGACCACCGAATTGATAGTGGTCATAATGCCAAGCTCCATGAGCTGTTTGATTATTTCCTGCGCCGTCTTGCCTATTTTTTCGGACAAAATCTTGACCGTAAGGTTTTCTGTGGTAATGACGGCGTTTTCTATCTTAATGGGCGCGAAAGGAACGACCTTATTGACTTTTTTGTTTTTGAGCTTGCGCGTGCCCATACGCTCTTCGTCGACGTTTTCCTGAATATAGCCTTTTCTTATGAGCATGCGCTTGGACATCTGACGTTTGTCCTCGGGCTTTACGAAAGACTTTTTACCGGGCGCTTCGCGCTTTCTCGACGCCGCGGGCGGGTCGAACTTGGGCGCAGCCGCAGGACGCGCGGCGCCCGACGCGGGACGTCCGACGGCGGGGCGCGGCGTTTGCGGACGAAGCGAAGTACGCCTGTCGCCGTTTCGCATGCCCGTCGGTTTGCCGTCGCTTGCCGCGGGACGCGGCGTATGTTTTACCACGCCGCGAATATAGCTCGGTATCGCGGTGCGCGTCGCGCTCGGCGTAACGAGCGGAGAAACGGGACGTTCTTCCGCCTTTTTTTCCGCCGCCGCGGCTTCGGGCTTTTTCGGCTCGGCAGGAGGCTCTTTGTTTTCCGCAACGGGAGGCTGTTCGGGCTGTTCCGATTTAGCGTCCCGTACGATTTCGGGCTGTTCGGGATTTTCCGTCTTTTCCGACGCTTCGGCGGATTCGGACGCAGGCTCGGGAGCGGGCTGTTCGGGTTTGACCTCGGGCGTTTGAGCTTCCGCCTGCTGCGCCGCACGAAGCTGCTCTTTTTCCAACGCCCGCGCGTCTTCTTCGGCGCGCGCGCGTTCGGCACGCAGACCGTTAAGTCTCGCGCGCTCGGAAGCGTACAGCTTTTCGACGCGTTTTTTGATTTCCGCAACGCGTTTTTGGAAATCGGCAATCTCGTTGTTCTCCACAAGCATATGCAGAGTTTTGAAGTTGACTGCGGTCTCCTCGCTCTTCGTTACGTTCTCGTTATTTGACAATTATCGCTCCTCCGTAAATCGGTAAAATTCGTAGTCTTGTGTCTCTTTCATGTATTCGGCAATGCCGTCCGCCATGTGCGCGTCGGTAATGCCCAACGCCTTGCAGTTTCCGTCCGTGAACGACTCGCGCTTGGCGACGACGAGCGGTTTACCCGTGCGCTCGGCAAGAGCGGTTATGTCGGACATAAGATTATCGGACGCGCTTGCCGTAACGGCGTACAGCTTGACGTTCTTTGCTTTTTTCAGCTCGTCAAGTCCGTACCTGACCTTGCCCGCGCGCCGCGCAAAACCCAAAAGCGCAGTAAACTTATCGTTATTTGCCGTCATTATCGAGTTTTTTCAGCTCCTCGGCTATCTCTGCGTACGTTTCCTGCGCGATTTGCGCTTTGAACGCACGGTTGAGCGCGCGCTTTTTAACCAGTCCTTCCGCGCACGCCGCACAGCGGCATACGTACGCGCCGCGCCCGTCGGCTTTGCCCGTAACGTCGAGCGCTATCGCGCCGTCCGAACTGCGGACAATGCGGACCAGCTCCGACTTGGCTTTCTGCGCGCGGCAGACTATACACGAGCGAAGCGGCGCATGCTTCATCAATCGAGTTCTCCGAGGTCCTCTTCGAACACGTCGAAGTTGTCGCTGCCCATTTGCTCGGCGCGCTCGGTCGCGGCTTTGACCTCTTTTTCCATAGTCGAATACGGCTTGATGTCTATTTTCCAGCCGGTCAGCTTGGCGGCGAGCCGAGCGTTAACGCCCTCGCGCCCGATTGCGAGACTGAGTTGGTCGTCCATAACGACGACTTTTGCGGCGTGTTCGTCCTCTTTCGCCTCGACCATGACGACCTTGGCGGGAAGCAAAGCGCGCGCAATGAATTCAAGCGGGTCCTCGTGCCACGGTATAATATCAATCTTTTCGCCGCCGACTTCCGAAATAATGCTGTTGACGCGCGAACCGCGATTGCCGACGCAAGCGCCTACGGCGTCCACGCCCGAATCGGAAGCGTAAACCGCCATTTTCGTGCGCAGACCCGCTTCGCGGACTATACCCTTGATTGATACCACGCCGCTCGAAATTTCGGGAACTTCGAGTTCGAACAAACGCTTGATAAACCCGGGCGCGGTGCGCGTAACGAGCACCTGCGGTCCGTGCTGACCGGATTTTATTCCGCGGACGAAAACCTTGATTTTATCGCCCACTCTGAACTTGTCGCCGGGCAATTGGTCTTTGGGATAAAGCACGGCTTCCATCTTCTGTATCTCTACGCAAACGTTTTTGCCGTCGATGCGGTGCACGACGCACGTAACAAGCTCTTCTTCCTTTTCGGAAAGCTCGCTGTACGCAAGCTCGCTCTCTACTGCGCGGAGCTTTTGCGTAACAATCTGCTTTGCCATTTGCGCGACTATTCTGCCGAACTCGGCGGCGTCGACCGTACCGTAAATATCGTCGCCCACTTTGTACTTCTTGTCAATCAGGCGCGCGTCTTCGAGACTTATTTCCGTCTCGCGGTCCTCGACCTGTTCCACCACTCTTTGGCAGGTGTAAATCTTGAAAGTCTTGGACTCGGGCGTGAGAATTATCTTGATTTGCTTGGCGACGCCGTACTGCTTTTTGTACGCGCTGGTCAACGCGTCTTCGAGCGCGTCGATAAACACCTCGCGCTTGATGCCCTTTTCCGTTTCGAGGTCGCCGAGCGCGTCGTAAAAGTCCGCTTGAAGAGTGAGCGTCGTGTTTTTCTTTGCCATTTTTTATCTCCGAAAATATTTTTTTGCACCGCCGTCAAAATTCGACGTACGGTCTTACGATAGCTATTTTGTCGTTGTCGATTTCGACGGGTCCGCCGTCCGTTTCGACTGTTACGCGGTCGGCGGTTCTTTGCGCAAGAACGCCTACGATAAGTTTGGACTTTTGCCCCGCAAGCGGCGCATACAGTTTGACTTCCACCTTTTCGCCGTAGTTGCGCTCGAAATCGCGCTGGGTCTTGAACGGTCTGTCAAGCCCCGGCGACGACACGTCCAGACAGTACGGAGCGCTGCCCGTCGGGTCTAACGCGTCGAGCGGAGCGTCGAGCGCGTTTGACACCGTTTCGCAGTCGTCGAGGCTCACTCCGCCGTCCTTTGCGATATAGACTATCAAATGCTTTTCGCCGTAAAGCGTCTTGTACTCCACGTCGACGAGTTCGCAACCGAGCTCTTCGGTAATCGCCTCTATGACGGGTCTCGCCTTTTCGATAACGCTGTTTATGTCGGCCTCCTGTCGGGATTGAACAACCCCTTAACAGCAATTGAGAGCGGGCAACTGATACCCACTCTCACGCTACGCTAATGTTCTGTAAGCATTATATCACTTTATATTTTAAAATGCAAGCATTTTGTGTTACTTCTTTTAAAAAAGAAGTAACCAAGAAAATTTCAACGATTGATTACCACCCAAACAGCTATCGACCGATTTTAAATTAAAAACGATTGCACGAACTTCGCTTGATTTTTAAAAAAGAAGTATCCGAGAAAATTTAAGCGTTTGATTACCGCCCAAACAGCTATCGACCGATTTTAAATTAAAAACGATTGCACGAACTTCGCTTGATTTTTAAAAAAGAAGTAACCAAGAAAATTTCAACGATTGATTACCACCCAAACAGCTATCGACCGATTTTAAATTAAAAACGATTGCACGAACTTTACTTGATTTTTAAAAAAGAAGTAACCGAGAAAACTTAGGCATGCGCTTACCCTCGCAACTTTATACCCGTCTCTCGCCTTGCGAATTATGCCTTGACAGATTGCTCTTTTCGTGATATACTGCATATAATCATGAATGGAGGTAACGACAATGAGCAACACGGCAACCGCTGTCGACAAAGAAACCGCCGCGACGGAAGAATGCACGTTGAGCGATGAATTTATTGAAATGGTACTCGCCGCCGAAGAAGAAATGCGCAACCGTCCCGATAAGTGGATAGACTATAAGGACGCGATTAGAGAGCTTCGCGAGATTTAATATGCCGTATAAATTAAACATAAGCGAACAAGCTCAAAAAAACTCGCGACAAATAGTCAATTACATAAAATATGCCCTACTAAACCCGCAAGCGTCCGACAGCTTTATCGACGCATTAGAAAAGCGATATATAAAAATTTTACAAAATCCTCACGGATTTTCTGCCGAGTGGATTAACAACAAATTATACAGAAAAACAATGGTAAAAAAATACGTTGTCTTATTCCGTATCGACGAGCAGGCGCACACCGTGCACATTATAGCAATCGGGCACAGCTTACGCAAACGGAAAAACATAATCAAGGAATAAAACACAACCCCCGCTTCTCGCGGGGGTTGTTAATTTACAAGGCTGTATCTGTAATTCAGTCGCCGAACGCCATCTCTAAAAATGTTTGCACGCTTTCGTTATTTATTTCGGTAATTCCATCATATCCATTAAGTAAAATATAATAATTGAATTTATCCCTCTTAAATTTAATACAAGCGACACGAGCTGCCAAAATATCTGTTATTTTATATTCAAAGCTGATTTCATTTAATTCAAATTGCGTATCTAAACTTGAATAATATTCTCTATTCTGAAAATCAAACTTCTCATATGTATACGCAGCATATTCAAAATCATACGAATAATTTACGCTGTTATCGGTAAAGTTGTATTCTATATTACTTATTTCATAGCCCAAGTTTACATCGTTTTTAAGCGTCTTGACGTTTTTGATAATAGAATAGTCGTCGGCATATTGCAAGTCGAACAGCACGACGCCGGGCAAAGACATGAAGTATTCGTCCGAAACGTTAGTCCTATATACGTCGGCTTCTCCATAGCGCGGCGGCAGAGAGCCGCCGCTTGCAGGCAACATCAAAGGAATGCACGCGCAGACGGCAACCGTCGCGACCGCACCCGCGGACGCGAAAGGAATCCAAATGCGACGTTTGGGCTTAGCAGCGCTTGCCGTAAATTCGATGCCGCACTTGTTACAGAACTCTTTGAAATCGGGAGGAGTTTCCAGCTCCTCTTTGACCATTTTCCTAATTTTGCGTTTGCTTAGCATTCCTTCCTCTGACTAATTTATATCTAAAATGTATATATCGTCTACCGTGGTATATCTATCCACGACAAGATAACTGAAATCGCCGTAACCGTCCTCGGCGTACAGATAGGTGTTTCTGTCTATCAATTTTCCGCTTGCGTCGTAATAGTAAATATCTTTGTATCCGTAGACGAGCATGGAGTGGTGTCCGCTCATTACTACGTTATGTATCACGTCGTATCCTTCTTGTCTGCTTATGCCTAAATCTATATGTACAACCGCACAGCCGTTTAAAAATACAACCGCGACTTTTTCCTGTTCCAACTGCCGAACAAGATAATCGTAGTTTATGTTGTGGTAAGAGCCTGTCGCTTTTGTAAGCGTAGCCGTTCTGCCTTTACTGCTTACATAACTCTTTATTCCGCTTTTAAAGCCGTCTATCGTAACGCCGTCTTTATTGTAACCCATTTTGGCGCTTAAATCTTTATACATATTGTCAACGCCTTCGTTTTGTCTGCCGTATGAAAATTCTCCGCGGCTGTTATACTTGAATCTGTAATCGGGGACAAGTTCGTCATACAGTCTGTCGTAGTACACAATCGCATTGCCGGCGGATTCCACTACGCACGAATTGGGAAGCGACGGAATAAATTCCGAAACGCCGTACGGATTTTCGTAATCGACAACATTATCGGTGCTGTAATACACCGTTCTGTCCTCTCTGTATTGTAATGTACCGCCTTGGAAGTTTGCGCCGTACCGAGCATCGGGCGAATCGGTTTTAAGAGAAAATCCCGCCGCGCAAGGCGTCAATGCGCAGGCAACGCCTATAATGGATATAACGGATTTTATCATTTTGTGTTTCTCCTTTTAGGTCATACTTACAAGTATTAACCTATACCCCAAAACAAAAGGTTGGACGGGCAAACCCGCCCTATTTCGCGGCACAAATCCTTTTGTTCATTGCGATAAACGCCTTTGCCGTGGCTGTCGCGTCGGACAGTGCGCGGTGCGCGTTGTCGTTTACCAGCCCCAGCGACTGCAATACGTTGTCGAGCGTAAGCGTGTCTATGCCGGGGATGGCGCGCGGCGCCATTCCGAGCGTATCGAACGTTTTTCTGTCGCCGAAAGTATAGCCGTGCTTATTCCCGTATTTCAGCAGGAACGGAAAGTCGAACGCTATATTGTGCCCGACAAGCGCACAGCCGTAAGAAAACTTGTAAAAATCGGGCAATACGTCTTCAAAAAGCGGCTTGCCTTTTACCATAGCGTCGGTTATGCCCGTTTTTTTGGACACCTCTTCGGGTATGGGGCGTTGGGGGTCTATAAGCGTGGAAAAAGTCTCGGTTATCACGCCGTCTACTATTTTTACCGCGCCAAGCTCGGTAGGACTGTCGTACACTACGGAAAGCCCCGTCGTCTCGAAGTCGAACGCCACGAACGTGCCCGACAAACTCTCGGGTATTTTTTCTTCGCCCGAGAACAGGCTCGTCTGCACGTACTCCTCGTACGGCAGGGGCTTTACTGTTACGTATTTTTGCGGAAGCGGCGGCGCGCTTACAGCCGCTATGCCCGAACATTCCGCCAGCGCAAGCGCGCGCACGGACATTGCAACCTCGCCCGACCGACCGCGCTCAACTTCCGTATTGCCGACCGCGACCACCGTTTTATTAAGCAAATTCGCGTCGACGAGCGAAAATCCGTCGCGCGGGAAACAAAAACACTTTAATACGTCCGAGCCGTCGTACAGCGCGAATTTTTCGTACTTGCGCCCCGTATTTTTCGACCATAAATCGGTGGACATCGTCAACACGCCGCACACGGCAACGTCCTCGGTATTGCCCGATACGTCCGCCACCGAAAGCGCGCGCGACGCGTTGACCGCGCCGAAAACGGGCTTGACGCCGCTTATTTCGTACACCGTCGGTTCTTTGCCGCGCTCGCCCGATTCGTCGAGCGAAACTGTTTCCGTCTCTACGGCAATCGGCGTTATGTAATTATTTTGCAAAAACTCTTTGAGGCGCGGGATATAATCGTTTTGCGCGAGCCTTTGCATGCTCTCGTGCATTCTTAACTTGACGGCAAGCGGCTCCGCCGCTACCGTAACGGCGTCCGACGTCGACGCGATATACGGAAACTTGCGCGAAAACGCCGTAACAGCGGCTCTGACCGCGTGCGCAGACAAATCCTCCGCCGCAACGCGTACTCGCACCGTCGCATTAAAACAGCCGCCTAAGCTCGCCGTCCGAACTCACACTCGCAAAATCGTCCGCCGTGCAAATAACGGTTATTACGGCTTCCCCGCCGTCGAATGCGACTTTTGAAAACCGTACGTTTTTATATTTGTCAGCCGTGCGGCTGTTTATCTGTTTGTAAATCGCGTTCATTTCTTATCGTCCGATTTTACCGTGTATAAGCCGCAACAGCTCGGGCACGATTTGGTCTGTTTCTATTGTTTTTATGATTTTTCCGTCCGCGAACAGCGCGGCTTTGCCCCCGCCGCCGCCCGCGACGCCGAAGTCCGCGTCTTTGGCTTCGCCGGGTCCGTTGACTACACAACCCATTACCGCCACTTTTACGCGGGTTTTTATATCCGCAGTCTCGCGTTTAAGCGCGTCGACCGCCGATTTCAAATCGTATTTGCAACGGGAGCACGTAGGACACGAAATTATCTCGCAGTAGTCCTTATCTACGCCGCACTCCTGCAAAATCATGCGCGCGGCTTCCACCTCTTTTACGGGGTCGCCCGAAAGCGACACTCGCACCGTATCGCCTATGCCGTCGATTAAAAGCGCGCCTATGCCCGCGGCGGAACGCACCGTGCCGCGCAACTCGCTTCCGCTCTCGGTAACGCCTATATGTAACGGATATTCAACGCGCTCATGCAACAGTCTGTATGCGTTCACGGTAGTTTTTACGTCCGACGATTTGACAGATATAACCGTGTCGTAAAACCCCTGCTCTTCCAGAATACGCACGTGTTTTAACGCGCTCTCCGCCAACGCTTCGGCAGGCGGCAGACCCTCGAACTGCTTTTCGAGCGAGCCTGTGTTTACGCCGACGCGGATAGGCACGGCGTTCGCGCGAGCCGCGTCGACGACGCGCTTTACGTTTTGCGCGCTTCCGATGTTGCCGGGATTAAAACGTATTTTGTCAAAACCTATTTCGCAAGCCGCTACGGCAAGACGGTAGTCGAATTGTATATCCGCGACGAGCGGCATTTCGAACCTGCCGATAAGACCTTTGCACGCTTCCATTTCGTCCGCGCTCGACACCGCTATACGCGCAATATCGCAACCCGCGGCTTGCAGACTTTCGAGCTGAGCAAACGTCGCCTGCGTATCGAGCGTGTCCGTATTGGTCATGGACTGTACGGCTATTTTGTTGCCGCCGCCGATTGTCAAATTTTTGATTTTGACGCTGTTACTCACGTTCTTATTTTACAGCGCAAAAGACAAAATGTCAACTACAAAGACGAACAACAGCAAAACTATCATACCTACAAAGTGAATCATGCCCTCTACTTTGCGGTTTATCGGTTTTTTGCGTATCCACTCTATGACCGTGAACACTACATGCGCGCCGTCGAGCGCGGGAATAGGCAAAAGATTGAATATGGCAAGGTTGCTCGCAAGAAGCGGCAACAGTATGAGTATATTGCGCCAGTCGGCGGCGCTGACCTGTGCCATAACATTTATCGAGCCGACAGGTCCCGTAAGGTTTGTTATAGACTCCTTGCCCGTGATTATATCGCCGAAAGAACCGAGTATCGACCAAGACAGTTTTCCCGTGTACGGCACGCAGTACGTAAACGCGTTTGCCGCATTGTTGCCGATGTATTCCGTGTATTTTTCAAATCCGAATCCGTCGTACGGTTTAGCGCCGTCTTTGGTCGGCGTTATGCGCTTGCGCTCGGCGGTGAACGTAGTCTTTTTTCCGCCGCGCAATACGGTGAACTTATAACTCTTCTTTTCGCCTATGTCGCGCATTATTTCTTCGTACGACTGCATGACGGAAATTTCGCGCCCGTCCACCGCTATAATTCTGTCGCCTTTTTCAAAGTCGTTATATTTCGTTTCGATTTGCGTTTCGGGATTGACGTACGTGTAAACTTCGCCTATTTCGGGAACGGGATAGCCCACCGCGCCGATATATATCAGCGAAAAGATTATCGCAGACAAAAAATTGAACAGCACGCCGCCGAAAAGCACTATTATGCGCTTCCACGGTTTTTGCGCGTTGAACGTCAATGCGGGTTTTCCGTTTTTTCCGAGCCGCGGCGGCGCGGGTTCTTCCGCCGTTTTCGCCGTTCCGTTCGCCGCGCCGACGGTTGCGTCCGTGCTTACCGCGGCGGAATCGGGCGCTTTGGCGGCTTCGGTATTGCGATTCATTACGTAAGTGAATAAATCTTCTTTTTCCGCTTGACGGTCGGACGGCGCGACGGAAACGTCCGAGACGTCGGCATTGACGTCTTTGCCGCCGGGCTCCGCAGGCTGTTCGTTTGCGTCGGAGTTTGCCGATTTATCCGATTTTACGGTTTTGCCGTCGTCGGGGTCGGTTTCGCCGTAAAACGCGCAGAATCCGCCGAGCGGCAGTGCGCGCAACGAGAAAAGCTCGCCGTTTTTGCGACGGCGCGAAAATATTTTCGGACCGAACCCGATAGCAAACTCGTCCACGGTAAAGCCGAGGATTTTAGCCGTAGTGTAGTGCCCCGCTTCGTGTATGAGCACCATCAGCAATAATATTACTATGGATAAAAGAATAAATGCGAATGTTTCCACAAAGAGCGACCTAAGCCTATTTTACACAGTATATTTTATCGTAAATGCGTTTATGCGCGGCAAACACGTCATCGAGCGCGCCAAGCGGCAAAACGGGTTCGTCCCGCATTGTTTTTTCTACTGTTTTAACTATATCGATAAACGCTATTTTGCGTTCGAGAAACAGCTTGACAGCCGCTTCGTTAGCCGCGTTGAGAATCAAAGCGGCGTTGCCTCCCGCCTTTATCGCTTCTTTCGCAAGTTTCGGCGCGGGAAAACGCGTTTCGTCCGGCGCGAAAAAACGCAGGTTGAGCGGAAGTTTAAGCTCCGTATATTCGCGCGGCGCGTGTTCGCCCAGCACCGCGTACTGTATCGGCTGACGCATATCGG
>CATLGX010000021.1 GCA_949948785.1 uncultured Christensenella sp. | reverse complement strand
TTTTTCTTCTTTTCGACTTTCTCCGCTTCTTTTTCGCGCTGTTAAGCACGGAACTCGGCGCGCGCGGCTTCTCTCGCTTGCTTCGCGGCGAGCGCTTTCTCGGTTGCGATGGTTTTATTGTCCTTCTTGACGACGACGGTAACTTTGCCGCTCTTTATGTCGCTGAGGCGCTTGCTGATTGCGGATTTTTTGTTTGCCGCGGCGTTTTTATGAATTATGCCGGCGGTAACGCTTTTGTCGATTATCGACATGGTGAGGGGGAGCAAGCGCTCCGCTTCTTCCATGTTGGCGGTGTCGATTGCCTTGTTAAACGCTTTGATGGCGTTGTTCATTTTGGAACGGTCGCTACGGTTTATGGCGTTTTTCTTTTTGTTGATAAGTACGCGTTTTTTCGCGGATTTGATGTTGGGCACGGTAAAACTCCTTTTGAGCTACAAATTTCTTATAGATTATAACATATCAAAAAGAGTTTTGCAACTGATAAACGGCGTTGCGACTAAAAATTTTTCTTTTACAAACAATAATTTTATGAGAAAACGCAGGATATTCACCGATATGGCGGTAGAATTTTGCAAGAACGGCGTCGCTCGCGACGACGGACTTATCCGCTACTATGAAATCGACGTCGATAAAAAGCTGTCGAGCAAAATCGACAGACCTTGCGGGAAGTACACGACGCTCGAAACTGACGCCGTAGTTTCCGGACGTGCCGGCGATTACGGCAGAATATCTTCCGCGTTGTCAAAGAGTATTCGCGCCTATCTGAAAGGCTGCGACAAAATTCTGTGCGCAGGGCTGGGCAATCCCGACCTGACCGCCGATGCGCTTGGCGACAGGGTATTTAAAAAATTAGCCGTAACGCGCGGCGGCGACAGCGGTCGTTATTTGTGCGCGCTTACACCGAACGTACTCGGCATGACGGGCATAGAGAGCTTCGATATAATTTCTGCGGTGGCGGAGCGAATAAAACCCGACGCCGTTATTGTCGTCGATTCACTTACCGCGGCGGCGACGGGGCGCATCGCTTCGGCTTTTCAGGTTACGGACAGCGGAATCACGCCGGGAAGCGGCGTAGACAATCACCGACGTCGGCTCGACAAAGATTCGCTCGGTTGCAGAGTGGTATCCGTCGGTGTGCCGCTCGTGGTGTATTCGTCAACCATTGCGCGCGATTATTGCGGCGGTGCAAAATCGAATTGCGCGGACATGGTCGTTACGCCCAAAGATGTAGATATATTGGTGGAAGACTGCGCGGGCATAATAGCAAACGCCATAAATGCGGCGTTCGGCGTTGCGCAGTGAATGCAGTAGTTTTTTCGTAGCTCGGCATTCGCGATTACGTCAGAGCGAACAAACTCCGCGCGTTCGGCATATTTAAGTATGATATGAACAGACCCATAGGCGTTTTCGACAGCGGAATAGGCGGGCTGAGCGTGTTAAAGGAGTGTGTTTCGCGTTTGCCGCACGAAGACTTTGTGTATCTCGCGGACAAAGCAAACATGCCGTACGGCGGAAAATCATGCGAACAAATCAAAAGCGCGGCGCTGTATTGCGCAGATACTCTGTTCGGAATGAACTGTAAAGCGATTGTCATCGCCTGCAATACCGCTACCGAAACGGCTGTCGAATACATACGCGAACTGTATAAGCGCGAGATTGTAATAGGGTTGGAGCCTGCCGTAAAGCCGTGCTTTCGCGAGCTTTGTTCGGGCGAGTACGGCGTCGCTTTGGTTACGGAAGCCACCGCGAAATCGCGGAAATTCCGCGCGCTTGTCGACGGCTGCGAAAACAGAATAATAGTTTCGCCGCAACCCGAGCTTGCCGAACTTATCGAGCGCGGCGCAGACCTCGGTACGCTCCGCGCTTATGTAGGTCGCATGCTTTTGCCTTACCGCGATGCGGCGGCGGTAGCGCTCGGTTGTTCGCATTATTCGCATATTGCGCCGCTCGTGTCCGAATTTTACGGCGGTAAAGTGAGAATTTACGACGGTGCGTTGGGCGCGGCGGCGCGGCTCGAAACGTTGCTGAAAGAATCTGGTGAAGCCGCATCCGACGGAAAGGGCGGAGTTCGCTTTTTTTCTACCGAAAAAAAGCGGACGTTGTAGCGCCCGCTTTTTGCGAATATTCATTCCACCGTAACCGATTTTGCGAGGTTGCGCGGTTTATCGATGTCGCAACCGCGCTTAAATGCGACGTAATATGCGAAGAGCTGTAATACGACGGCTGTGAGAACGGGCGACATATCGTCGTCGCAGTCTGGAATCGTGAGCAGTCCGTCGGCAAACGCGCGTACTTTGGAGTTCTCCCGAGACGCGATTGCGAGCACCGTTCCGCCGCGCGACGATACCGAGCGTACGTTGGACTCCGTTTTGTCATACAGTTCGGACTGCGTGGCTATCGCTATTGTAAGCGTGCCTTTTTCAACGAGTGAAATCGTGCCGTGTTTCAACTCGCCCGCGGCATACGCTTCCGCGTGTACGTACGAGATTTCTTTAAGTTTGAGCGCGCCTTCGAGCGATGCGGCGTAGTCTGCGCCGCGTCCGATAAAAAATACGCAGTGTTGATTTGAAAACGCTTCCGCATACGTGTGTGCGTTGGCTACGGGCGTTTCTTTCAGTTGTTCTTCTACTTTGTCGGGCAAATCCGACAGCGCGGACAGTAATGCGGAGTACCGCTTTTTCGTTATTGTTCCGCGCGTAATTGCGAATTTCAGTCCGATAAGATACAGCGCGGCTACCTGCGTCGTATAGCCCTTGGTAGTAGCAACGGCTATTTCCGGTCCGGCTCTCGTATACAGCACGTCGTCTGCTTCTCGCGCAATCGCGCTTTGCACGACATTTACGACGGCGAGCGTGCGCGACCCGAGTTTTTTTGCGAGGCGCAAGGCGGCGAGAGAGTCCGCTGTTTCGCCGCTTTGGCTTATTATGACTGTCAGCCTGTCTTTGCCCGTTATCGGATTTTTGTAGATGTATTCGCTTGCGAGAGTGCAGTCGACGCGTATGCGGCAGTGCTTTTCGATAAACTGCTTGCCGACTATGCCCGCGTGGTAAGCCGACCCGCACCCGACTATGTCGACACCCGATAAACCGTCGAGATATTCGCGCGAAAAAGTTATGCCGTCGAGGTCAATTTCGTCCTCGTGTATTCGCGGGCGAACCGTATCGGTCAATGCTTTGGGCTGGTCGTAAATTTCTTTGAGCATAAAGTGGGGATAGCCGCCTTTTTCCGCGCGGGTTATATCCCAATCGACGGTGTACGGTTCTTTATCGATTTGTTTTCCGTCAGTCGAGTAGTAGTGCGTTTCGTCGGCCGTGATTTCGGCAATTTCGCCGTCGCCGAGTATGACGAATTCGTGCGTGTGCGCAAGCGCCGCGGCGACGTCTGATGCGATATAATTTTCGCCGTTGCCAAGCCCGATTACGAGAGGATTGTCTTTGCGCACCGCGTACAGTCTGTCGGGCGCGCCCGAAAAAATTATGCCGAAAGCGTACGAACCTTTTATGCGTTCGATAAGCGCGCGTATCGTCGATTTTACGTCGCCGTCGAATAAGTATTGCAAAAGTTGTGCGGCGACTTCGCTGTCTGTTTCGCTCTTAAACGCATAGCCGTGCGTTTCGAGCATTGCTCTGAGTTCGGCATGGTTTTCAATAATGCCGTTGTGGACGACGGCGAACCGCCCGTCGCAAGAAAGGTGAGGATGGGAATTTATGTCGCTCGGCGCACCGTGCGTGGCCCAGCGAGTGTGTCCGATTCCGCAAAAGCCTACAAGCGTTTTACCGCCGTCGGTCTTTTCATCGAGCCGCGAAATCTTGCCTTCGGTCTTGCATACCGAAATTCCGCTTTCTCCGACGACAGCCATACCGCTCGAATCGTATCCGCGGTATTCCAACCGTTTAAGCCCGTCGAGCATGACGGGCGCGGCTTGCCCGCGTCCTATATAACCGATAATTCCGCACATGTCAAACGCTCCCGTTTCTGTTGTCCGTCGAGTCCTCGCTTGCGTCCTTGTTCTGTTCGCCGTCTTTTGTTGTTTCGACGCGCACAGTCGTGCCGTCGGAATCGGATTCGCGGTTTACGACGGTGCCGTCGGCGTTTTTTGCGTCGGCATTTTGCGCCGCGGTTTTGTTTTTGGGCTTGTAAAGTATGAATTTAACAATGAGGAAAACGACGACGCAAAGCGCGATTGCGGCAAACGCTATCGTGATGTAATCGACGTATTCTTCGAGCGTCCAGCACAATAACGTAATTATCGAACATGCAACAGCATTGCCCGCAACGATGCTCGCAAGCCCTTTGATGAAACCGAGCTTTACGATTGAAGCGACAGCGCTGCCCGTCCACACTCCCGTAAGCGGTATCGGAATCGCCACGAAGAGAGCAGTGCCGCCCATTTTCTGCAAGTCGCGCTTGCTTAGTTTTTTCTTATGCGCGGTTTGGACGTTCTGTACGTCGGAATTTTCGCGCGCGGCATTTCCGTCGTCGAGCGACTTGGATTTTTTCTCGAATTTATCGTATAAAAAATTGCCGAGCCTTGCGAACACCTTTGTTTTCGCAAGCGCGTTTATGATTGGTATAAACGTTAAAAGCAAAATCGGAGCGGCGAGGGACGAACCCAAAAACGCCCAGCCGAACGCTTCGCCCGGGTTCATGCCCATAGTTATTCCGAACGGTATGGCAAACCGTGCCTCGGCTATCGGTATCATAGACAGCAGTATTACCGCAAGCGGCGCGCCGAGCGCGCTTTCCATAGCTTCGGCTATCGAATTTACGAATTCGCTCATATTGCTATATTATAAGCAAATAGGTATCGATATGTCAATCGAATGGATTTGATTGACAATCGGTATTAAAAAAAGTATAATTGTTCGTGCTAAATATATCACATACGATTGAATTTCGGCATACACACAAGAAAGAATTTCGGAGGGCGCGATGGGCAAGTATTTCGGAACAGACGGCATAAGGGGCACGTACGGGGACAATCTCGACGCGGCGCTCGCGTATAAGGTGGGTCTTGCCATCGTGGCGTATTTCGGCAAGGGCGAAGTGGTGGTAGGAAGAGATACTCGTGTTTCGGGACCGGAAATCGAGGCTTCGCTCGTAAAGGGACTTAAAACGGGCGGCGCGGACGTTCTCAAAGTAGGCATACTCCCTACGCCCGCCATAGCGCGCACGGCTATCAAATACGGCGCGATGTGCGGCGTGGTTATTTCCGCTTCGCACAATCCGCCGGAGTATAACGGCATAAAGATTTTCGACGGCAGCGGCGTAAAACTCAGCGAGGAGCAGGAGGGCAGTATCGAGTACTATATCGAAAACCCCACAGAACAGCGGTCCGTCGGCTCCGAGCGCGAAATTCCCGACGCGCAGGAACAGTACGTCGATTATCTTGTCGAAACGGTTGATTGCGATTTGACGGGCGCAAAGGTATGGCTCGATTGCGGTTACGGCGCGGCGTCCACCGTCGCGCGGGAAGCGTTCGAGCGGCTTGGCGCGACGGTGGCAATAGAAAACTACAAACTGCGCGGCGAAAAAATAAACTGCGGCTGCGGCGCGTTGCACCCAGACTACGTGTTGCACTCCATGGTCGGCACCGACTACAAACTCGGATTTGCGTACGACGGCGACGCCGACAGGCTCTCTTTCGTATTCGACGGCAGGATAATGGACGGTGATTCCGTGCTGTACAATCTCGGGCGCGAACTCGAATTAAAGGATAACGTCGTGGTCGGGACGGTGCTTTCCAATACAGCTCTCGAACGCCGTCTCGAAAAGGACGGAAGGCGGCTTGTGCGCACGCCCGTCGGCGATAAGTATATTTGCGACCTCATGTTCAAAAAGGGTTACAATCTCGGCGGCGAGCAGAGCGGGCATTACATCGTGTATCCGCAGGCGACAACGGGCGACGGAATAATGAGCAGTATGTTCCTCACTAAAACGCTGTGCAAAAAGGGAAAGATAGGCGAGTTTACCGAGCTTAACCTTCTTCCGCAAAAGGCGATAGCCGAGTTTGCCGACCAGTCGATAATGTACGACAAGGAAATGATTGCGCTTATCGACGAATATACGTCGCGGCTTTCGGGAATAGGCAGACTTATCGTGAGAATGTCGGGTACCGAGCCGAAAATCCGCGTTATGTGCGAGTGCGAGGACGCGCGCAAAATCGACGAAACACTGACGGTATTTAAAAAGTTCGTCAATTCGCGCCGTTAACCGAGTATTCCATTGACAAAGTCGGCTGTAAATGGTAAGATATTGTCGGTAAAGAAACATGACCGAACAGAAAAACTTGTCTGAAAATAACGACGGCGGCGACACGACGCTCGATAAGAAAAGAAATCGGTCGCCATTGAAATCAAAGTACGGCAGGCTTGCGCTTACTTTGATTTTGGACGTCTGTATACTTGTAGGTTCGTATTGGCTTGCGCGGCTGACGCTGTTTTACAATTCCGAACTTCCGATAGGCTACACTTCGTATGAGGTGGGCGTTATGTTTATAATGGTCGCGCTGTGCATGGCAATGCTCGCGGTGTTCGGCTGTTATAAGTTTGTTTGGAAATACGCGGGTCGCGTGGAGGCAATCAAGTTTACCGCGGCTTATGTCGCGTCGTTTGCGCTTCTCATGGCGTTGAAGTATATTATAGACGCCGCCGTCGGCGTAAATTTGAGAATATCGTTGATATTGATTTATCTGTTGTTCGCCGCAATATTTACGGGGATATTCAGGTTTTCAAACATTATTTACAGGTATTTGCGCCACTTAAAGTATTCGACGGACAAGGCCAAGACGACGAACACCGTAATTATAGGCGCGGGCAACGTCGGCTCTGTTCTCGTCAACCGCTTTGTGAATAATCCCGGCGAGGGTTATGCCGTGGTCGCGCTCGTCGACGACGACAAGGACAAGCAGGGCAAGACGATAGGCGGCGTACTCGTCGCAGGCGGACTTGATTCCATAGACGTAATAGTAAAGAACTATAAGCCCGATTTGTTTATTATCGCTATAAGCGAGCTTACGAAATCCCAGTTAAAGGGCATTTACGACCGTTTGGCGAGTTTCGACGTGCCGATAAAGACGCTCCCTCCAATCAGCGACGTTTCGCAAATGACAGGCGCGTCGTTGCAACTCCACGATTTGAAGATAGAATCGCTTCTCGGCAGAGACGAGTTTGTGGTGAGACAGGACCTTATCGATAAATCCGTAAAAGATAAGGTGGTAATGGTAACGGGCGGCGCAGGGTCCATAGGGTCCGAGCTTTGCCGTCAGGCGCTTAACTTCGGTTGTAAACATCTCGTGATTTTCGACCAGCACGAAAACGGCATGTTTAATATCGACTGCGAGTTCCGCAAAAAATACGATACGTCGAGGTACTCGCTCGTGGTCGGCACGGTGCGCGAAGCGGACAAGCTGGCATGGGCGCTCGCAAAGTTCAAACCCGACGTGCTTTTTCATGCCGCGGCGTATAAACATGTGCCCATGATGGAAATTGCGCCTACGGAAGCTATAAAGAACAATGTATTCGGCACTAAAAACGTAATAGAACAGTGTCAAAAAGCGGGCGTTAAACGCTTTGTATTTATTTCCACAGATAAGGCAGTCAATCCCGCCAACGTCATGGGCGCGTCCAAGCGTCTTGCGGAAATGCTCGTGCAGACGCGCGGCGCAGACTCGGACATGCAGATGGCGGCGGTGCGGTTCGGAAACGTGCTCGGTTCGTCCGGTTCCGTAATACCGACGTTTTTGCAACAGATACGCGACGGCGGACCTGTTACCGTAACCGACAGGAATATGAAACGGTATTTCATGACCATCCCCGAGGCGGTGCGGTTGGTATTGCAGGCAGGCGCGCTCGCGCACAGCGGCGAAGTTTTCGTATTGGATATGGGCGAGCCTGTGTATATTTACGACCTTGCGGCAAGTCTTATACGCCTTAACGGATTTGTGCCAGAAAAGGATATTAAAATCGTTATTTCGGGTCTGCGCCCGGGCGAAAAGCTGTTTGAAGAACTGCGCTATGACAAAGAACTTGTGGATAAAACGGCGCACGAGGGAATATTCGTCAATAAGCTCGAAACAATAGCGCGAAAGAAGTTTGACAAAGACCTCGAAGAACTGCGGAAGATAGCTTTTTCCGAAGACGAAGAGGGCGTTGAAAATAAAGTGTTTTCAATGGTTCCGAGCGCGGCGCGAGAGCAAGCGGTGCGCGAACGCGAAGCGTCGCTTCTTGTTGCCGCCGCCCGTGAGAAAATGTCGGGTTGCAAAGCAGGCGAGAAAGAGCCCGTCGCTTCTGACTCCGCCGACGAGACTAGCCTGTCGGCATAAAATACGATTTCAAACATAAATTAGAATTCGAAGACACAACTATCGAGGAGGTACGGCATTTGAATATGGTTTGGTGGCAAGCCATGATACTCGGATTGGTTCAAGGCCTTACCGAGTTCCTGCCCGTCTCTTCCAGCGGACATCTGATACTTGCGCGCGAGCTTATGGGGCTTAACGTCGACGGCTCGTCATATTTGCTGTTTGACATTACGGCGCATGTAGGAACGCTTGTCGCCGTAGTGATAGTGCTGTATAAGAGCGTGCTCGCACTGTTCAAAAAACCGTATAAGAACATATTGATGCTTGCCGTCGCCACCGTTCCTGCCGTGATAGTCGGATTTACGTGTAACGGCGTAATCGACGAGTATTTCGGCAATGCGAAGTATCTGTGCTTTTTCTTTATGACGACCGCCGTTCTCATGATAGTGAGCGAACTTATTGCAAAGCGCAACGCCAAACCCAAAGAAATAGGCTGGGGTACGGCGATTGCAATGGGCGTAATGCAGGGCGTAGGAGTTTTTCCCGGAATATCGCGTTCAGGTTCTACCATATTCGGCGGCACTGTTACGGGCGCGGACAGCAAGAAAGTGGCTACGTTCTCGTTCTTGATGAGCATACCCGTTATTCTCGGCTCTTTGTTTTTCGGCGTAATCGACGTTGCAAAGAGCGGAACGATGGCGAACGTAAACTGGTTTTGCATGTTGGTCGGAGCGGTGTCCGCGTTTGTGTCGGGATATTTCGCGGTACGCGTCATGCTCAAAATAATCGCCAAAGCCAATTATAAGTGGTTTTCGCTCTATCTCGCTCTGCTTGCGATATTGACTTTTGCGTTTTATTTCATGTAAAACGGCAGATGTTCGATGTCGAATTTTATACGTAAAAATTCACCTTAATTTTTCCGCAGTCATATATTTATTGTATGATTGCGGTATTTTTCGGCGGAAGGTCGTGCGAACACGACATAAGTATTATTACGGGTTTGCAAGCGCTTGACGCTTGCCGAGACGCTTGCGTTCCTGTGTATATAGACCCGCAGGGCGCGTGGTGGACGGGAGACGGTTTCGACAGCGTAAACGCCGTGCGATACGGCAAGTTTAAGGGTAAGCGCGTACATATCCGCGCGGGCGAAAAGTTTTTGTACTGCAAAAACAAGCGGCTGTTTAAGATAGACGTCGCGCTTTTGTGCATGCACGGCATGCTCGGCGAGGACGGGTGTTTGCAAGGACTTTTGGAAATGAGCGGGATTCCGTACACAGGCAGCGGAGTGCTCGCGTCGGCAGTGGGCATGAATAAACTGTTGTCGAAGCGCGCTTTTGCGAGTGCGGGGCTGAAAGTAGTGCCGTACACGTCGATAACGCGGGACGAGTACGAGACCGACGTTACGCCGATGCTCAAAAGGCTTAAAGTCGCGCTTAAATTTCCGGTAATAGTAAAGCCGTGCAATCTCGGCAGTTCTATCGGCATATCTATTGCCAAAAATCAGACCGAGCTGTTTACCGCTCTTCGCGTCGCGTTCGAGTGGGACGACACGGCGGTGGTAGAGCGTGCGCTCGACCGATTTACCGAGGTCAACTGCGCGGTCATGGGCGATTCGTACTACGGCGAAAATGCCGTAAACGACTGCGATAAATATATAGTGTCCGATACCGAACAGCCTGTCGGATGGAGCGAGTTCCTGACGTTTTCTGACAAATATTCGGGCGACGTCAAAACTTCAAGGCACAAAATTCCCGCAGACATCGGCGACAAGAACGACGAAGTAAAAGAGCTTGCCGTAAAAGCGTTTACCGCGGTGGGGTGCGCCGGTGTCGCGCGCGTCGATTTTATGTTGCATGGCGACGATATTTACGTCAATGAGATAAATACGATACCAGGTTCTCTTTCCGCGCCGCTTTTCCGCGACGACATGGAGTTCTCCAAACTAATCGATAAGCTGATAGCCATTGCACTAAAACGCAAAAAACGTTTCGACGCGTTAAAGCGCGTGTACACTCCTACGGAACCGATAGCGGGAAAGTAACTTTTAACATATTACGCGTCTTTTTCTCATATCAATAAACGAGTATGAAAAAGGAGAAAGCGTAATGAAAAAGAAAGTAATTGCGGTATTGCTGTCGGCGGCAATGGGTTTGTCGTTGACGGCATGCGCGTCGGAAGAGAAAAAGAACAATTCGGTGTATTCCATAACCGCGTCTCTGTCCGAGGACAAAGTACTTACAGCCGAAGTAACCTGCAAGTACGTCAACAATACAGACGTGCCGCTCGACGAGGTGTGGTTCCATTTATACCCGAATGCGTACCGCGAGGGCGCGAAAGTTTGTCCTATTGCCGACGGCGAGGTTTCTGCGGCGTATCCGAACGGAAAAAGCTATGCCGACCTCGACATAACATCGGTCGTTGTAAACGGCTCGGCGCGGGACATTACTCTGTCGGGCACGGACGAGAATATTCTCGCGGTGCCGCTCGGAAAGACTTTGGAACCGACGGACAGCGTTAAAATAGGCATAAACTACACTTTGAAACTGCCGAACGTCAGCCATCGTTTGGGGTATACAGATAAGTCGATAAATCTCGGCAACTTTTATCCGATAGCATGCGTATATAAGGACGGCGCGTTTGTTGCCGACCCTTACTATTCGACGGGCGACCCGTTTTTCAGCGAGTGCGCGGATTATAGTGTAGAATTTTCCGCGCCGGAAAAATTGACAGGTGCGTTTACGGGCGCGGTTAAATCCAAATCGAGCGAAAACGGTGTTACGACGTATTCGGTAACGGCAAAGAACGTGCGCGATTTTTGCGCTGTGTTCGGAGAATATAACAAGATGAGCGGGCTTGCGGGTTCTACCATCGTCAATTATTATTACTACAAAGATTCGGCGCCCGAAAGTTCGCTAAATACGTCTATCGACGCCGTAAATACGTTTTCCAAATTGTTCGGCGAGTATCCTTATCCCGAATACACCGTGGTTCAGACGTCGTTTGTACACGGAGGCATGGAGTATCCTTGTCTTTCCATGATTTCAGACAAGTACGCAGGCGATTCCTATAAGGACGTAATAGTGCACGAGACGGCGCACCAGTGGTGGTATGCCGTAGTCGGCAACAACGAAGTAAAGCACGCATGGTTGGACGAAGCGCTTGCCGAGTATTCGACAATGATGTTTTACGAAAACAACGAGGGCTATAAGTACACGTTTAACGGCAAGCGCGCAGACGCTCTTTCCGCTTACACTCTGTACTGCGAAACGTACAAGGACAACGGCATGGGCAATACGTCCATGACGCGCGCTGTCAACGAATACGAAAACGCTACCGAGTATTCGTACATGACTTACGTGAAGGGCGCGCTCATGCTCGACGACGTGCGCAACACCGTAGGCAGCGGCGCATTTAAGTCGGGATTAAAGCGTTACTATTCGGGCAATAAGTTCGGCATCGCCGAACCGCAAAACCTTATCGGCGCCATGGAAAAAGCGTCTAAACGCAGATTGTCGGCACTTTTCGAGAGTTGGCTCGACGGCAATGTAAAACTGTTTTCGCAGCATTGACGGGTGATGCGACCGATGCCGCGCGTTTAAGCGCGGTATCGGTTATGCACTTATGAACACAGTTATGCACATATTGCGTGTGCAAATGTCTAAAAATGTCGAAATTCGACGGCGGAGGGAGTACATGGCTTTTGTGGCTATCAGAAAAAAGACGGTGGTTATAGTTCTTTCAATCGTGCTCGCCGCAGTTGTAATCGCGGCGACGGCGGCGACGGTAGCCGTCGCTACCCGCACAGACAACGGCATAACCATCGTTATCGATGCGGGACACGGCGGCACGGACGGCGGAGTAGTGGGCGTATCAACGGGAACGAAGGAGAGCGACGTAAATCTCGCCATCTCGAAATACCTCGAAAAGCACCTCGAAAAAGCCGGGTATAACGTTGTTATGACACGTTCGGACGGCGGAGCCGTCTGCGGCGGCATGAAATACAGTAAGCGCGAAGATATGAAAGCGCGAAAATCCAAGGTCAATTCCGCCGCTCCCGACCTTGTAATAAGCGTGCATTGCAATTCCTATCCGGTTGAATCGGTTAAAGGCGCGCAGGTGTTCTTTTCGGCGGCTAAGGGGCGGGGCGAGACTTTTGCAAATACGGTGCAGAGTTATTTTAACGAGACGCTCAACGAGCGGGACAGGACGGCGATGGTCGGCGACTACTACATATTGAACTGTACAGAATATCCGTCCATACTGTGCGAGTGCGGATTTTTGTCCAACGTCGGCGAAGAAAATAAATTAATCGGTGCGAGTTATCAGGAAAAAATCGCATATACGATATTTTCGGCGGTTAACTCCGTGTTCGACGAGCGCGCATAGCGCACGGCGCGCAATTTACATAAAACGCTTGCAAACGCTGCGTGCGTGTGATATAATTTAAAAAAACGGAGGATAATCGTATATGCAGTATCTTTCAATGTCAACCGGTGCGCTTGTAGCGTGCATAGTCATACCGTCGGTTGTGGTTTTGGCGGTTATAATTTATTTCGTTTGGTATTTCAAGACAAAAAACAGCCTGATATCGTTGCGCAACGATATGGAAGAATCGTATTCCGCAATGGACGTGCATATGAAAAAGCGTTACGATTTGATTCCCAATCTTGTCGAAACGTGCAAGGGTTACGCCAAGTTCGAGCAGGGCACTCTTACGGGTATTACGCAGGCGCGTAGCCTTGCTATGTCTGCCGCGCCGCAGGATAAGGCGGCGGCGGAATCGGCGCTCAATTCTCAGCTCCGCACGCTGTTCAACGTAGTACACGAACGGTACCCCGAGCTTAAAGCCGATAGGCAGTTCGGAAATCTTTCCAATCAGCTCGAAGCCTGCGAACACGAAATCTCAAACGCGCGTAAATATTACAATGCCAAGGTTAAGATACTCAATAACAAAATAGAAAAATTCCCGTCGAGCGCGGTTGCGCGTAAAATGGGCTTGGAGCGCAAGCCGTTCTTCGAGATAGAGGATATCTCAGAGCGCAATGCGCCCAAAGTCAGCTTTGACGACGCGCCGAGGGCACGCTTATAATTTATGGCGTCTAAAAGCAGAAAATCCGCCGCGATTGCCGTTGGTTGCGCAGTTGCGGCGGTAATATTTTTTATTGTCGTTATAGTGATTGTCAGCGTTTTCGCGAACGACGACGACCCGTATGCCGACAGGCAAATCGACCCGTACATGACGATAAATCGCATGGACGTCAATGTCGCGTGGAATAAAGACAGGTCGTGCAAAATAAAGCAAGACATAACGGTCAGGTTTCATAATCATAACGGTTATTTCGAACCGACGCGCGGTATCTTTATCGACATTCCCGTCAACAGCGGGGAAAAAGTGCGCAATCTTACCGTCGATACGACGCCGAGTCGCGGCGTAACATTCGAACACGAAGAGTTTTCGAAAATCGTGCGCGCCCGAATCGGAGACGAGAACAGATATTTTCATGCCGGAGATACGTTGCGCTGTGTCGTCGAGTACGACTATATAACGCCCGAACACGGTGCGGGAAAAGATATTCTCGCTCTCATGGCAATCGGCGGTGGCTGGACGTGTCCTATCGAAGACGCAACTGTAACGATGACTTTCCCCAAAGCGCCTGACGCGTCGGCCGACGGTCGCGAATACGGAGTTTGGATAGCGGGCGAGCGCGCCGATTCCGCGGGGACGTGGTCGGACGACGGAAAAACTCTGACCGTACGGGCAAGTTCGCTCGACGCTTTCGAGGGCGTGGAAATCGCGTATAAAATGCCGCGCGGCACGCTCGTGGCATACGGAGATACGGAATATTTGTGGACGCTTATTGTAGGGCTTGCGCTGTTGATTTCGGCGGCGGTGTTTCAGTTGTTTGTCGCAAAAAATAAGCCGCTCACGCCGATTGTAGACTATTATCCGCCGCGCGTAGGCGGAGGTGGCGACGACTATTTCGACCCGCCCGACAAGTTTAAACTTAAAGTCCGCCGTATGTTGCCCGTGCAGATTGGCAAGATAATCGACGGCAGATGTTCTTCTGAAGACGTAACCTCTCTCATTTTTTATTGGGCGAGCAAAGGCTTTCTTAGTATAGAAGAGCGCGACGGCGAGACTTATTTTACAAAAGAACACGATATAGACGGAATAACGGATTACGAGGCGCGGCTTTTCAATAAGCTGTTTTCGGGCGCGGTACGGAAAAACGGAAAGCTCGAAGTGTCGGTAAGCTCTCTTTCCGGCAAGTTCGCTCGGGATATTGCGGAATGCAAGTCGTCTGTCGACGCCGAATACCGAGGTAAATTTTATAAGGCAGGATTCAACGTATTGTCGTATGCCGTTACCGCTCTTTCGGCGTTGTACGGCGCGCTTATAGCCGTGCTTTCCACGCTCCGAATAGGCGCGCTGATGTTCAATTTCGTCGGGTTTATCACGCTTGTTCCGTCCGTGCTTTCGGCAGTAATCGGCTCGATTATTTCTAATCACTATTATAAATTCTCGGTCGGAAAGCGTAACGCTTTGATTTTTGGTTACGGCGTGCTTACTGTTGCGCTCGCGTTTGCGGTATCGTTCGTCGTGCCTTTCGACGTAATGGGCTGGGCCGAACGGTTGATTTACGTTGTCGCGCTCGGCGGCACCGCGGCTCTTGCGCCGTTTCTTACCGTCAGAAAAGACGGATATAACGAGCAGTTGAATTCCGTGCTCGGATTTCGCGACTTTTTGCGCGACGCCGAAAAAGACAGGCTGGAAACGATGCTCGCCGACGACCCTCAATATTATTACGATATTTTGCCGTATGCAAACGTGCTCGGCGTATCGGATATATGGGCGGATAAGTTTAAAGACATTGCAATCGAACCTCCTGCGTATTACAGCTCGACCGGACCGGACTTGTTCGACTTATTCGTCATAACGCGGCTGACGCGCTCCGTTGGGCGCAGTCTTACCTACGTTCCGCCGAAGGTGAACGTAGGCAGTTTTTCGGGCAAGCACGGCGGCGGAGGCGGCGGATTTTCGGGCGGCAGTTTCGGCGGCGGGGGCGGCGGACGCTGGTAGTTTGAAAATTACGGCAAATATATTTATACGGTGGAATTATTTTGACGGGAAGCGGCAAAAAAAAGATAGGAATAATCGGTTTGGGTATGATAGGCGGGTCGCTCGCTCTCGCCCTTAACGGCGCGTACGACGTTATAGGTTTCGATACCGACGAGAGTACACGCGAATACGCCATTTCTCGCGGGTTTTGCCGTGTTGTCGACGTCGAAGAAATGCGCGGTGCGGAGGCCGTGTTTGTCTGTGTGCCGATAGCGGCGACAGCTGATGTGCTTTGCTCGCTTTCGGACAAGCTGTCGGGTACGATTGTTACCGACGTTGCGTCCGTGAAACTCCCGTTTGCCGCAACGCGCGGCAGGTATGTAGGCGGACATCCGATGGCAGGCACGGAAAAGGGTGGAATCGCCGCAGCGAAGCCGCACCTGTTTCAAAACGCATACTGGGTGATTACCGCCGACGGCGACGACGCAGTGATTGTTGAAAATATAGTAAAAAGCACGGGTGCGCGTCCGCTCAGAATGACTGCGGAAGACCATGACCGCGCCGTTGCGGCATATTCGCACGTTCCGCACGCGGTAGCGTATGCGTTGACGAGCGCGGCGGTTTCCGGCGTATCGCCGATAGCGGGAAGCGGCTTTCTCGATACTACGCGCATAGCTAAGAGCGACGGCGAATTTTGGGCTGACGTGATGCTGATGAACGCGAAAAACGTGTTGCGCGGAGTGAGTTCCGTTTCCGCGGAACTCGACGCTTTGTCGGGATTGATAGAGCACGGCGACCGTAGCGCTCTGATTGACTATTTGACAGCGGCGCGCAAAAAACGCGTAGCGCTCGATTGCATCGACCTCGGAGGCGAAGCGCTCTATGTGGACCTTGTGGACAGACAGGGCGAATTCGAGCGCGTGCTCGGCGCGGTGGCTCGCGCGGGCATAGACGTTAGAAACATAGCGCTCGTGCCGGGCAGAGACGGCGTTTCGGGCGCGCTCCGCTTGGAGTTTGCGACTGCGAACGACAGAGAAAGAGCGAGAGCCGTTCTCGGCGAGGAGGGAACATGGCAAGAATAGAATACGTAACTGCCGGGGAATCGCACGGCGAAATGCTTGTCGGCGTTATTAAAAACGTGCCGTCGGGGCTGTTTATCGACAATGCGTTTATCGACGGCGAGCTATATCGGCGCATGCAGGGATTCGGACGCGGCGCGCGCATGAAAATAGAGCGCGACGCGGCGAAGTTCGTAACGGGCGTTCGCGCGCACGTTACGCTCGGCAGTCCGATAACGGCTATTATTCCGAATAAGGACTTCGAGAATTGGAAAAACGTTATGGGAGAGAATGCAACGGACGTCGACCGAAAAAAATTGACTGCCGTTCGTCCCGGTCATGCCGACCTTTCCGGCATTATAAAGTACGGCTTTGACGACGCTCGCAATGTTTTGGAACGCGCGTCGGCGCGGGAAACCGCCGTTAAAGTCGCGCTCGGCGGCGTTTGCAAGTTGTATTTAAAGCGCCTCGGTATAGAAATAGGCAGTCATACGACTGCGATAGGCGGCGTTGCCGCAAAAGCATCGGCGCTTCCGAAAGATATAAATGCGCAGGCGGATAAAGACGCGGTACGCTGTCTCGACGGTGCGGCAAGCGCGGCAATGGTCGAAGCGATTAAGCGTGCGGCCG
>CATLGX010000020.1 GCA_949948785.1 uncultured Christensenella sp. | reverse complement strand
TACGACGGCGTTTTGGTGATTGACGCGGACGCGCTCAACGCAATCGGCGGCGATTATGAGTTTTTGAAGGACGGCAAAGCCAAGCGCATTCTAACTCCGCACGTTGGCGAGTTCAGACGCTTGACGGGCCGAGACGCTACCGTCGAAAACGCGAAAAAGCTGGCTACGGCAGTCGGCGGCGTGGTCGTATTGAAGTCGGCGACCACAATCGTCACCGACGGCGTGACGACGCGGCTCAACGTTACGGGCACGCCCGCAATGGCAAAGGGCGGCACGGGCGACGTTTTGGGCGGGTGCATAACCGCGCTTGCCTGCGCGTATTCGCCGCTCGACGCGGCTACGATAGCGTGCTACCGCAACGGGCTGGGCGCGGAGCGCGCGGTAAGCTCGTATGCCGAACTTATGCTTACTCCCAAGGACTTTTTGAAGTACGCCGACTACGAAGAAATCTGAATAATAAATATTATACGAAACCGAGCGATATAAGCGTCGCGCGTTCGATTTTGCGCATTGCGACCGTGTCGAGTTCGCCGACTCGCGCTTTGAGCCTGCGTTTGTCTAACGTGCGCAGTTGTTCGAGAAGAACTACCGAATCTTTTGCCAAGCCGAAACTGCCCGCCGGAATCTCGACGTGCGTGGGAAGCTTGGCTTTTGTGATTCTGCTCGTTACGGCACACACTATAACTGTGGGCGAAAACTTGTTGCCGACGTCATTCTGAATGATGAGCACGGGGCGCACTCCTCCTTGCTCGGAGCCTATTACCGGGCTGAGGTCGGCGTAATATATTTCTCCGCGCTTGAAAATCGACACAAGATGTTTCTCCTTGGTTGTTATATGTTGGCCCAGTCGAGGTTAATATCGGAGCAGGCGGCTATACCGCGCTCCCAAAGCTCGCTCTGTTCCATTATATGCGCGTCGATTACGTAGCGTTTCAAAAGCTCGCACACGAGAGCTTGTACGCTTATATTGTTGCGCTTGGCGTTGTTTACGAGAATGTCGTTCAATCCGTCCTCCACTTCGATGATATACTCCACGAATTGTCTCCTTTTACACGGTTTTTATACGGGCGGTTTTTTGCCCGAATATAGTTTGCCTTAATTTAACGGCCGTTATGTGCGTTTTTTCGACATCTTTCGCGGATATGGCAAAGTCCGTCGGCTCGTAAGAAAAAACGGCATAAAAAATCGGCATTGCTGTAAAGCAACGCCGATTAAAGAATTTAACGGATTTATTTGGGATTACTCGTTAGCGGATTTTGCCGCAACGCCGCAGTATACGGGAGGCGATACCATGGGAACGCCGTTGGAAGCTTGCGTAAGTTCCGAAATAGTGAGAGACATGAGCGAGAACACGTTGCCGCAAAGGTAGTTGAAATCCTGCACTTCGAGTTTTTTGAGTTGTTCGCGGAAATCAACGTCTTGATTGACGTATTCGTCGGCGAGCTGGCGGCGGATATTGTAAACTACGGTAATTTCGAAAACGCCTTCCGGCTCGAAATCCATTCTGCGAACGACTTCGTATTCTACGGTCGAACCGTCTTGCTTTTGAAAGAAAACTTCGTCCTGTGTTCTTCCGCGGTAGTTGGTCGACGGCTTGATGGAAAGTCGGTCGAATGTAGCTCTGCGCATCTGCGTCTGCATTGCCGAGTCTTTAAAGAGTTTTGTAAGTTCGATTTTCTCCATGTTTCCTCCGAGAAATTTTCTGTTTTTTTAATTATATACCCATGCGCTCGAAATGTCAATTGATTTTAATACGTTGCATGTTTTGCGCCATATCGGGACAGCGGTATTGACAACGGCAATTCGGGGGATTATAATTATCGTACATGAAAGACCGCGTTATACTTCATTGCGACCTCAATAATTTTTATGCTTCGGCGGAATGCCTGTCGCACGGCGAATGGAAGGATGTGCCGCTCGCCGTTTGCGGCGACCCCGAAAAACGGCACGGCGTGGTTCTTGCAAAAAACGAAATCGCAAAAAAGCTCGGGGTCAAAACGGGCGACGTGATTTGGGAAGCAAAGAATAAGGCGAAAGGACTTGTCGTTGTGCCGCCGCACTTCGACTTGTACATGAAGTATTCCAAACAGATGTTCGAGCTGTATCAGAACTATACCGATATGGTGGAACCGTTCGGAGCGGACGAGTGCTGGCTGGACGTTACGGGTTCTCAAAAACTTTTCGGCGACGGAAAGACAATTGCGGACGCCATACGCGAAAGGGTAAAGCGCGAGAGCGGACTTACGTGTTCGGTCGGCGTAAGTTTTAATAAGGTATTCGCAAAGCTCGGTTCCGACTTGAAAAAACCGGACGCCACCACCGTAATAGACAGAAACAACTTTAAACGTAAAATTTGGGGACTTAATGCATGCGAAATGCTTATGATAGGACGGCGAACGTATGCGGAACTCGTCAAGCTCAACATCTTAACCATCGGGGACTTGGCGCTTGCAGACTCAGCGACGCTAAAAAGTAAGTTCGGGGTAAACGGGCTTAAAATGAAGGCGTACGCGCTCGGCGAGGATAGCGAACCCGTGCGCGAAGCGGTCAAGCACCGCGACATAAAATCTATCGGGCACGGTATGACGGCGGTGCGCGACATCGAGACCGAAGCCGACGCGCGAGATTTGATATTTTATCTCGGCGAAAAGGTTGCGGCGCGCATGCGCAAAAACGGATTGCGCGGCAGTCTCGTCTCGGTGGGCATGCGCGACAGCAAGCTGTTTTCGATAGTGCGGCAACGCGTGTTGCCGACGCCGACATATTCTTCCGACGAAATAGCGGAGTGCGCGCTCGCGCTGTTTGTCGAAAATTGGAACGGCGACCCCATGCGCACCGTAACCGTATCCGTGGGAAAGCTCGAGGACAGCGACGAACCGCGTCAACTGTCTTTTTTGACCGATGCCGTACGCAACGATAAACTCGAACGGTTGGATGAAACGATTGACAGAATAACGGAAAAATACGGAAGCGTCGTGCATCGCGCGTCGCTAATCGGTAAAGACTTTTTATACGACAAAAACGACGCGGAGGATTTTCTGCCGTTTCAGAGATAGATGTTGCGATGCGTTTTTTACGTATGCCGATTTTTATTTGCGAAAGACTTTAAATAATTGACATGCCGACGTGTTTAATGCTATAATATACGGCAAACATTTTAACGGAAATACGGGCATGGAGTTTAAGTTACACAGCAATTATAAGCCGACGGGCGACCAGCCCGAAGCTATACGCGAGATAGCCGACGGCATAGAGGACGGGCTTGCGGCGCAGGTTTTGAAAGGCGTTACGGGCAGCGGCAAGACCTTTACCATGGCGAACGTAATCGAGCGAGTACAGCGGCCTACGCTCGTTTTGGCTCATAACAAGACGCTTGCCGCGCAGCTGTGTAACGAGTTCCGCGAGTTTTTTCCCGAAAACCGCGTTGAGTTTTTTGTCAGTTATTACGATTACTATCAGCCCGAGGCGTATATCCCGTCGACTGACACTTATATCGCCAAGGACCTCGCGATAAACGATGAGATAGATAAACTGCGCCACAGCGCTACATGCTCCCTTCACGAAAGGCGGGATACTCTCGTTGTGGCTTCGGTATCGTGTATATACGGACTCGGCGCGCCCGAGGAGTATTACCGCCTCGCGCTCTCGGTGCGCCCGGGCGATAAAATGAACCGCGACGCGCTTATTTCGCGTCTAATCGAAATAAACTACAAGCGCAACGACATGGCGCCCGAACGTACGGATTTTCGCGTGCGCGGAGACACAGTCGATATATTCCCCGCGAGCATGTCAGAACACGGTATACGCGTCGAGTTTTTCGGTAACGAGATAGACGGGCTGTGCGAGTTCGACATAGTTTCGGGCAACGTAGTTGCAAAGCTCGCGCATGCCGCCGTATTTCCGGCGAGCCATTATGCCGTCGAACGCGAAACCATGCTTAAAGCAATCGACAGGATAGAGGCGGACTGCGAAGCGCAAGTAAAATTTTTTACCGATAATCATAAACTCATCGAAGCGCAACGTATAGGAGAACGCGTGCGGTACGATGTGGAAATGATGAAAGAGATAGGGTACTGTTCCGGTATTGAAAATTATTCGCGGTACTTTGACGGTAGGCTTCCCGGTCAGCCGCCGTTTACGCTTCTCGATTATTTTCCGCATGATTTCGTAATGTTTATTGATGAAAGCCATATGACAGTGCCGCAGCTCCGCGCGATGTACAACGGCGACCGTTCGCGTAAAGCCGCGCTCGTCGATTACGGGTTTCGACTTCCCGCGGCGTATGATAACAGACCGTTGAAATTCGACGAGTTCCGCGAGCGGGTAAATCAGGTGGTGTATGTTTCGGCGACACCCGCGCCGTACGAATTGGAGCTTACGGGCGGCAGGTTTTCGCGTCAGATAATTCGTCCGACGGGGCTTGTCGACCCGCCCGTAACGGTCAAGCCGACCAAAGGACAGGTCGACGACCTCTTGACCGAAATCAAAGACACGGTGGAAAGCGGCGGGCGTGTTCTCGTTACGACGCTTACGAAGCGTATGTCCGAAAGCCTTACCGATTGGCTTGCGGAACAGGGCGTAAAAGTCAAGTACCTGCACAGCGACATAGATACGATGGAACGCGTTTCCATAGTCAACTCGCTCCGTCGCGGCGACTTTGACGTAGTAGTAGGCATCAACCTTTTGCGCGAGGGTTTGGATATTCCCGAGGTCAAACTCGTAGCGATACTCGATGCGGATAAGGAAGGTTTTTTGCGTTCGGAAACGTCGCTTATTCAGACGATAGGCAGAGCGGCGCGCAACAGCGAAAGTCGGGTAATTATGTAGGGCGACGTAGTTACGGGGTCGATGCGGCGCGCCATAGACGAGACCGAAGCGCGGCGCAAGGTGCAGACGGAGTACAACGAAAAGCACGGAATCACGCCGCAGACAATAATAAAGCCGATAAAGAATACAATCGAGATTACTAAAAAGGAAACGCGCGTCGAATTGAAAGACGTAGGCAAGGAGTTGGACAGACTTCGCGTGCTCATGAACGCCGCGAGTAAGGAACTCGATTTCGAAACGGCGATTTCGTACAGGGACAAAATAGCCGAGCTTCGCGGCTTGCAACGCGATATGGCTGCCAATGCGAAAAAACGGCAGAAATGATTTTAAGATAAAGCGGAGAGTAACCATGAACGAACGGAATAACGAAATTGTGATAAAGGGCGCTCGCGCCAACAATCTCAAAAACATAAATCTCACATTGCCAAAGGATAAGTTTATCGTGTTTACCGGACTTTCGGGAAGCGGTAAAACGTCTCTTGCCTTCGATACTATTTTTGCCGAGGGGCAGCGGAGGTATGTGGAATCGCTGTCGTCGTATGCGCGGCAGTTTCTCGGACAAATGGATAAGCCCGATGTAGACAGTATAGACGGGCTTTCTCCCGCCATTTCAATCGACCAAAAAACGACGGGGCGCAATCCGCGTTCCACCGTGGGAACGGTAACCGAGATTTACGATTACATGCGTCTTTTGTTTGCGCGCGTCGGCGACGTTTACTGTCCCGACTGCGGCTGTGAAATACATCAACAGACTGTTGACGAGATTGTCGATAAAATCATGGCTATGCCCGCGGAAAGCCGCGTAATGATAATTTCGCCCGTCGTCCGCGGCAAAAAAGGCGAGTACGTCAAGCTGTTCGAAGATTTTAAAAAATCCGGCTATTCGCGCGTGCGCGTCGACGGAATAATCTATACGCTCGACGAACAGATAAAGTTAGATAAAAATTCCAAACACGATATTTCGGTCGTAGTCGACAGACTTGTCATCGAGCCGGATATACAGCAACGCCTTACCGATTCCGTAGAGACGGCTATAAAACTGTCGGACGGGCTTGTAATCGCGTTTAGCGATGAAAAAGAAACGCTGTTCAACACGAAATATACGTGCGGAAATTGCGGACTGTCGATTTCGGAAGTAGAGCCGAGACTGTTTTCGTTTAACAGTCCGTGGGGCGCGTGTCCGACTTGCGGCGGACTCGGTTTTCTGACAAAGATAGACCCCGACCTGCTGTTTTTCGGCGATTCGTCGATAGCCGACCTTTTGGAAAGCGGTCAGCTCGACAGCACGCCGCACTTCGAACAGTGTCTTTCCGCGCTTGCCAAGAAGTACGGATTCTCGCTTAAAACGTCGTTTAAAAAATTAAGTAAAGAGATTCGCGACATCATACTTTATGCGACGGACGAGCCGCTCGTCGTGGAATATACGACCGGGCACTACCACCGCAGCGAGCGCATAGCGTACGAGGGCATGATTACGTTTTTGGAACGTCGGCTTGCGGAGACGACGAGCGACGGCGTGCGATGGCGCATAGGCAGATTTACAAACTCTCAGCCTTGTCCCGACTGCGGCGGAAAAAGATTGAAAAGAGAGGCGCTCGCAGTCAAGGTGGGCGGAAAAAACATCGACGAGCTTTGCGCAATGCCCGTCAAGCGCCTGTACGCGTTTTTCGACGAGCTTAAATTGTCCGATTCAAAGGCTATGATTGCCGAGCGCGTGCTTAAAGAAATCAAGGCGAGGCTGGACTTTTTGATAAACGTCGGACTTGATTATCTCACATTGTCGCGCTCGGCGCAGACGCTTTCGGGCGGCGAGGCTCAGCGTATACGGCTCGCTACGCAGATAGGTTCGGGGCTTAGCGGCGTACTTTACATTCTCGACGAACCGAGTATCGGATTGCATCAGTGCGATAACGCAAAACTTATCGATACGCTCAAACATTTGCGCGACCTCGGCAATACGCTTATAGTAGTAGAGCACGACGAGGATACCATGCGCGCCGCCGACCATATTGTAGATATAGGCGAGGGCGCGGGCGTGCACGGCGGTAAGGTTATCGCGCAAGGGAGCGTTGACGAAATTATCTCGTCGGGTTCGGTTACGGGCAAGTTTCTGTCGGGAGAACGTCAAATAAAAATTCCGGAAAACCGCAGACTCGCCAACGATTTCATAACGCTTCGAGGCGCCTCCGAAAACAACCTTAAAAATATCGATGTGAAAATCCCGCTCGGCGTTTTGACGTGCGTTACGGGCGTTTCGGGAAGCGGCAAATCGTCGCTTATAAACCAAACTCTGTATCCCGCCGCCGCAAACCGCTTTAATACGGTCAAACAGCGCGTCGGAAAAATCGACGCTATCGACGGGCTGGACAGAATAGATAAAGTAATAAATATCGACCAAAGCCCGATAGGCAGAACGCCGCGTTCCAACCCCGCGACGTATACGGGCGCGATGTCTACCATACGCGACCTTTTTGCGGAACTTCCCGCGGCAAAAGAGCGAGGATACACGTCGGGTCGGTTTTCTTTCAACGTTCGCGGAGGGCGGTGCGAAAACTGCGAAGGCGACGGCATAATACGGATAGAAATGAACTTTCTGCCCGACGTGTACGTGCCGTGCGACGTTTGCCACGGCAAGCGTTTCAATCGCGAAACACTGCAAGTCAAGTACCGCGACAAGTCGATAGCAGACGTTTTGGATATGACTATCGAGGAGGCGTACGAATTTTTCAAAAATGTTCCGTCGCTCAAAAGAAAACTAGGAACTCTTCTCGACGTGGGGCTTGGTTACGTCAAGCTCGGACAGCCTGCAACCACGCTGTCGGGCGGCGAAGCGCAACGCGTAAAGCTCGCTACGGAGCTGAGCAAAGTTTCCACGAGCAATACTTTGTACGTGCTCGACGAGCCGACTACGGGATTGCATTCCGCCGACGTAGAACGTCTGATTTATATACTTTCGCGATTGGTCGACAACGGAAATACTGTCATAGTAATCGAACATAATCTCGACGTTATTAAATGCGCCGATTATATTATAGACCTCGGTCCGAGCGGCGGGGACGCGGGCGGTATAGTCGTTGCGGAAGGATTGCCCGAGCGCGTTGCGGAAGTCGAAAACAGCAAGACTGGGCAGTATCTGAAACGAATTTTGACCGATAGGTAGCTCGGGTGTATTAAATCGCGGCGTAGACGTTTGAAAATCGGCATAAATGTTTTGCCTTTTGCCATACTAAGACTGCTATGTTTGTGGTAATGTTGAAATCGTTTATCATATTTCTGGTGGTGTTCTTCGTCATCAGACTTATGGGCAAAAGGCAGATAGGCGAAATGCAACCGTTCGAGCTTGTTGTTACACTGATAATAGCAGAGGTTGCGTGTATTCCTATGAATGACCCGTATATACCGCTGTATTACGGATTGATACCCATTGTTACGCTTGCTATGTTGCATATCGTGTTGTCGTTCGTGTCGCGCAAGTCCATAAAGGCGCGCAAGGTTTTGAGCGGCAGCAGTATGATTGTAATAGACAAATCGGGTATTGTTTACGAAAATCTGCAAAAGATGAACATGAACATGTCCGACCTTGTGGAAGCCGTGCGCACCGCGGGATACGTGGATTTTACCGAAATCGCGTACGCCATATTCGAGACCAACGGTCAGCTGTGCGTTGTGGAAAAAGAGACGGCGGAAGAAAGCGAGAACGGCGAAACACAACCGACGCTTTTCCCGCTCGAACTCGTCGTGGACGGCAAAGTCAACGAAAAAAACCTTCGTCTCGCAGGCGCCGAAAAATCGGAAATTACGAACGTACTGTCCGAGCACGATTTAAAACTCGACGATTTGCTGTACTGCGACGTCAGACAGGACGGCAACGCTTATTTTTCGCCTAAGCACGCTCAGGCATTTTGTAGCAAGCTCGCTATAACGGGAGGCGGCAACTGGTGAAAAAGCTGATTGTGATTCTCGTCGTGTTCGCCGTGCTTGTCGGCGGCATTATAGGCGAAATGATATACGAAAACAAATTGTACAACGGTTTGCAATCCGACCTCGAAAAAATAGCGGTCAGCATAGAAAGAAACGAAGAGCACGTAGATAATCCCGAAACGGTGGAACTGTGCGAAAAACTCGTCAAAAAATGGGAAAAGGGTAAGCGAATTGTGCTTATGCTTCAAAACCACAACACCGTACGCATGCTCGACGATAAAATCGTAAGCCTCGAAAGCGTCGTAAAGTCCGACAACTATAACGACGCGGTAATATTTGTCAGTTCGGCGATTAACTTTATAGACGACGTGCTTCTTGACGGCATGCCGTACCTGTCGAATATTTTATAGCGCGTAACAGCCGCTTCTAAGACTATTGACCGCCCGCTTTGCCGCGGGCGTTTAATATTCGGTGAAAACGATTGATTTATTTGCGCGCATGTATTATAATGGCGGTATGGAATTTGCCGAGCTTAAAAAGAGCTTGAAAACTCAGAGTATAAGCGCGTGCTACTGTTGTTACGGAGACGACGAGTATCTGCTTTCGCGCGCGGTGGCGCTTATTAAAGACCTTGCCGCGCCGCCGGCGGAGTTTAATGTGGCGGATAAGGAGTTCGGCTCGGCGCGAGACCTTATCGACGAGCTTATGCAACTCCCGGTTATGGGCGAGCGCAGAGTCGTTGTCGCGCGCGGAAAAATCGATATGGCGGCGGTGGGCGAGTATCTCAAATCCCCGAATCCGTCGGCGGTTCTCGTAATAGCCGATTATATTCCGCACGACAGTTGGAACCGCGCGTCCGTACCTGCTTATCCAAACGGTGCGACTGCTGTCGATTGTAACAGATTGGATGTCAAGTATGTATCGGCGTTTGTTAAGAAGCAGGCGGCGGATATCGGAGCGGAAATCGGCGATAAAGCAATAAATGCGCTTTACGCGCGTTGCGGCGGATATATGGCGCGCATAAGCCAAGAAGCGGAAAAGCTTTGCCTTTTAAAGTCGGGCGGAGAGATTACGGAAGCGGACGTGATTGCCGAGGTTCGCGCCGATACGGAGTTCGTAGTTTTCGAGCTTACGGATTGTATAATCAATCGCGATTGTTGTCGTGCGCTCGAAATCGTGGACGGCATGGCGAAGAATAACGACTTGGTAGCGGCGTTCACGCTGTTATACAACAGATTCAAAAAGATGTTTGCGGTTGCCGTCGATGCCGACGGCGGCGCGGCACTCGGCATTAAGCCGTATATGGCGAAAAAACTTCGCGAAGAATCGTCGAAGTTTACGAAACAAAAGCTGAAAGCCATTGTCGATAAGCTCGCGGAAGTCGACTATATGTATAAAACGGGCGTGATTTCGCAGTACGACGCGCTGTATTCGTTTGTGGCTGAATCCGCCGCCAGATAATTCATAAAACTTTCGGAGGTTTTCGGATTTGATAAATATAGCAAAAAAAAAGCTCCCTTTGCCCGTAATCGTATTGCTTGTGTATTTGAGTTTCTGCGCAATGTCTCTTTATACGATGCGCGGCACTTTGGCGTGGTACGGTGAGCAGTACGGCTTCGGCGCGTGGTTCGCAAACGACGTATGGGCATTTTTTCTCGGCGGTCTAATTCCGTTGGGAATTTACGAATTAATATCGTTTTTCGTATTCAAAATGATGACTGTTCGTCTCGGGCGGCAGAACGACGTCGCATCTTTGCGCTACGGTCTCAATTTTGCGGTAATTGCCGCAAACATAGTGCTTTTCGCGCTGAAATTCGTATATATAGCCGCGCCTCTTTATGCGTCGCTTTTAAATATCATATTGGACCCTGCTGTTACGTTCATATTCGTGGGGTTGTATCTGTGGTATGCGTTCAAGCAGAATTATATAGACAAAACGCTGTACCGTGCCGCCGTAACGCAGGTTATGGGCGCGTTTATCGCCGTTTACGGACTGCTTGCGCTAATCAGGATAATGATGTCGGTGGCGGTGTGATATGAAAAAATTTACGCGTGTACTTTGTATATTGATGTGCGTCGCTGCGACGCTTGCGCTTTTCGGTTGCGCCGATTCTGGCGCGCCCAATTATAAAAAGTCGGACCCGTCGACTTTTGCGGTGTCGGTAGAAAGCGTTGTTCAAAAACTTGACGGGTTTATGCAGGGCAGGAGCGACCGCACGAGTTATACGGAAGCTGAGAAGTCCGCGGCGGAATATCTGCGCGATACGCTTGTCGGTTACGGCTATGCCGACGGACCTGCGACCGACGGAAGCGACGGCGGAGAAGGCTCGCTCCCGTCTTTACCGACTGAAGACGACAGCGCGTCGTCCTTAGGCATGATAAGGGAGTTTTCCGTCAACGACGAGGGCGGACTGAAACTTATAAGCCGCAACGTCGTCGCCGTTTATAATGCGGATAGCGCGTCGGGTAAAAACGTAGTGATAGGCGCGTATTACGATAACTTCTATTCGACTCCATATGCCGAATCGAAGCGCAAGGGTACAAAGTCGGCAGGCGCGTTGAGCAACGGCTCCGGCGTTGCGGCGCTTCTTGCGATTGCCGAATATTTGCAAACGGAAAAGCCCGCTCTCGATTATTCGGTTACGCTTGCTTTTTTCGGCGCGTCGTCGGTGAATAACGCGGGAGTAAAATCGTTTTACGACAAGATGACGGCGAGCGAAAAACGCGGTACCGTGCTCATGATAGAGTTGCAACGTCTCGGCGTAGACCACGTGTATGCGTTTTCGGACGCGCGCGAGACGAAGCGCGAACCGTTTTTCGACGGCATTGCCGCCGAAAACGGTTTGGATATATACAAGGTTACTCAAAAGAGTCCGGTAATAACCGACGTGTCGGGACTTAACGGCATACCGTATTTTCAATGGGCTATGTACGGAAATTTCGGCGTGTTTTTTAACCACAATATCCCCACGCTCAATATTGTGGGCGCGAATTGGGAAACGCTCGATTTGACCGACCGCGAATCTTCCGACAACGACGATATGGAATTTACAGAGCGGGATACGCTGTCGAATCTTAAAAAATATTATCCCGATTACGGCGAGAAAATAGCGTCCGCCGCGACGCTTGTCGTAAAGAGTCTCGAAGACCCGGCTTTTCTCGAAACAATGGAATACGACCTCGAAAACTTTCCCGATACCGATTATCTCAATAAGAATTGGATATGGTATCTCGTCGTTTTGGGCATAGCGCTTATTGCCGGCGGAATAATGATGCTGTTGACCTCGCGCCTTGCAAAAAAATATCCGCCCGTTCCGCCGCAGCCGCGCAAGATGAAAATGGCGGTGTTCGGCATGGATTACGAGGATAAGAACAGCGCGGATATTTTCGTAGACATCAGACAGCCAGAGCCTATGGACGATATTTTCCCGGGCGTTCCGAATAACGACGGCTCGGCAAACGTCGACCCGTTCGGGTGCGCTCCGCCGCGCGAAACGCTTGCGCCGCATACCGATGTCGGCACGCCGTTTGAACCGAGTGTTCCGACGGAGCAAAACGAAGTAAAAGAGCGTGAAGAACCCGTAAATACTTCCGTCGATGCGGTCCCTGCCGAAGAAGAAACTCAGGCGGGCGAAAAAGCCGAAGAAGAAAAGTCCGAGATAGACAACGGTTCCGCGGAAGATTCGGCGACAGACGGTAACTCGCAGGACAACGTTGTTCCGGAGCCGACGGAAAAAAAGCCGACAGCCCCGACTGCGCCTAAGCGGCGCGCGCCCAAAACTTCGGCGTCCGCCGCGCCTAAAAAGCGTGCGCCCGCGGCTAAAAAATCGATTAAAACGGAAAGCGCCGACAGCGCCGAAGAAGATAAATAGGCGAATGTAAACAAAATTAAAGCATCAAAAAAGGCGACGCGAGAGCGTTGCCTTTAATTTTTGTTGTTTTGTACGTCAACTGAACAGCCCGGTCAGCCAGTTCCAGAAAGTTTCAAACGCCTGAGCAATACCGAATTTGTGCATCATGTCGGAAAACACGGTGCCGAAGTTGAATTTGTCGACCGCAAGCGCGCACCAAAGTATGACGATGCCCAATGTCAAAACTACAAGGATAAGTATGTTTAAAAGGCAGCTGCGTACGTTGATGGGACTGCGCAACCGTTTAAGCCGTGATTCTGGGTCGTTGCTCTCTTTAATAGCCTGTTCGAGCTGAGCCGCCGTCATTTGCTCGGGAGACATAGTGGAAAGGGGAATAGAACTCTGACCTGCGGGCATGCTCGAAGCGGGCGCGCCGGCGGACGGCGTACCCGAAGCGGGAAATCCCGCGGGCGCGGAGGCGGCGGGTTGCGCGCCTTTTTTATTTTTGCCCTTTTTCTCTTTGGTCTTTTCGGGCTTTTTGGATTCTTTCTTTGCCATAGAAATCCTCTTATACAGCGATATACACTATATTATAGCGTATATAAACAAAAAAATCAAGTGTTTTTAAAAATTTGTTCATAATTTCTTAACAACTTTTGTCGTGTCGGCGTCGCGTCGGGCGTTTGTGCGGAAAAATTTTGCTTTTCGGTAAAAACAGAGTTAAAAACGATTGTAAACAGATTGATTATATTGTATAATAACAGCGGAGGAGCGAGATGGATTTTTTCGGAAACATTGAGAAAAAACTGCAAACGCCGGGCGGAATAGCGGCATGCGTATTCGATATTCTGCTGACGGCTGTGCTGATTTACGGCATAATCGTTTTTTTGAAAAAGAACAACGCGGTCAAACTTGCCGCGTATCTTCTGCCGCTTACTGTAATCGGCGTCGTGCTGTCGTCCGAGGAGTTGGGACTTACCGTTATAGGTACGGTTATGTCGTATTCGTTGGTGCTTGCGGTAGTCGCCATAATTTTGCTTTTCCCGCAGGAAGCGCGTCGCGGGCTGTTGAAGCTCGCTTCGCCCAAAGAGACGCACGAAGCGTATACGACGGAATACGACGTTACCGATGACCAGCTTCACTCGGCAATCGGAGACATCGTGCGCGCGGCGCAGAATATGTCCAAGAAAAATGTCGGCGCGCTCATAGTCGTTTCCACGCACGGTGTGCCCGGACATATACTCGATTCGGGAACGACGCTCGACGCAGTGCTGTCGGGAGCGCTTCTCGAGAGTATTTTCAATACAAAAGCGCCCCTCCACGACGGTGCGGTATTCGTCCGCGGAAACAGAATAATCGCGGCCGGATGCTTTTTGCCGCTGTCTCAGTCTACGACGATAGACAAAGAGCTCGGAACTCGCCATCGCGCCGCAATCGGCGTAACCGAAAATTATAACGTACTCGCGGTAATCGTTTCGGAAGAAACGGGCGTAATATCGGTCGCGCACCGCGGCGAGATTTCGCGCTATTACGATTCGCAAATGCTCACCGAAAAGCTCGAACAGGCGTACGGGCTTAAAGCGGTATCCACCAAGAAAAAGGGCAAACGCTCGATAAAAGGGAACGAGTAATCGTTTCCGACAAGGAGGTGCGTAATTATGACAGAGTTTGAACGGTCGACGCAAAAGACGGAAAAGAAAGACGGTAAATTCGTATCCGTCATGAAAAAAATATTCGTACACAATATCGGTTGGAAGTTGCTCGCGCTCGGAACGTCCGCGGTCATTTGGGTGCTTGCGGCGGGGCTTTGGTAAATCTATGGTTGTAGATTTCGATAGCGAACTTCTCATACCCAAGGGAAATGTGGGCGACTTTGCCGTTGTGGCTTGCGACCAGTTTTCCTCGCAGCCCGAGTATTGGACTGCGCTTTCGGACGAGCTGAAAAACCGCTCTGCGTTGGATTTGATACTGCCCGAGTGTTTTCTCGCGGAAGCTGAAAAACGTATAGAAAAAATACGCGAGGCGTCTGCCGCAATGCTTGACGGCGGACGGTTCGAGACGGTCAAAGGCGCAGTTGCGGTTACTCGCAAAACGCCGTTCGGGCGCGTCAGACGCGGCGTCGTGGCGGCAATCAATCTTGACGACTATGATTACGCCCAAGGAACAACGGCGCTTATACGAGCCTCCGAGCGCACCATAGAACAGCGCATACCTCCTCGTGTCGCAATACGCGAGGCAATCGATATAGAATTGCCGCACATAATGTTGCTCGTAGACGACCGCGAAAACGAGCTTTCGGCGGCTGTCGAACGCGCGGTCAAAAAGCCGTTGTACGACGACGAGTTGAGCGGCGGCGGCGGACATATTACGGGTGAGCTGATAGCGGCGGGCGATACCGCCCCTCTATACGCCGCGGTGGAAAAAATCATATCGGCGTCCCTCCGCAAATTCGGAACCGAACTTTTTGCGCTCGTCGGCGACGGCAACCACTCGCTTGCGACCGCCAAGTATTGCCGCGAGCATAACAAGACGGCTCGCAACGGATATGCTCTCGTCGAGATAGTCAACATATACGACGAGGGGCTTGTGTGCGAACCGATACACCGTCTAGTCGAAACGGACGACCCCGTTATGTTTACGGACAGTCTGCGTTCGGCGGTAAAGGGCGAAGCGGTTACGCAAATGTATGCGCCGATGCCTATGGACATAAACGTTCCCGCCGACAAGGTGGAGGCGATAAAAGCGGTAGACGCGTTTTGCGAGAGCTATGTCAAGCATTTCGGCGGCAGTATCGAATACGTTCACGGCGACGAAGCGCTGTGCCGCCCTCGGCATATGGGTATACGCATGCGCGGCGTTGAAAAAAACGAACTTTTCGACTATGTGCTCAAAAACGGAGTGTTGCCCAAAAAAACTTTTTCGCTCGGCGAGGCTCAGGAAAAACGGTACTATGTCGAAGCGCGCAAAATCAAATGAATTGTCGGTCGCGCATTGACGCAAAACCTCGGCGCGGAATATAATATAACGACGGAGAAAAAATGAAAGCTGTCAAATTTGGCGGAACATCCATGTCCACCGTGAATAGCATAGAGCGCGTAAAGCGTATTATCGAGTCCGATTCGGAGCGGCGGTTTATTGTCGTTTCGGCGCCGGGAAAGACCGAGAGCGGCGGTAAAGTAACCGACATGCTCATAAAGGTTGCCGCGGCGTTGCCCGAGCGTCGCGCCGCCGAGTTCGCAAACGTGGTCGCGCGTTTCGAAGAGCTTTGCGCGGGACTTTTGGGCGATAAAGATTTCCTTTGTTCGGAATTCGACGCGATAAGAAAAAAACTCGCGAGCGCGGATGAAGATTATATCGTGTCGCGCGGCGAATATCTTTCGGCAAAACTGCTCGCCGCTGTAATCGGTTACGATTTCGCGGACGCTTTCGACCTGATTAAATTCCGCGACGGCATATATGACGACGAGTATACCGAGCACGTGTGCAAGCTCGGTTTGTCGGGGCATAAGTGTGCGGTTATACCGGGTTTTTACGGCGGTGATGCAAACGGCAAAACGGTTACTTTTACGCGCGGCGGCTCGGATATTTCGGGCGCGATAATAGCGCGTGCCGTCGGCGCGTCTGTTTACGAAAATTTCACGGACGTCGACGGGTTTTTGACTTGCGACCCTCGCATCGTGCCGCATGCGACGATTATCGATGCGCTTTCGTACAAGGAATTGCGCGAGCTTGCGTATATGGGCGCGAACGTATTGCATCCCGAATCCATATTTCCCGTGCGCAAAGCAAATATTCCGATACACATTTTAAACACATTTAATTCGGACGCTGTCGGAACGAAAATTGTCCCGACGGAGCAATTGTTGAACGGAACTTATACGCGCAAGAATAGCCGTCCGATAACTGCAATAGCGGGCAAAAAAGGCTTTTTCTCGCTTTATATCGATAAATCGATGATGAATACCGAAATAGGATTCGTACGCCGTGTGCTGAGCTGTTTCGAGCGTCTCGAGATACCGATAGAACATATACCGAGCGGAATAGATTCCATGACGGTAATTTTTTCGGCGGTGGATAGAGGACTTGCGAACACGCTCGTCAAGTTGGTGCAGGCGGAAGTAAAACCCGACCACATAAGTCTTTCAACCGACCTTGCGCTGATTGCGATTGTCGGACACGGTATGGTCAGTCGCCCCGGCACCGCCGCGCGAGCCATAAACCGTCTGTCGACCGCAGACATCAATATCCGCATGATAGACCAAGGCGCGTCGGAGATTAACATAATACTCGGCGTTTCCGACGAAGATTTCGAGCGCGCGTTGATAGCGTTAAACGGAGAATTCGAAGTTTAGAGCGAATAAAACGCCCGAAACGCGCACTTGTCTTTTCTTTGAATTTACGTTTGATACCATCGCAACGGATTTTTTTGCCCGTTTCTTTTTTCAAAAAAGAAGCGGGTTTTTCTTGACAGATATTTGCGGTGTGTGATATACTTATATAGAACCGCACGAAAAGGGTTATAAACTCGGAAAATCCGATACCCCTACGGCGAATACTAAACGGAGGTTATGCTATGTTTGCAATTATCGAGACAGGCGGCAAGCAGTACCGCGTCAACGTGGGCGACGTCTTGGATGTCGAACGCATTAATGCGGAAGAGGGCGCGACGGTCGAGCTTAAAGCGCTCATGACGGGCGAAGGCGCGAACATCGTTTGCGGCGGCGAAGCGGAAAGTAAAAAGGTTTCCGCAACCGTTGTAAAACAGCTCAAAGCCAAAAAAGTCGTTGTTTTCAAGTACAAGGCAAAAAAGAACGTGCGCAAAAAGCAAGGTCATCGCCAGTACTATACGCGCATAAAAATCGACGCTATCGCATGATAAAGATTTCGTTCTTCGATTGCGACGGACGTACTGTTTGCGTGAGAGCGCAAGGGCACAGCGGTTATGCCGACAGCGGAAGCGATATTGTTTGCGCGGCGGCGTCGACGCTGGTGCAGACCGCATATCTCGCTATTAAAGATATGGGCGCGCCCGTAGAGTTCGAGCGAAACGAAAAAGCGGCGCTTTTCGAGTTTCGCATAACGGAAGAAACGAATTTGGACCATGACATTCAAGTTGTCCTGCGCGCATTGCGCGTAGGCGCGGAAGACCTCCGTAGCGGATATCCTCTATATGTCGGTACGGAGACAATCACGGGAGGTAAATAACAAATGTTTATCAATATTCAATTGTTCGCCCACAAGAAGGGCGGCGGTTCCACCAAAAACGGCAGAGACAGTAACGCGCAACGCCTCGGAGTAAAACGTTCCGACGGTCAGTTTGT
>CATLGX010000019.1 GCA_949948785.1 uncultured Christensenella sp. | reverse complement strand
ATCGAGGCAACGGAAATTCGTTTGAGTTTGCATACGAACGTCGATATTGCCGACGGAATTTCCGTCGCGCGCATATAAGGAGTAACTGATGAAAATTTTGGTAACGGGCGGCGCGGGGTATATAGGCAGTCATACGTGCGTCGAGTTATTGCAAAGCGGACACGAAGTCGTTGTAATCGATAATTTCGATAATTCGTCGCCGAAGAGTATAGAACGCGTGCGTAAAATTACCGGTAAGAATATCGAGCTGTATGAAGGCGACGTGCGCGACGGAGCGTTGCTCGACAGGGTGTTTTCGGAGCATGCAATAGATTGGGTCATACATTTTGCGGGTCTTAAAGCCGTGGGCGAGAGTTGCGCTAAACCCATCGAGTACTATGGCAACAATCTATACGGCACGCTCGTTTTGACTGACAGAATGAGTGCGCACGGCTGTAAGAAAATCGTGTTCAGCTCGTCGGCGACAGTGTACGGCGACCCCGAAATTTTGCCTTTGACGGAAGACTGCAAGACGGGCGGCACGACCAATCCGTACGGGACGAGCAAGTATTTTCAAGAGATTATGTTGCGCGACGTTTATAAATCGGACGGCGAGTGGTCTGTTGTGATTTTGCGGTATTTCAATCCCGTCGGCGCGCACGAAAGCGGACTTATCGGCGAGTGTCCGCACGGCGTTCCCAACAACCTCACGCCGTATATAGCAAAAGTGGCAATTGGCGAACTAAAAGAGATTAACGTATTCGGCGACGATTACGATACTCACGACGGCACGGGCGTGCGCGATTACATTCATGTTACCGACCTTGCGAAAGGACACGTCGCGGCAATAGAAAAAATCAAGAAATACGGTATATATACGTATAACCTCGGAGCGGGTAAGGGGTACTCCGTTCTCGACGTAATTCACGCGTTTGAAAAAGCATGCGGAAAAAAACTCCCGTACTCGGTGAAACCGCGCCGCGCGGGGGATATAGCGACGTGTTATGCCGACGCGAGCAAAGCGAAAAAAGAACTCGGCTGGCAAGCCGAGCTCGGCATAAACGATATGTGCCGTTCGCTGTGGAATTGGCAGAGCAAAAACCCCGACGGTTACGAAGACTGACCGCGTGTGCCCGATGAGCCTGCCGATTAAAATAGAACAGCCGCCGTCTATGTACGGTCGGACGCTACTGAGTTTTATGCGGCGGCGTACAAGGCGCGTCGTACCGAGTATTTTGCAAAGATGTTTGACGATGCTGTTCGAAGCGGGACAACTCGTCGTTAGCAGAAACTCTCTTGTCGGTAGTTTCCGTTATTTTCGGATAAGCAACGCATAAGCAATAATATAACCGATTTAAAAACCGCGGCGGCAGTTTATCGACTGTCTCCGCGGTTTTTTGCCGTGCGTTCGGCTGTGCGCTTTAATCTTCGTGTATGTGTTTTCTACGCGTAGCCTCGCCGCCGCGCAAATGTCGGACGGACAGGTTGTAGTCGAGTACGGTGCGCACTTTTTCGCACAGCGCGGGGTCGATTTGCTTCAAGCGTTCCGTAACGTCCTTGTGTACCGTGGACTTACCCATGCCGAAGTGTTTTGCCGCGTCGCGCACGGTCGCGGCATTTTGAGTTATGTATTGCCCGAGTGCGATTGCTCTTGCCGATGTATCCTCTTTCATAATCCCCACCATAAATAAAATCGGTTTTATACTGTATGCCGCTTTTTGCCGAAATATGAGGAAATCGGCGATTTAATGCCGTGCGGAAACAAAAGGCCTGAAATGATTTCTTTGTGATAATGCGGCAATCCCGTATCGAGGCGCCGCGGCACATAATTCCCGTGCGCGAATTGCTTCGGCGCAATAAAAGCGCTTGACTTAAAGCGAGGTAATGCTTTATAATATATTCGTAATAATATCGTAAGGAGTATTTTATCATGCCCAAAGAGTATATCATGACGGCGGCAGGCAAACGCGAGCTTGAAGAGCGGCTCGAACACATCAAAATGGTCGAGATGCCCGCCATCGTCGAGGAAATAGCCAAGGCGCGTTCACAGGGCGACCTTTCCGAAAACGCCGAGTACGACATCGCGCGCGACGAGCAGGCAAAACTTCAAAACGAAGTGGACGCGATTAAAGAAAAGCTCGCCAACGCCAAAGTGCTCGACGAGAAGTCGATTAGCGACGATACCGTTTCGATAGGCTGTACGGTAGAGGTTATCGAAGCGGATATTGCCGACGGACTCGAAGAGGTGGAAAAATGCGGACTGACGCGCACCGATATAATAGCGGGATTTTTGACGCGCATGTCCGTCAACGATATGCGTGCAAATAAGCAGAACCGACCTATCCTCGGCGAACTTACGCCCGACGATTATGCTACCGCGGGGTCGGAGCTTCTTGCCGGCAAGCGGTTTAAAAAAGAAGAGTTATCGGACAAGGGTTTTGCCGAATCCGAGCTGGTGCTCAAAGTTAAGAGCAGAGGGAAGCCGGACAAGTCCAAGTGCACGGGAATTAAAAACTATACGATAGTAGGCTCGCATGAAGCGGACGCGCTCAACGGCAGAATAAGCAACGAATCTCGCGTCGGCGCGGCGCTGCTCGATAAAGAGATTGGCGACGTTGTCATGGTCGGAGATTTGCAGTTTAAAATACTCGATATATCGGTCGACAAAAAGGCTATGAAAAAGTAAGCGGGCAAGGAAACGAAATGGATAATAATACCGATAATATTAACAGCGTGAATGCCGAAGCCGAGATAGACGCGGACGCATTGCGCGCCGTGCGCGTAGCTAAGCTCGAAGAACTTGTCGCGGCGGAAAAAGACCCGTTCAAGACAACGAGTTACGATGTAACCGCGCATGCCGCAGACATTGTTTGCGCTCCCGAAGAGGGCAAGGTCGTATCGGTCGCGGGCAGACTTATGAGCCGCCGAATAATGGGCAAGGCGAGTTTTGCGCACCTTCTCGACCGTTCGGGGCAAATACAGCTTTATGTCAAGCGCGACAACGTTGGCGAAGACGAGTACGCGTTTTTCAAAAAACAAGTAGACATCGGCGACATTATAGGCGCCGTGGGTAAGATTTTCGTAACGCACAGCGGCGAGGTTTCGATTGCCGTCGAAAAGCTGACGTTGCTCGGAAAATCCCTTTTGCCGTTGCCCGAGAAATGGCACGGATTGAAAGACAACGATTTGCGGTACCGCAAGCGTTACCTCGACCTTATCGTAAACACCGATGTCAAAGATACGTTCGTCAAACGCGGCAAGATAATTTCCGCAATCCGCAACTATCTCGACGGCGACGGATTTATCGAAGTGGAAACGCCTATATTAAATACCGTTGCGGGCGGCGCGGCAGCGCGTCCGTTCATTACGCACCACAATACGCTCGACCTCGATATGTATATGCGCATTGCGCCCGAGCTTTATCTTAAACGTCTGATAGTCGGCGGCATGGAGCGCGTTTACGAAATCGGACGTTGCTTCCGCAACGAGGGCATGGACATCAAGCATAATCCCGAATTCACCATGATGGAGCTGTATCAGGCGTACGGCGATTATACCGATATGATGAAGCGCGTCGAGGATATTTACACCGCGGCGGCGCGCGCGATAGGATTGGGAGACAAGATAACGTATCAAGGCCGCGAAATAGACATTTCCACGCCGTGGCGGCGCGTAACCATGCGCGATATAGTAAAGGAAACCGTGGGCATCGATTTTATGACGCTCGACGACAAAGGCGCGCGTGCCGCACTCGAAAAGCTCGGATTGGAAGCGGAGGGCGAAAAGAACGCCGCCGAGTGCATGTACGTGGCGTTTGACAAGCTGGTGGAAAGTACGCTTGTTCAGCCGACGTTCGTGACGGGCTATCCCATAGAGGTGTCGCCGCTCGCCAAGCGTTCCGACGACGGTCTTACGTATCGGTTCGAGTTTTTCGTCAACGGCTGGGAGGGCGGCAACGCTTATTCCGAGCTTAACGACCCCATAGACCAGGCGGGACGGTTCGAGACGCAACGTAAAATGGCAAAGCGCGGCGACGACGAAGCACAAGCCGCGGACGATGATTTTGTGGAGGCGCTCGAATACGGCATGCCGCCGACGGGCGGGCTGGGAATAGGTATAGACCGCATGATAATGCTTCTTACCGACAGCGCTTCTATACGCGACGTCATTCTTTTCCCGACGATGAAGCCCAAAACCAAAAAGTGAGAGTAGGGCATTTACATGCGTTTATGGACGGCTATGCGGCGTCGGACGCGCTCCGACTGCATACGCCCGGGCATAAGGGCAAGCTGATTGCGACAGATATTACGGAGCTTGACGGCGTATTCCCCGACGCGCAACTCGAAGCGGCGGAGCGGTTCGTCGCTTCGGCGTACGGCGCAAAGAATGCGAGGCTTCTCGCCGGCGGAAGTTCCCAAGGCGTAAAATCCGCGGTTCTGTATGCCGCATCCGACGGAATTGTCGATGTAAATTCGCACCGCTCGGTGTTTGACGGATTCGCGCTTTCGGGTAAGCGCGCGACGGCGGTCGGCAGAAAAGGCGACATACGACCGATTACCGTTAAGGATATAGACGGCGCGCTGACGGATAATATCGGTTGCGTTGTTGTAACTTCTCCTACGTATTTCGGCTATGCCGCCGATATAGACGGCATTTCGGAGTACTGCAAGCGCAAGGGCTTGCTGTTTATTATTGACGGCGCGCATGGCGCGCATTACGGATTTTCGCCGCATCTGCCCCCGCGGTTTTCCGATAAGTGCGACATCTGCAATGTTTCGGCACATAAGACGCTGGGCGCACTTACGCAGAGCGCGGTGCTTTTGGACAATCTCGGCGATGCGAACGCATTAAAACTTCGTAATTTTACGGACGTTATGGGCACGACCAGCCCTTCGTATTTGCTGTATGCGTCTACCGAGGACGCTGTGCTCGCCGCATGCGGGCACGGCGAAAAATACGCGGAGCTAAAAAGCGCTACGGAGCACATGAGACGCGAATTTCCGTTTTTGGAAAACGACGATTTTACGCGGCTTGTGCTCGACTGCGGCGCGCTCGGCGGCGGACAGGCTTTTAATAAAAAATTACAAAGCGTCGGCGTTTACGCCGAGCTTGTTACAAACAGATACGTCGTATTTTTGTTTACGGCGGCGGACGGCGCGGCGCAGGCGGAACGACTTAACGAAGCGCTTCGCGATTGTATACGGGAGTCGATATGAAAAACGGGAAATTCATAGTTTTGGAGGGCTGCGAGGGCGCAGGCAAGAGCCGACAGTGCAAGTTCTTATCCGAAGCGCTGATTGCGCGCGGTTTCGACGTGGTTTCTACGCGCGAACCGGGCGGCACTCCGCTTGCGGAGGGACTTCGCGGCATGATTCTCGACCCCGCATATTCGCCCGACGCGCTGTCCGAACTTTATATGTATTCTGCGGCGCGCCGAGACCACTTGAACGGCGTCGTGTTTCCCGCGCTTCAATCGGGTAAAGTAGTCGTGTGCGACAGGTTTGTTTATTCGACTTTGGCGTATCAGGGATACGGGCGCGGACTCGATATCGATTTCGTGCGCGAAGTAAACGCGAGAACCACCGCGCCGTTGAACGTCGACCTTGCGCTGTTTCTCGACGTTACGCCCGAAGTAGGATTCGAGCGCAAGGGCGGAGCTGACAACGCAGACAGGCTCGAACGCGAAAATACCGAGTTTTTCGAGCGTGTTTACGTCGGATTCGAAGATATGTGCGCGAGCGGCGAGCTTATTCGAATCGACGCCGGCGGAACCAAAGAAGAAACGGCGGATAAAATTTTGCGGGAAGTTCTGCGCATACTATGATTGAGTTTGTCAGAGCGTATGCCGACCTTTATCGGTCGCTCGATATTATTGCACCGTACGACGCAACGTCGCGGCAGAGCGCGTTTTTATTGACGGGCGAGGACGCGGACGGTCTGTCGATTCTCGCGCGTTATCTTGCGGCAAGGCTTGTCGGCATAGGCAGCGAACGCGCGCTCGAAGAGCACGCCGATATCATGGTGTATCCCAAAGCGAACAAAAACGACGGCGCAAAAGGTAAGAAAACTAAAAAGTCCGATGCGGCTAAACCCGCGCCCGTCAATGTGGAAGATGTTCGCGAAATACTCGATTCGCTGTATCTTACGCCGTTTGAACTTTCTCGTCGCGCGTATATAATAGAGAATGCCGAGAGCATGAGCGAGATTTGTCAAAACAAGCTGCTCAAAAGCCTCGAAGAACCGCCCCCGCGCGTGTGTTTTATTTTGTGCGCGAGCGGCGCGCTGTTGCCCACCGTGGAATCGCGTTGTACTCGCGTAGAGCTTGCGCCGTTCCCTATAAGCGTTGTGCAAGAGCGTATCGCGGAGCAAAACGCGAACGCAGACAAGTCCGCGATAGCGCTCGCGGCGCGGGCAAGCCGAGGCAATATAGGTCAGGCGGCGCGCATACTGCTCGACCCCGACTTTGCCGTTGCGTACGCAGACGCGGTAAAGATATTGAAAACGGCTGTCGGAAGCAGAGCGTTCGCCTCGGTGGCTGCTATTTACGAAAAGTTTACACGCGAGCATGCGGCGAGCGTTCTCGGACTTATGGAATACGTTTTGGGCGATATAGCCAAAATGTCCGTGGGTGCGCCTACCGTATTCTCATTATCGGACGTGGGCGGCGCCGGCGTGGGATTTACTCCGTACGCCGCGGCAAAGTCGTGCGAATACGTGCGCGACGCGGTGAGACGGTTGCAATCCAACTGTATGCCGCAAGCCGTTATGGATATGGTCGTTCTCAAAATCATGGAGGAAAAAGCGTTATGCCGAAAGTAGTGGGGTTGAGGTTTCGCACTTCGCCGAAGATGTATTGGTTTGCGCCCGTCGGCGACGACGGCGAGTACGTCAAGGGTGCGCAGATAATCGTCGAGACGCAACGCGGACAGGAAATCGCGACGGTAACGGCGCCGCCGCAGGAAGTGGACGAGAGCCAAATCGTCGCGCCGCTCAAAGAAGTCTTGCGCGTCGCAACCGAGGACGAAATAAATTCCGTTCATATAGACGCCGCGCAAAAGCGCGATATACTTTCCACGGCTAAGCAAAAAGCGTCGGAACGCGGACTCGATATGAAAATCGTCGATTGCGAATACACCGTCGACCGCAGTAAGCTCGTGCTGTATTTCACTGCCGAACAGCGCGTCGACTTCCGCGAGCTTGTGCGCGACCTTGCGTCGGCTTTCCATATGCGCATCGATTTGCGTCAGATAGGTGCGCGCGACGAGTGCAAGTTAATCGGCGCGCTCGGCGGTTGCGGCATGCCGTGCTGTTGCGGCGGATTCGAGTGCGACGCGAATCACGTTTCAATCAAGATGGCGAAAAATCAAGGGCTTGCGCTCACGCCCAACAAGATTAACGGTATGTGCGGACGGCTGTTGTGCTGTCTCGGCTACGAAAACGCCACTTACGACGACGTGTTGAGGCGCGCGCCTAAGCACGGCGCGTTTGTTACCGCACCCGACGGCAGAAGGGGAACGGTGGTGAGCGTAACGCCGCTCACGGAAATCGTGAGAGTTCGTTTCGGCAACGACGATAATTTCGAGTTTGCAGAATTTCCCATGTCCGAGCTTAGTTACGAACGCCGCGTCGAAGAAGAGAAAAAAGATGCCGCGCCCGCGCAGAACAAAAACGGCAAGCAAAAAAACAAAAACAAGTTTAACGGAAATCAGCCGCGCAACGGCAATGCCGAAAAATCCGATAACAATAAAAAAAGCGCAAAAGCACAGGGTAACGGAAAACACTTCAATAAGAAAAAAAATAGCGGCGCACAGTCTGACGGTACCGACAATAAGTCGGATAAAGCATGATATTTCAAATAAAACAACCTTCTCCGAGTACTTGGAGAAGGTTGTTTTGTGTTAAAGCTGTCCACAGGTTTTTAATAATAACTGTATATGTTTGCCAACATATTTATCGCTAATATCATTAAAATGAAGGCGATAACGGCAGATACAATTCCGACCGTCAATCCGGCAATAGCGAGTCCCTTGTTTTTATTGCCGACGGATGCCGCAAGCCCTATGCCTCTTGCAGAGCAGGCGATACCGGCAACGGAAAGTCCCAAAGAAATAATGGTGAACGGCAAACCCATAATGAATATTGCGAGAAACCAAAACAACACGGCTGCCATCGAAAGCGAAAATCCGACAATCGCTATATTATTGTTTGCCGCAGACGGCTGTGTCGGCGCAGGCGCAGGCGCAGAGGGCGGTGTCTGTACGGGCGCAGACGGGGTTTCCGTGCATGTGCCGCATGAGGAACAGAATTTGGCATTGTCTTTAATTTCATTGCCGCAGTTTTTACAAAACATTATTTTATCCTCCATTTTTATAATATAACAGTTTGGCGGCAGATTGTCAATGGGTTTTCGCAGTAAAAAGCAAACGCAGTAAAAATGTTCGCCGTCGCTAACTGCGTTTGACTGTAAATTCGTATTGACTTTTTTCGGCACAAATGATATAATCTTTGCAATACAATACGGAGGTATATCATGGCACATAAGATTTCCGATGAATGCATCGCTTGCGGCGCGTGCGCCGGCTCTTGCCCCGTAGGGGCTATAAGCGAAGGCGACGGCAAGTACGTTGTCGACGCGGACGCTTGCATCGACTGCGGCGCGTGCGAAGGCGAGTGCCCGACCGGCGCTATTTCGGCGGACTGATAAAGAGCACAACAAAAAAGCGGACTTATGTCCGCTTTTTTGTTGTGTAAATATCAATACACGTAGGGTAAGTTGGAAATCAGAAAATCAAAGTTTGCTATGATGATTATTACGGCTATAAAAGAAATAACCATAGACACGATGCTTATGATGATTCCGGCCAAAGCAAGCCCGCGGTAAGGTGCGCCGCGCTTGGCGTTGTTATAGCCTATAATCGAGCAGATAAGTCCGACAAGCGAGAAGAGAAAAGCAAAAACGAAGCCGATTATAGCAATCGTATTTTCGCCGTTCGCTGCCGGCGCTTGGTTGGGTTGAGCAGGCTGTTGCGAGTATTGCGCTCCTTGCGGGGGCGCGGTTTGCGTGGGAGCGGAGCCGTTTACTGCCGCGCCGCAACCCGAGCAAAAAGCCGAGCCGTCTTTAAGCTCTTTGCCGCAATTTTTGCAGAACATATGTTATCCTCCTATACGATATATATTTAGCATACACCCAAAATTATGCAGGGTCAAGCGCTTTGTATAAAAATGTCGAAATGTGCGGTCATTCGTAAAAACAGACACAAAAAAACGGGCAGTGTGCCCGTCTTGATTTCAATACAATAGCGAATTGTAAAATTGCCAAATCGAATCCCACATGGAAAGAACTATTATCCATGCCAAAAGAACCATAGCCATCCAGACCGCGCTGATAATTATGCCGGCGAGGGCGAGTCCGTAATACGGCGCGCCGCGCTTTGCGTTATTGAACCCGATTATCGAACAGATAAGTCCGGCAAGCGGGATAATAAACGCCAAGACAAAGCCTACTATCGCAATGGCGTTGGTGTTTTGCGCCGCGGGATATTGAATGGGCTGACCGTTTTGATAATTTTGCGGTTGCTGCTGATTATACTGTTGATACGGATATGTAGGTTGCGCGGGCTGCATGTAAGGCTGCTGTTGCGACGGCGCGCCGTTTACCGCCGTGCCGCAGTTGGGGCAAAACATTGCGTCGTCTCTTATACTACTGCCGCAGTTTCTGCAATACATGATAATGCCTCCGTTTGTTTTTTTGCGTATCTTGTATATATGATACATTTTGCGCGCGCGTTTGTCAAGTATTTACAGAAAAATGCACTAAACGCATATGCAATGCGCATACTACTTGCGGTGAAAAAAACGTTGGGACGGTCTGCGGCAATGCTTGCCGTTATAGGAATAGTCGCGAAGGTGGCGGGCGCGCTGTACCGCGTGCCGCTTACAAATACAGTCGGAGCGGAAGGCATGGGACTGTATCAAATGGTGTTTCCCGTTTATACGGTTCTTCTTGCCGTTTGCGGCGGCGGTATAGCGAACGCCGTCTCGCGTGTGGTCGCAAAGTACTCGGCTCGCGGCGACGCGATTGCGGCGGCGCACACGGTAAAAATCGCGGCGGCACCGCTTTTTGCAGTCTCCGCCGTTTTGACTGCGGCGATAATCATATTTAGGAACGACTTATCCGCTTTACAGGGCAATGCGGATGCGTCGCTTTGCTATCTCGCGCTGGCGCCATCGTTGTTGTTTGCGGGCGGAACCGCGGCGGTACGCGGGTATTTTCAAGGCAGGAACAACATGTTGCCGAGCGGGGTAAGTCAGCTCATAGAGCAATCGGTAAAACTTTTTGCGGGGTTGTGCTTTGCTCGGATGTTTTTACATTCGGGCGTGCGTTATGCGGTTGCGGGCGCTCTGCTCGGCGTTACCGCGAGCGAATTTACGGCGGCTTTCTATCTGGGTATAAGATATGCGATTGACGCGCGAAAGCGTAAGAACGGAAGTTTCGGCTATCCGTGTACGGCGGCGCGTCCGCTTTTCGAAGCCGCCGCGGACGGAATATTGCGCCGCGAAATCTTATCGCTGTCTTTGCCTCTTATGCTGGGCGCGCTTGTTATGCCCATAACGCAAGTCGTAGATTCCGCGCTCGTGATAAATCTTTTGGTAAAGGGCGGCGAGGGACGCGCGCAGGCTACCGCGCTTTTCGGGCTTGCGGTAGGGCCCGTCGGCACGCTCATAAATATGCCGACAGTGATATTGTCGTCGGTGTCAGTCGCTTTCTTGCCTGCTCTTACAGCCGACTTGGAGCGCGGCGGCGACGGCGGAAGAACGACAAAGACGGTGTTTGAATTCGTCATGATGTTCGTTATCCCGATAACCGTCGCTTTTCTGCTTTTTCCCGAAAGCATATGCAGGGCGCTGTACGGAGGGTTGCCGACCGAGCAGATAGAGACTGCCGCTCGCATTTTGCGTGTCGAGGCGGTGTCGGTATTTTACGCGGGAGTGTTTCAAGTATCGGCGACAGTTTTGCAGGCGCACGGCAACGCGCGCCGACCGACGGTATATCTTGCCGTCGGCGGCGCAGTGAACGTCGCGCTCACGCCCGTTCTCGTGATTGCGACAGGCATATACGGCAGCGCGGCGGCGACGTGCGCGTGTTATTGCGTTGCCGCCATGCTGACGGTAAGGCGTGCGGTAAAGACCGCCGAAATAGGCGTAAACGTCAGGAATGCCGTCGTTATGCCGATAGTGTGTTCGGCGGCGGGAGCGGCGGCATACTTTTTCGTCGCCATTGCAGTGCAGGCGTCCGGTATGCCCGCGTTGTGGCAGACTGTCGTTTGTGCGTCGGCGTTTTTTGCTGTGTATGCGGCAGGCATGACGGCGAGCGGTGCGCTGCGGGTTATAATTCCTTCTCGCGTCAGAGCGCGACGCGAGCCGAATCGGTAAGTGATTTCGTAAATCCCCCGATATAAGATTTACCGACGGATTGACAAACGAAAACCAAACATCGGTTTTTTCTTATTAACAAACGAAAACCAAACATTGGTTTTTTCTTGTTGACAAACGAGAACCAAACATTGGTTTTTCTTATTGATAAACGAAAAAACATTGGTTTTTTCTTGCTTACTTCTTTTTTTTCAAAAAAGAAGTAAGGCTTTTTTTCGAAAAAGAAGCGGGAATAAGGTTGCTTTTCGACTCTTGTTGGGTTATAATAGTCTTGTAATTTATAATCTACCGACAGAGGAAATAAACGATGATAGACATCAACCTCATACGCAGCGACAAGGCCGGCGTAGCCGCCGCGCTCGCTAAGCGCGGGTATACCGCAGAGCTTGACGGTATACTCGACCTCGACGCCGCGCGCCGCGAAATCATAGGCAAAACCGAAGCGCTCAAAGCCGAAAAGAACAAAGTGAGCGCAGACATTCCGCGCATGAAAAAGAACGGCGAGGACGTTCAGCCCGTGTTTGCGAAAATGCGCGAGATAGGCGAGCAAATTTCGGCGAGCGACGAAAAGCTCAAAACGATAGAGGACGAACTCAGGCATAACCTGCTGTGCCTGCCCAATCTTCCAGACGCCGATGTAGTTGCAGGCGGAAAAGAAAACAATGCCGTAATAAAAATTTACGGCGAAAAACCGAGTTTCGATTTCCCGATTAAAAATCACGTCGAGCTTTGCGAAAGTTTGAAACTAATCGATTACGAGCGCGGCGTAAAGCTTGCCGGAAACGGGTCGTGGCTCTATACCGGTCGCGGCGCAGTCATAGAGTGGGCGCTGTTGAATTATTTTATCAAAACGCATATCACTGACGGATATACGTTTGTCTTGCCGCCGCACATGCTCAATTACGAGTGCGGACTTGGCGCGGGACAGTTTCCCAAGTTCGAGGACGACGTTTATCGCGTCGATACCGCGGAAGACGGCGCGGCGCGGCGGTTCATGCTGCCGACGGCAGAGACAGCGCTTGTCAATATATACCGCGGAGAAATTTTGGAAGAAAAAGACATGCCCAAAAAACTGTTCGCGTATACGCCGTGCTACCGCAAGGAAGCCGGGTCTTATCGCGCGGAAGAACGCGGCATGATACGCGGGCATCAGTTCGACAAGGTGGAAATGGTCCAGGTTACGACGCCCGACAGTTCCAAGGCAGCGTTTGAGGAGCTTGTAGGCAAGGCTTGCGCGCTCGTCGAAGGATTGGGCTTGCATTACCGATTGAGCAAGCTCGCCGCGGGAGACTGCTCGGCGTCCATGGCGCGCACCTACGATATAGAAGTGTGGATACCGTCCATGGGTATTTACAAAGAAGTAAGTTCGGTATCGAACGCAAACGATTATCAGGCGCGGCGCAATATGACCAGATACCGCGACGGCAACGGCAAAATCGGGTATGTTCATACGCTTAACGGTTCGGGGCTTGCCACGTCGAGAATTTTGCCCGCCATTGTCGAGCAGTATCAGAACAGGAACGGGTCTGTTACCGTGCCCGAGGTATTGAGGGAGTTCGTCGGTACGGACGTCATAAAATAAGTATTTCGACAGCGAAGAAACACGACTGCCAATCAAGCGAAAAACGGACATGGAGGACGCGCGATGAGTCTGCGCCGAAGAAACGAATTTGACGGAGTAAATCCCGTTCACGAGGAAAACCTGACCAAATACGACGAGAAATTCACTGTTCATACCGAACCGTCTGTCGGATACGGCATGTTGCGCGATTCGATGTACGGCGGCGCGCAAAGCCCCGTGCAAACTCCCGCGCCCGACCCTACGGAGCATAATTACGTGTTCGGTCGGAGGGAAGAGGGGGCGGACGGTCGCGCCAATGTTTTCGGCGGAGACGGCAGGCAGAATTACGTTTCGCCGACGGCACGCGAGTTTAACGTCGTGCCGCCTGTAAAGCAGGAATACAATTCCGCGCCCGCGCCGCAGGAGTTTAACAGCGCGCCCGTGGTTTCGAGCGAGCGCCCCATGGTCTTCATGTTGCGCGACGACGAGAATATGTTTGTCTATGAGTATTCCGACCGTTTGGAATACTATCGCCGTACGGACGTCGGCATGGTTCATTGCGCCACCAAGTACAAGGCGAAAAAACGCTGATATGGATATAGAAAGAATACGCGGCGCAATTTCGCAAATGAAATTGCAAGAAAAGATTGCGCTTATCGGGGGCGGCGAAGTTACCGCTCCCGTAGAAAGACTGAGCGTGCCGAGCATGGATATGGGCGGCGCGCTCGACCCGTATTATACGGGCGAGCCGACGGCGCTTGCGCTCGGCTGTACTTTTTCGCACACGCTGTGCGCCGCGGTGTCGAAATCGCGTTCGGCGGCGGCTGTGGCGAACGGTAAGGCGTTTTCGGGCACAATCGCTTGCGGGCTTATTCGCGACCCGATGCGGCCCGATGCGTGCGACTTCTTTTCGGAGGACGCATACGTAGTTAAAGAACTTTTGCGCGCATATGCGGCGGCGGGGCATATAGGCTATGTGTTTACCGACGCGCTCGGACAGGGCCGTTATTCCAATCGTACCGTCGACGGCAGAGCGCTCCGCGAGCTGTATCTGTATCCGCTCGAAAAGGCGGGCGAGTATGCGGCGGCAATAATGCTCGACGGCGGATACCTCAACGGCGTGCGGGTCGCGGAAGCGCGTTCGGTCGCCGACGTTTACGCCAAGTTCGTGCCCGATACGGCAATGTTTGTTACGCCGTGCGGATACGCGTGCGGCACGGGCGGCGTTACCGGCTGCGGCGCATATCAGTTCGGTTGCGACGGCGGCGACAAAAAGGCGATAGCGAAAGCCGTGGTAGACGGCAGAATTTTCGAAAACAGACTTAATTCCTGTATAGAGCGCACGGTAGCTACCGTGGTCAAAACCCACGAGTTTTATAAAAAGCATGCGGCGGTGAACGCCGCCGCGACCAACGTCGTAATCGATTCGACGGTGCTTTTGAAAAACGACGGTCTGCTTCCCGCAAATCCAAAGAGTATAACGGTTTTCGGCAACGCCGACGCTTTCGACGACGGCATAGCTTTCCGAATGCTGCCGTTTAAGGACGCGGCTAAAAAGTACGGCGCGTTCAACCTCTTTCTCGTTACCGATTACGGCGCGGACGGCATAGCGCCCGACGTCGCCGCGGCGATTTGCGCGGCAGGTACGGCCGCGCCTACCGTAGTCGCGCTTTGCGGCGGCGCGGCGGCGGAGCTTTCGATAGAAAAGTATGCGAACGCCGTGTTGTATTGCCCGTACTGTCCGACCGTATCGACTGTGATAGCCATGCTCACAACCACGTCGCCGCGCGGGCATTTGCCGTTTACGTGGCTTAAACACAGAGCCGACTATCCGATTAACAACAAAAAATTCAGCGAACGCGGCGATTTTCGTTACGACTCGGTATACAACGGTTATAGGCTCTTTAACAACTATAAATCGGATATTTTGTATCCGTTCGGACACGGACTCGATTATACCGCTTACGAGATAAGCAAGCTCGAAGTCTCGTGCGACAAGCTGAAAGTGTCGACCGAGTTTGTCATAAAGAACACTGGCGACTATGCCGGTACGGCGCTCGTTCAGGTATACATAACGCTTCTCGGCGGAAGCGTGTACGGTCAGACAAAGCGGCTTGCGGCGTTTAAGCGCGTTGCGCTCGAAGCGACGGAAAACGCCAAAGTCCGATTGGAAATCGACTTGAACGATTTTGCGGTCTACGACGAGGCTAACGATTGCTTTTCTCCGATAGGCGGAAAGTACAGAGCTGACGTCGGACTGTCGTCCGTCGACATTCGCGCGAGCGGCGAAATAAAGGTGCCGGCAGGCTCCCGTGTGAACGCAGGACTGACGCCCGCGCTCGTGCCGACATATTACAGCGAGGCAGGCGCGGCGTTCCGCCCCGATGCGCCCGAGATAGAACGGCTTTTGAAAGTTCCGTTTATTAAAAAGCCCGACGAATACCCCGACATCGCGCCGCCGCTTCCCGCAAAAATAAAGCACCTCGTAAAAAAAGCGGATAAGACCGCGGGCAAACGCTCGCTTCCGCTCGTAAAATACAAAATAGAAAACACGCCGTTAAAGTAACGGAAAACAAAATCCGACGAGTAAATACTCGTCGGATTTTGAAACTGCGCGCCGCCTTTGACAAAACGCACCGAAGCGTTTTCCCGTCGGTTAACTCCGTTAAAGCTACCTTGTGGCACACGCCACATCTTGCTTAGTGCTGCTGCGGTCAAGCCCTGACACGGTTCACAAGCAGACGTTGCACAAGACCTTAACATCAACGCCACCTTACGGTAACGGACCTTCCATACGCAAGCCGGGGGCGGTGTTCGACCCTACTGTAGCGGATTGTAGGTTACAGAGCGCCGCTGCCTCTCCGTCTAGCGCAGTAAAGCCATTATACAGCATAAAAAACAAAAACGCAAGCGTTTTACCGTCGCCGCGGTTTTTTGCGCGGCGGTATACTCCGCGGTCGGCTGTCCAAGGTTTCCGGGAATCCGAACGCTTGCCCGTTTATTTTGACCGTATTAAATTCCGTGTGTAAAAAATCTTTTGCCGATAAGAAAATCGAAAACGGATATTGCCGCCGCGGACGACGCCGAAATGTATGCGCTCGAACACAGCGTTTGCTCGGCGGATATTCGTATATTTAATTCTATATCGGATAGAGTATTGACATTAGACTCGAAAAGGCGTATATTGTAGTTGACCGACAGAGCGCATGCCGAAAAGCGACGGGGCCGCTGTGCGTAACCGAGATTAGCGGCTGGGCGGCCGGTGCGAAAAGTGCATCGCGCCGAGCGCCGCGGCGGCGAAGCGAGTCGGCAAGACTTTGGCGTATAATGCGTTGTATATGAATTATCCGATACATCGTTGCTTGCGACGCAACTATTATTTCCGTCGCATAACAACGGTGGGGGGAGGGGGTAGTGAAATTTAAAAATCTATTGATGGCGACAATAGGGATTGCCGTTTCGGCGGCGGGCGCGCTCGCTTGCGGCGACGACGGAGAAAAGCCGCCTACCGCGCCGCCGTCCAAAGCGCCGTTTGTCGGTTTGTCCGTAGAAAACGGCAATACCGCTCTCAAATGGAAAGCGGACGGTAAAACTTACGACGTATATTCTTCGCCGTCGCGTTACGGCGAATACGAGTTAAAAGAAAGCGGCATAACCGACGGCGAGTTTACGGACGGTTCGCGCTTTAACTATTATAAAGTCTGCGAGGTTAACGGCGGAGAAATCGTCAAACAATACGAGATAAGCGAAGAGGGCGAGCTGTTCGGAAAAAACACTTTCGTCTTATCTCCCGACGACGATGCGGACAAAGTAAAAGCCGCAATCGACGGCGTTTACGGCGGACGCGCCGCAGAAGATAAGATGGGCGAGTTCAGCGAGGAGCGTACGGCGTTCCTTTTGAAATCGGGAACGTACAATAAAAAAATCGAGCTTAACGTCGGATATTACATGACGTACGCCGGACTCGGAGAAACGCCGAACGACGTAACAGTATCCAAACTGTATTGCAACAACCGCAAAGACATAGGCAATGCGCTGTGCAACTTTTGGCGCGGCGCGGAAAATTTTACCGTAAATTCGACTGTTAAAACGTTATGGGCGACGTCTCAATCGTCGTCGTTGCGTTCCGTCAATATAAACGGCGACCTCGATTTAAGCGACCCTACCGGCGAGGGTTATGCAAGCGGCGGATTTTTGGCCGACTGCAACGTCGCCGGCACCGTGTCCTCGGGGCAACAGCAACAGTGGTTTTCTCGCAACAGCAAATGGAAAAAATGGAACGGCAACATGTGGAATATGTGTTTTGCCGGAATAGACGGTGCGCCGAGCGGCGAATATCCCGCATATAAGTACACCGTAGAAGAAACGACGAGTATGCGCGAAAAACCGTTTTTGACGTTTGACGCGACGAACGGCTCCCGCATAGCCGTGCCCGCAGTGCGCGAAAATGCCGTCGGGTATTCGTGGTCGGAAGACAATATTTCGACGCGCATAGAAAAATATATCCCTCAGTCCGACATATACTTCGCTCGTGCCGACAGGGATACCGCGCAGACGATTACCGACGCTTATAAAACGCACAGCGCGGTCGTACTTACGCCGGGAGTGTATTACACGGAATCTGCTGTAAACGTGCAGGGCGACGGCAAATTGCTTTACGGTATGGGGCTTGCCACCGTGATTCCCCTCGACGGCAACGAGTGCCTTGTAACATCCGGCTCGGATATTTCGGTTTCGGGCGTGTTGTTCGACGCGGGAATGACGCGCTCGGATACGCTTGTCTCCATAGGCAAGGCAGGCGAATCGAGCCGCGACGCGCGGCTGTTCGACTGTTACTTCCGCGTCGGAGGATTTTTGGAAGCCAACACGTCGGCGGAGTGCAGTCTCAAAGTTTACTCTGACGATTCTACGCTCGACAATCTTTGGATTTGGCGCGCCGACCACGGCAACAACATAGGATGGTCGAAGAACAACGGCGATACGGGCGCGGAAATTTACGGCGACAACGTAACGGCGTACACGCTGATGGCGGAGCACTACAAAAAGCATAACGTATCTTGGTACGGCGAGAACGGCAAGATAATGTTCTATCAGAGCGAGATAGCTTACGACGTTCCCACGCAGTCGGTGTGGCGCGATAAGACCAAGCGAGGATTTTCGTCGCTGCACGTGGACGACGGAGTAAACGTATTCACCGCGCGGGGTTTGGGCGTTTACAGTAATTTCCACGTTTCCGGTATTCGCCTCGACAGCGCGATAACCGTGCCGAAAAAGCAGGGAATTACGATAGAGCATGCCTGCACCGTTGCGCTCAATCGTACGCAGAGCATCATAAATATTGTAAACGACGTAACGGTAGAACCGGAAGCGAACGCGGGCTTGCTAAACAGGTATCTTACGAAATATCGGATTTGAACGATATGAAAAATCGGAATAAAAGGGGCGGGATGCGGCTGTTCGCATAGTTGCCGCCGCGCTGTGTATTCTGCGCTTTGCCGCTTGCCGCCAACGCTGTCAGAGCGTGCGTCGGCATGGCTATGCCGTACAACGCTTGCCGTTCTTTATTCGATTTAAAAGCCGATG
>CATLGX010000018.1 GCA_949948785.1 uncultured Christensenella sp. | reverse complement strand
TGCTGCTCGCGCTCATACTCGTTGCGCTGTCCGCGATAGGCGGCGGCGCGGCTGACGCGGAGATTGCCGCGAACGGAAATCCCGACGATATGGAAGTATACGAGATTTATCCTACGCCGCACAGCATCGTTTACGGCGGCGGCACTGTCGAAATAACGGACGACGTTTGCGTTTCCGTCGGCAACGGCATAGATAATGCGACGCGAAATAAGCTGTTCGACACGCTGTCCGTTATAGACGTAACGGCGGCGGGCGACGTCGACGCTTCGAATACGAAAGTGCTTATAGGCGTTTTCGGAAGCGGCGACGACGCAGACAGGTTTGTCGCGCAAAACGTTTCTGTCGCGGCGGGACATTTCGATAAAATTGACGCACACGTTTTATATATCGGCAAAAATGCCGTCGCAATCGTCGGCAAGGATACGGACGCGGCGTTTTACGGCGTGGCGACGCTCGATATGATATTCCGTCAATCGGGAAGAACGGTGCGCGAACTTACCGTTACCGATTATTCGGACAGCGTCTACCGCGGCTTTATCGAGGGGTATTACGGTACGCCGTGGACGACGGATGAGCGCATAGAACTTATGCGGTTCGGCAGTCTGTTCAAAAACAATATTTACATATATGCGCCCAAGGACGACCCGTATCACAGCCGTAACTGGCGCGGGCTTTACGAGGGCGCGGACTATGCCGCGCTTAAAGAGCAGATTGACGCGGGCACGCGTACAAAGACGCGGTTTACGTGGTCGGTCCATCCGCTTATGGAAAACTCGAAGCCGTTCAGGCGTGAAACGTACGACGCTGACATAAGAGATTTGCTCGCCAAATTCCAACAGATTTACGACGCGGGCTGTCGCTCGTTCATGGTTTCCGCCGATGACATCAACGCGAAGAACGTTGACGGCGCGTGTCAACGCGATATGCTCAACGACGTTCAAAAGTGGTTGGACGAAAAGGGCGACTGCTACGATTTGATTTTCGTTTCAAGCTCGTATTGCGACGCGTCCGAAGAAGCCCTCGGCGTTCATCAGGATTCTTATTACGCCGATTTGATGGACGGGCTCGACGAGAGAATCGAGATTATGTGGACGGGTAAAAACGTATGCAGTCGGCTGTCCTGGGGCTCGTACGACAGGTTCTATGAACTTACGGGCGGCCGCCGTCCGTTCTTTTGGATGAACTGGCCTGTTACGGATTACAATCCGACATACCTTCTTCTCGGCGGGTCGGAAGTTTTGGACGTGAGGACGGATAACGGCGTCGCGCCGTTTTCGGGCGTGGTTCTCAATCCGATGCAATATGCGGAACTTTCCAAGATTTCCATATTCGGCGTGGGAGATTACTGCTGGAACATCGACGCTTTCGACGTCGATAAAAATTATAAGGACAGTTTCAAATACATAGACGACGGCGCGCCGTACGCTCTGTCCGTAATATCCGAACAGCTTTCCAATACCGCGGGCAAGATAGGCGAGAGCTATTTTAAAGAGAGCCGCGAAATACGTCCTTACATCGACAGATTTTTGAATGCGCAAGGCACGGACGGATTGGAAGAGGCGGCGGTCAATCTTAAAAATCAATTCGACATTATAATTTCCGCTTGTGATAATTACCGTTCGAATGCGTCCAACAAGGCGCTTTTGCAGACGTTGGAACCGTGGCGCGAGGGGCTGAAACGTCTGTGCGTTTCGGCGCAGAGCTACCTCGATATTCTCGTAAAAAAGACAAGCTCGAACGCGGCGGCACTGACTGCTATGTACAACTCCGCCAAAGCGACGTACGATTCGATAGCAGAGTGCGTCTGCCCCGTGCTTAAAAGCTGGGCGGGTACGCCGTTGTACGAACCTGTGCATGTTTCGCCGCAGGTGCTTACGCCGTTCATGGATAAACTGAGCTCCTTTGTCATAGAAGAAGTGGCTGTGCCGCTCGGAATCCCGACGGGAGTAACCGTAAACGGGTTCGGAAAGTTTTACGGCGGTTCCGGCCCTATCGAAAACATTACGGACGGCGACCCGGAAACATATGTGTGGTTCGAGGGCAAGCCCGTCGACGGAAGTTTCGTACGAATCGACCTCGGCGAAGTTGTCGACCTCGAAAAACTACGCGTAATAAGCGGCAAGCCGATTTACGACGAAAAGACGGGCGCGCTTACGGGTTACGGCGATATTATGCGCGGTTTTGTCGATTACTCCGTAAACGGCAGAGATTATACGAAACTCGGCAACCTCGGCGGTTCGGATTCCGCATTTACTTTGGCGACGCCCGTCAAAGCGCGTTATATACGCGTGGTGAGCAGCGGCGCTACGAGCTGGACAGCACTGTCCGAAGTGTACGTAAACGACCTTGCGGGGCTTGAAAAAGTCATTTCTCTCGATAACTTCGGCAGTTTGTTTAAAAATACTTCCGTATACAATATTTTGGACGGCAAAACCGACACGTACGCATGGTTCACCCGTCCTGAAAGCGACGGCGGCAATCTGACAATCGATTTAATAGAACCGCTGTGCCTCGAAAAATTGCGCGTTCTTTCGGGAACGGGCAACCCCGAAGAGGGCAGTACCGATTTCGTGGTCGGACACGTCGAATATTCCGAAAACGGAATAGACTACGTCGAAATAGGCGATTTGACCGGTGCCGATACGGTGTTGTCGCTTTCCTCTTCCGTAAATGCGCGGTATCTACGCATCGTCAACGACGGCTCTACCAAATATATGGCGATACGCGAGGTGTTTATAAATTCTCTCGGCGACCTTGCCGTGTCGAATATTAAAGTGCATAATTTCGGAAATATATATGTCGGCGCGCCCGTTATGGCTGTCGACGGCAACGACGATACTTACGCATGGTTTACCCGTCCCGCGGAATACGGCGGATACATCGAGGTCGATTACGGCGAGACCAAACGCATTACGAGCGTTACCGTTCTTACCGGCACTACGAAAGAAGAAGGCGAGAACGATAATCTCGTCGGACATGTCGAGTATTCTGCAGACGGAGTTAACTTTGTCGCATTGGAAAACGGCACGCTCGACGGCAATTCTCGAAACAGCGTAATAACGCTTTCGACGCCCGTAGACGCGCGCTATATCCGTCTTGTAAACGACGGTACAAACCATTATATAGCGATACGCGAAATTAAAATCGCATAAATAACGGCAACAAAAAGCAGCTCGCCGCGGCGAGCTGCTTTTTTGCGTATATTTATACGGTTTCCGTAAGATTGCTTTCGTCGTTGAGTACGGCCGCCCCGCGGTTGAGCGCCGTAAGGCCCGTGCGCGAAAGTTCGAGTATGCCGAACGGACGCAGTACTTCGATAAACCCGTCTATTTTGCCCGGTTTGCCTGTAAGCTCGAATACGATTGACTGCGGAGATAAATCCACGATTTTCGCTTCGTACGTGCGCGCGACGGTTTCAAGCTCGGCGCGGCTTCCCGTAGGGGCTTTTATTTTGACGAGCAGAAGTTCGCGCATTACGGCTTGGTCCGTTTCTATTTCGCCCGTCATTTTGCAGTCGGGGAGCTTGCCGAGCTGTAATACAATCTGTTTGATTATGTTTTTGTCGCCGCGAAGAGATATGGTCATTCGCGAAAGTTTGGGGTCTTCGGTGGCGCATACCGCGAGTGAATCTATATTGAAACACCGCCGCGCGAACAGTCCCGTAAGTCGGGTGAGTACGCCGCTTTCGTTCGATACGAGCGCCGATATGATATGCTGTTTTTCCGTCATGCGTCGGTCTCCTTGTGTTTCGGCATGGCTGTTATTATATCGTTCATACCTTTTCCGGGCGGTATCATGGGCAGAACCGCTTCGTCCTTGTCTATTTTGCAGTCTACGACGACAACCCCTTCCGTATCGAAAACTTTGTCGACGACTTTTTTGACATCGGCGTTTTTTTCGAGACGGTAACCCGTGCCGCCGAAGGCTTCCGCGATTTTAACGAAGTCGGTCTTGTTTCCGTCGAGGTCTGTAGACGAATACCGTTTGCCGTAAAACAGCGTTTGCCACTGCCTGACCATTCCCAACGTGCGGTTGTCGAAAACGAATACTTTTAGGTCGAGTCCAAGCCGAGTAGCCGTTGCAAGCTCGTTTAGATTCATATGGAAAGACCCGTCGCCCGTGAATAAAATCGCGCGCTTGCCCGTTGCGATTGCGCCGCCTATTGCCGCGCCCATGCCAAAGCCCATAGTGCCGAGTCCGCCGCTTGTCAAAAACTGCCGAGGTCTCATGAACTCGTAGCTTTGCGCCGTCCACATTTGGTGCTGTCCGACGTCGGTCGCGACGACCGCGTCGAGGTGTTTGTCCGATACGCAACGTATTACTTTGCGCGGCGAGAGCGTGCCAAATCCGTCGGGCAGTGGATTTTCGGTTTTGAGCCTGCTGTTTAGTTCGAGCATCTTCGTGCTCTTTTTTTCTGTTATCACGTGCGAGAGAAGGCGCATGACTTGTTTCACGTCGCCGCGGATATGCGCGTCAGTCGTTACGTTCTTATCGATTTCCGCCGCGTCTATATCTATGTGTATTATCTTCGCGTGGCGACAGAATTCCGCGCGGTTGCCCGCAACGCGGTCCGAAAAACGCGCGCCTACGGCTATTACGAGGTCTGCGCTGTCGAACAGCCGCGCAACCGACGCGTGCCCGTGCATGCCTATCATGCCGGCGTAATATTCGTGCGCCGTCGGCACGGTCGAAAGTCCCATGGCGGTAAGCGCTATCGGGGCTTTTATAAGTTTTGCAAAGTGTAAAAGTTCCGCGCTTGCGTCGGCGGCAAGGCATCCGCCGCCTGCGTATATGACGGGGCGTTCGGCGGCTTGGATAAGTTCTACCGCCGCGGTAATGTCCGCTTGCATGGGCGGTTTGTGCGGCGCGTCGACGGGTTTTTCTTCGTAGTCGACAAGCGCTTGCTGTACGTTTTTCGGTACGTCTATCAGCACGGGACCGGGACGGTCGGAGCGCGCGATATAAAACGCGCGCCGCACTGCGTCGCACAGTTCGTCTGGGTTTTTTACAATAAAGTTGTGCTTGGTTATAGGCATCGTAATGCCGGCTATGTCCACTTCCTGAAAGCTGTCTCTTCCGAGAAGCGACACCGGCACGTTGCCCGTTATCGCAACGAGCGGTATGCTGTCGAGATATGCGTCCGCTATTCCGGTTACGAGATTTGTCGCGCCGGGACCGGACGTAGCTATTACGACGCCGACTTTACCCGTCGCGCGCGCAAAGCCTTCCGCCGCGTGCGCCGCGCCTTGCTCGTGCGAGGTCAGTATCTGCGTAATTTGCGGTTCGAGATAAAGCGCGTCGAACAAATCTATTATCTGTCCGCCGGGATACCCGAACACCGTCGTAGCGCCTTGTTCTATAAGGCATTTACATATTGCCGATGCGCCTTTGATTTTCATAAATAGATTATACAGTAATCGGGCGCGTTTGTCAATCGCTTGCGACGGGCGGTGTTTTTATCGCAAAAAGGCGGTATCGCGTCGGTATGAGTTGACAAAAGCCTGCGGTTGCCGTATATTGTATAAAATATATTTGTTTTTCGGACGAGAATATGAAAATTTTATCCAAACAGAAAAATTCGCATTCGTGCATAATCTGCGGCATGGACAACAGCCTCGGCGTGAAAGCCGCGTTTTACAATATGGAGGACGGCTCCGTCGGCGCTCTGTTTACTTTTCGCCCCGAACATCAAAGCTATCCGGGTCGCGTTCACGGCGGTATGCTCGCTGCGATGATTGACGAGCTTGCGGGGCGAGTGCTCTGGACAGACAGGCAGGAATGCGTTGCGGTTACTATGGATATAAACGTAAGGTATCATAAGCCCGTGCCTTATTGCGTTCCGCTGAAAGGCAGGGGATATTATACCAAAAAACTTTCGCGAGCGTACGAGGCGAAGTGCGAAATAACGGACGATGACGGAAGAGTTCTTGCCGAGGGTACGGCTAAGTATTTGATACTTCCCGCGGATAAAATTTCGGACGCGGATATGGAAAAAGAACTTGACCTTTATGTGTCCGACGACGTAACGGATATCGATTTTTGACGGCGGGTACTTTCAATATAAAACGGTCGGCGATAAATTATGCCGACCGTTTTTTGTAAAAGATTTTCTGTATTGTTTATAGAAGTATTTGCCGATAAAGGCAAAACTGCGACGACGGCAAAAAGGATGCAGTCCTGCGCCGTTTGAAGCGGAACGGCGCGAAAGCGCGCATGTCCCGATTCGGTTTAAATGCGTAACGCTATTTATTTTCCCCACGAAGCGACGAGCGAGTCGACGTCGGTTATTTCCGCGCCGTAAACGTCTTTGAGGTATTTGATGCCGTAATCGTAGTCTTCTTGCGTGAACGAGTCGGTAGCGTCTTTGGCGACGACTATGTTGTAGCCGAGGCAGTATGCGTCGGCGGTAGTGTGGCGCACGCACATATGCGTGTGCAATCCCGTCATGATAACGGTGTCCGCGCCGAGTTCTTTGAGAAGCAAGTCGAGGTCGGTATGCAAGAATCCGCTGTAACGGCGTTTGGGTACTATGTAGTCCTTGTCGCAAGCCGCAAGTTCGGGTATGATTTCCGCGCCTTTTGTGCCCGCAATGGCATGGTCGCCCCAAAGTTTAAGCTCGTGGTCGATGTCCTTGACGTGCGCGTCATTGCAGAAAATTACGGGAACGCCCGGTTTTCTGGGGGAGTTTACGACCTTGACGGTTCGGGGAACTACCGATAGACCACAGGCGCATATGCCTGCGCCGGTTACGAAGTCATTGAGCATGTCTACTACCAAAATGACAGGTTTCATATTTTTATCTCCTTTGATTTGTTTATATAAATTGTAACATTTTGCTTTGCGTATTGCAATCGTTTTTACGCGAAAGTCGGAAATTTGCTTGACTGTTTTTTTCAACTTGTGTATAATTTTAAAAAATCAAGGGCGCAACTTTTCGTATTTTATCGGGAATGCGTTCCAATCGGAGAGTAACTATGTACGAAGAAGGGGAATCGACCGAGTTTCGTTACGACACGCAACTTCTTATCGAGGGCACAGGCTTGGACGCGGATAAAATACGCGAGCATTTTTTGACGGCGTTTAAGGGCGATTGTCTTCTCGCCGTCGGCGACGACGAACTCATTAAAATCCATTTTCATACCAACGAGCCGTGGCAGGTTCTCGAATATTGCGCGGGACTGGGCGAGATATATGATATAGTGGTGGAAGATATGGTTCGGCAGTCGCAAGGTCTGCAAGGATAAGTCGAAACGGTTGAACGAAAAGTGTTGAAAAATTTATGTGCCCGTCGACGGAAGATTATTCGGTCGACGGGTGTTTGCTGTTGCAAGTATTTCGTTTTTAACGATAGCGGCGAGAGTCGCGTATAAAGAAAAAGAAACCGAAAATTCGGTTTCTCTGTCTGGGGGTCCTTATACGCCCGTAGTGGTGCACCGACTTGCCGCAAAAACGAACACGGTAATATACAAGGTGAACAGACGGGAATTATATTGCGCGGTTGAATTGCCGTTGTCGGACTATAAACTGTACGGCAAGCAATTAGCGGCGCAGTAATTGCTCACAGCTTGCAAGGGCTGTCATAGCGTGTTTGTAGATACGCTTTGACAGCCTTTTTGCTTGCTCTTTATCGGGCGGCAGTTTGGCGTAAATATTTTTGTTTTGGTCGTTAAAATAAATAACCGTAATTCCGAGCGGCATTGTCTTATTCATATTTGAAAATCTGTCGGGTTTTACTCTTTCATTGAGAGCCTTAACACCTATGACAAACGCCAGCCGTAACCGTGCGTGCGATTACTGCCCGATATTTCATTGCGAGGGTAGGGCGTATTATGAGGTATCAAATAAAAAAGAATTGAGTGTGCCATTTACTGCTCCCGAAAGTTATTTTGTCGTTTTACTTTCGTACACTCAATTCTTTTTTTGCTATAAAGTTTTATTCGGTTGTTATACTTTTTCCGATAGCATTTTTAATATTGTAATTTCGTCGCCTTTGATTATTATGCGTAATTTCAATTTGCATTTCGGGCAATATATTTCCACGTTCGAGCCGTCGCCAGCCTTTAACAATTTATACCCGCAGTCGGGACATACAACGTAGTTTGTCATAGTCTTTCCTTTATTGCATTAGTGTCATTTAATTTTTTGAAATGTAAAATTGATAATACGCAAATCGGTAAAAAGAATAAGCACCAGCAAATCAACGCTATTGTGCCGCCGTTGCCTTGATTAGTTGCAGGTAACGGCAAAATAGGTACAAACATACAAACACAAAATGCGCCGTGTAACATTAAAAGTAATTTTAACGCCTTATCGACTTTATTTTCAGTTTGCAAAGTTAAGCCGACAAAAAACGTGGAAATAGAAAGCAACCCATACCCCAATAAATCGAGATTAAACAGCCAACTGCCCGCAGATGTAAATGCAAAGGCTTGCAAAATTTTCTCGTCGACCGATTTATATAAAACGGTAGTTAATTGAGTAAAATATACGATGCTGATAATTGTAGCGTATACCACGCCTATGGCAACGCCGATTTTTGCCGCTGCACAACGTTCTTTTTGCGTATAGCAAGAGTAAGCGCAAGCAGTGGTAACCCAACCCCACGAAAGCACCGCACAAACACCGTAACTTAAATTTTCGGTAAAGGCAATTTGAGCAAACAACGCTACAATCAAACAAATCAAAAATATTGCAACCGAACAGCAAATCACTATTGAAGAAATAAAACCTATTTTTCTATTCATTTTCCGCTCCGAATAGTTTTTCTATTAAACTATCAATTAAAATATCTCTTTGCGCTTTATCGGCAAAATCAAATTTGTCTTTGTAAAGTTCCCAGCGTAAAAATATACCTTGTAGTCCGTGAATTAAGAGGGCGACGTTAAAAAATGTATTTTCTTGTAAGCCTAAATTGTTTGCGTGAAAATAATATCGCGCTAATGTTTGAAAAGTATTATCGTTTGCTTGTCCTTGCATTAGGTCGCCCAAAATTGATATTTTAGCGATTTCGGGATTTTCCATTAAAAAATCAGTAGGAATTTTAACCGAACATTTTAGTTTTTCCATAGGCGATAGCCCTTCCATATTCGGTTTTGATTGAGCAATTACATTACTGATAATTTGCTGTACGCAAATATCAACTAAATTTTTTTTGCTTTGAAAATGATAGTTAATAAGTCCAACGCCTATTTCTGCTCTTTTGGCAATTTCTCTTATTGTAATTTTATCAATATTGCCGTTTGCTTCTTTTATCAAATCAATAGTAACATTGATAATTTTATCTTTAATTTCCATTTTGAAACTCCTACTGAACATAGTTTTGAACAATGTTCAGTATATACGAAAATGATAGACTTGTCAAATGATTTATGTTACAATAGAGTAGGTTTTGTTATTCGCTTGTGCTTACCGCCTAATGGCGGGGTATCACCGCCTTGCAAAATTGTCAAGGGCGACGATTTATCTCCCGTTAGGCATAAAACCGTCGTCGCCTATGGCGCAAACCCTTGACAGCAAGCGCAAAGGCTTTCAGTATATAATCGTCTATCAATTAGACCGTTTCGCCCGTAACCGCTATGATAGGGCAACGTACAAGGCAAAACTCAAAAAAGCGGCGTTCGCGTGCTCTCGGCAAAAGAGAATATCACGGACGACGCGAGCGGCATTTTGATTGAGGGCGTTTTGGCAAGTATGGCGGAATATTACAGTGCGGAACTATCGCAGAAAGTAAAGCGTGGTATCGCTATCACAGCGTCGAAATGTAAGTTTTTCGGCGGCGGTATTCCGCTCGGCTACAAGGTGGACGAGGAAAAGCGTTTTATTATCAACGAGGAAAACGCTAACAGTTAATGTCAAGACGGAAAAAGAACACCACAGGGATACCCGACTTTGAAATCGACTCCCTTGCAAGAGCATTACTGCCCGCTATTCAAGCCTACTTTGAAACCGAAGAAGGACAAAAAGAGTTTGAGGCGTGGCAAGCCGAAAGGCAACAATCACAACTGAATAAAAAACTTAATAATAAAGAGTCTCGTTAAATAGTATTGGGATAGCCGTTAAAAAAGCGGAAAACGAAAACCGCCGTAGTAGTGCGGTATATAAATGAAAGAGTTACATAAACACAATGTAGAAAGGCTGCGCCGAATATCATAAACCTAAACAACGGTAACAGCCGATAGAGCTTGATTGCTCTATCGGCTGTTTTTATTGTAATTATATTCTTCGCTAAATTGAAATTTATAACTCTATTGTTTCGGTCTTAAAGTCGCAATAATATTCGGCAGTTATACCCTTAAATTTCAATACACAATAATCGGGGTCGGTTACGCCTTGTTTATAAAACAGTTTATCGCCGAAACGCCAAATTTCGTCCTTTGTCGCTTGGTCGGTGCAAACCTGCATTTCGCCCGTAATCGAAACGCCTTGATATTTGAATTTCCCACGCTTATAAAAATAGACGCAAGCCTTATTATTCGCCAAATACTGCTTTACCTTGTTAGACGAAGTATTTGTAGAAAAGTAAATTTCGTTGCCGTCGATTTTGCGAGGAGCAAGCATTGCCCTTATTACGGGGAAGCCCTCTTTATTGACAGATGCGATAAACGCCGTTTTTTGTTCCGATATAAATTCCGAAATTTGTGCTTTATCCATTGTTTAATCTCCGTTAAATTACTGTTTATCGTACAATCATTATAGTATGTTTTTTTGACATTAGCAAGAGAAAGAACGGCTTGTGATTGCACACAGCCGTTCTTTCTATTTGTTTCCGAAATAAAAAGTAAATCCGAACCACTCACTTGTAACAAGTAAACAATTCGGATTATACTCTTTTGGTGCACCCAAAGAGACTCGAACTCCCAACCTTCTGGTCCGTAGCCAGACGCTCTATCCAATTGCGCTATGAGTGCATATGATTTTGTCTTTAAGCGCCGACGTATGTTTATACGCCGTACTTAAAGCATAGTTATTATAACCCTTGCTTTTTCTTTTGTCAAGCGTTCCGCACGCCTCGTCGTAACAATTTTATGCGCGCATATACAAAACCGGCATTCACGGTATAGTGAATGCCGGTTTTATTATCCGCATTTTGCGTCGGTGCGGGCGAGCCTGCGATGTATATGTGTTTTTGTTCAGGCGGTTTTGCGGGCGCGGTCGCGTTTGGCATCGTCGAGTTTTTGGTTTATAAGACGTATGAATCGCGATACCGATTTATACAAAAGCAGTACGACGACGGCGAGCATCACGCTTTTGATTAAGTTGAAAAGCATTACCCAGTACCAGACGCTTAAAAAGAATGACATACCAAGCTGCCAGTTAAAACCGAGAAACGCGGGGAAGTTGAGCAACAGGTTGACGGGGAACGACCATGCCGTGCGAATAATGCACGATACGAACAGCCATATGCCGACCGATTTTATTCCCTTATGTTTTCTGTAAATACAAGAGGGGATAAGCACAAACGGAATAAGAATTATTATGTTTGCCAATTCTCCGACAAAAGCGTTTTCCGTGAAAAAAATGCCGTAAATGACTTCTTTCATTACGCCTGCCAAAAGCCCCGAAGCGGGGCCCATAGCATATGCGCAAATCAATATTACTGCGTCGGAAAAATCGAATTTCAAAAAATTCACCATCGGCAAAATCGCAAACTGTAAAAAACGCAAAGCAAACGACAGCGCCGTAAACGTAGCTATGTATGAAATGCGTCTTGCCGTAAAGAAACGGCGTATTATGCCTTTTTGCGCGGTCGGCTCTTTTTCCGCGACGGTCTCCGCCGCGCTGTCGGGTGCAGCCGCATTTTTAGTTGTTTCGATTGTTTCGTCCATTAGAATCTCCTTGTATAAATAAAAACGCTCCGAATATTACGGAGCGTAAATCGACACGTAAATTGCCGTTTTATCTTTTCGCATCCGGACTGTACCGTTGGTACGGGAATTACACCCGTTCGGGGTCGCTTGCGACCTTCGTGGACTTTACCACCAGTGGGGAATTTCACCCCGCCCCAAAGATAACTTATTTAATTGCAGTCAAACATCGTTAATGACCATCGTCATTTTATCACATGTACCGTCATTTGGCAAGCGTTTTAAACAAAAATTTTGCGGTTCGAGTTTTTTGCGCAAACAAAACGGCGGACGCGCGAGCGCGCCGCCGTTTTGCGTTAGGCCGTATATTGCGCATTACTGAGCCGTGAACATGTCTTTGCCCACGCCGCAAAGCGGGCACGCCCAGTCGTCGGGTAAGTCCTCGAACTTGGTTCCGGGCGCTATTCCGTGCTCGGGGTCGCCTGCGGCTTCGTCGTATTCGTATCCGCATACGTCGCATACGTATTTCATAATAGTACCTCCGATATTTGGTTGTGTATATTTTATATCATATTTTCCGGAAACAGTCAAGCATTATTCGCGGAGGTGTTCGCGGCGTGCGGAAAATTCCCGCGCACTCCGCGCCGTATAAATTTTTATTTTTTTATCGAAAACGCTTGACATTCCCCGCTCCCGTGCATATAATGTTATTGAACAATTGAATAATTGTTCAAATGATAATGTAAGGAGGCGCACATGTCCGATACAGACAACAAGACGGGACTCGACGAGGTGGGCGAGAGCGCGGATTTTCATGCGGCTACGGTGGAGCGTGTAAAAGCCGCGATGCCCGACGACGACCTTTTGACCGACATAGCCGAGCTGTTCAAGGTATTCGGCGATTCGACGCGAACGCGCATACTTGCCGCGCTGTCGGAGTCCGAGATGTGCGTTTGCTGTATTTCCGCGATACTTGATATGAGCGTGTCGGCGGTGTCGCACCAACTGCGCATACTGCGTCAGTCCAAGTTGGTAAAGACGCGTCGGGAGGGTAAGGAAATATATTATTCGCTCGACGACGCGCATATTGGGGAGATATTCGAAACGGCGTTGGAACACGTCAAAGAACTTTGACGGCTTATGTCTTGCCGAATACCGTCTGCGTGCTTGCGGCGGCGCGGTCATGAATGCCGTTCCGCATTCCCTTCGCGGCGGACGCGTCGACGCTCGGCGAACAAGAAATTACGCATTGCGAATTACGAATTATAAAAAGGAGTTACATCATGACAAAGACATACAGAGTACATAATCTCGACTGTGCGAACTGCGCCGCAAAGATGGAGCGCGCGCTCAATAAGCTGGACGGAGTGAACAGCGCGTCCGTCAATTTCTTTGCGCAGAAGATTACCGTTGACGCCGACGACCCCGACGCGGTGATGCCCGCGGTCAAAAAGGCGTGCAAAAAGGTAGAGCCCGATATGGAAATAGTCTGCTAAGGAATATGCCGTGAGCAAAAGCAAGAAAAACCTTTTACGCATAATAATATGTCTCGTCGCATTTGCCGTCGTATTTTCGTGTTATCTCGCGCTCGAAGATAAGCTCCCGTGGTGGGGGTGGCTTATGGCGTTTGTCGTTGTGTATATAGGTATAGGCTACGACGTTTTGTGGAAAGCGGCGCGCAATATCGTGCGCGGTCAGGTATTCGACGAGAATTTCTTGATGTGCGTGGCGACGCTCGGCGCGTTTGCGCTGGGAATTTACAGGGGCGCGTCGGGACTCGACGCAGAGGGCTTCGAGGAAGCGTGCGCGGTATTGTTGTTCTATCAGGTAGGCGAATGGTTTCAGTCGTATGCAACCGGCAAGTCGCGCAAGTCCATTGCGTCGCTTATGGACATACGTCCCGATTATGCCAACGTGAAGCGCGGCGGAAGCGCGGTTAAGGTCGACCCGAGCGATGTGGATATAGGCGAAGACGTGGTAATAAATCCCGGCGAAAAAGTGCCGCTTGACGGCGTGGTCGTGCGCGGCTCGACGGCGCTCGATACCAAAGCGCTGACGGGAGAGAGTTTGCCGCGCGAAGTTTCGGAGGGCGACGAAGTTATAAGCGGCTGCATCAATCTTTCGACGCAAATCGAAGTGCGCGCCTCGAAAAAGTTTTACGACAGTACGGCGTCCAAAATTCTCGACCTTGTGGAAAACGCGTCGAGTAAGAAGTCCAAGGCGGAAAACTTTATTACGCAGTTCGCCAAATACTATACTCCCGTCGTCGTGATTGCGGCGTTGCTGCTTGCGGTCGTGCCGGGTGCGATTACGGGCGATTGGTCGACATGGGTATACCGCGCACTGAGCTTTTTGGTCGTTTCGTGTCCGTGCGCACTTGTCATTTCGATACCGCTGTCTTTCTTTGCGGGGCTGGGCGCGGCGTCGAAACACGGGATTCTCGTTAAAGGCTCCAACTATCTCGAAAAGTTCAATAGAGCGAATACGTTTGTATTCGATAAAACGGGTACTCTTACAAAAGGCAATTTCGCGGTGGTCAAGATTATGCCCGAACACGATGCCGAAAATGTTTTGCGCCTTGCTGCCGTAGCCGAACAAGGGTCGAGCCACCCCATTGCGCGCTCGATTATCGAAACGTACGGTAAAGCCGTCGAAACGGATTATACGTTGACAGCCGTCGCCGGAGCGGGGGTTGTCGCCGCTCGCAACGGAGACGTTATATGCTGCGGCAACGACAGACTTATGGCGCAAAACGGCATAGAGTATGTAAAAGAGACGGGACGCGGCACCGTTGTGTACGTCGCGCAAAACGGGAAATTCGTCGGCTCGCTGTTAATAGCGGACGAGATAAAGGAAGAATCGCGGCATGTCGTAGGCGAGCTTAACGGCATGGGCTGCAAAACCGTAATGCTGACGGGCGATAACGAAGCGATAGCCGCGAGCGTTGCGGAAGAAATAGGGCTGACGGGGTATAAAGCGTCGCTGCTGCCTCAAAACAAAGTGGAAGAGGTGGACGGCATGCTCGCCGAGCAGGGTAAAAGAGACGTGCTGTGTTTTGTCGGCGACGGCATAAACGACGCGCCCGTTATAATGCGTTCGGACGTCGGTATAGCAATGGGCGGAGTGGGGAGCGACGCGGCTATCGAAGCGTCGGACATAGTGCTCATGAACGACGATTTGCGCGCCCTGCCTCTTGCAAAGCGCGTCGCCAAAAAGACGATGGCGGTAGTCATTCAAAACATCGTTTTTTCGGTAGCAGTCAAAATTGCGATATTGATACTGTCGGCGCTCGGCATAGCCAATATGTGGATAGCGGTGTTTGGCGACGTCGGCGTGGCTGTCCTCGCCATATTAAACGCCGTGCGGTGTCTTAAAATCAACGCGGAAAGTTCCGCTCGCGTACCGAAATCTGCCGTGTAGGCAGAATAAGAGCCGAAACGCGTCCGTAAAAGGACGCGTTTTGCGTTTGATTTTTGTCAAACGCTTGATTTCGGCGGGTTTATGTTGTATAATTCCACGTATAAGGTTTTATACGGAGAAGTAGGCTCATGAACGCTAAACAAGTCAAATATTACGAGATAATAAGCGGATTTTTCGGTTCGGATATTTTCAAAGCCGCCGCCGTCGAAAAGTATTTCGGCGAACTAATCAAGCTCGATTTCGCGCTTGCCGAGGAGCTTTGGGAATACATGCTTATACGGCTCGACGCCGACCTCAAAAACCCTGCGGTCGCCGCGCTGTACATAGAAAAGCTGTACACGTTGTTTGCCGCCGCCGGCGCGGCAAAGGCGGTCAAGACCGTTACCGAACGCCCCGTCGTTTTGCGTGCGGTATTCCGATTTTCTCCGTCCGCCGCCGACGGCGAACTCTTCATGCTTCCCGTAAATCTTCTCGTGGCCAATAAAGCGGACGCCGCCGACGCTATTTTGAAGCAGGTCATGCAGAACGAGGTCATGAAACCGTCTTTCGGCAAATACATGATTGATTTTCTCGACAGGTTCTTTATAGAGCTTACCAAAAAGGACGCGCAACGCCGCGTCAAGCTGAGCGCGAAGCAATCCCGATTATTGCTTTCCACCGTGCAAAAGGTAAAGGGCGACGAACGCGCCATGCTCGTTCAGCGCGTCAAAGAGGTGCTTTAATGCCCGTAAATATTTCCGCCAAACTTCCTGCGTTTTCGGCGCTCGAACGCGAAAATGTTTTTGTCATGTCCGCCGACCGTGCGTCCATGCAGGACATCCGTCCGCTCGAAATAGCGATACTCAATTTGATGCCCAACAAGATAGACACGGAGACTCAGCTCTTGCGGCTTATAGCCAATTCTCCGTTGCAGTCCGATATCTGTCTTTTGCGCACGGCGAGCTACGACCCGACGCATACGCCCAAAGCGCATCTCGACGCGTTTTATCACACGTTTGACGAGGTAAAGGCGAGCGGGGCAAAGTTCGACGGTTTGATTATAACGGGCGCGCCCGTGGAAACATTGGAGTTTTGCGACGTCGCGTACTGGCACGAGCTTGCGGACGTAATGGAGTGGGCGAAGCATCACGTTTATTCGACGCTGTACATTTGCTGGGCGGCACAGGCAGGCGTTTTTTACCGTTACGGCATAGGCAAACGCGCGCTTTCGCGCAAGCTGTCGGGTATTTTCGAGCACAGAACGCTCGATAAGACAAATCCGCTTACGCGCGGTTTCGACGATTCTTTCCGCGCGCCGCACTCGCGTTATACCGAGTCGGATTCCGCCGCAATGCACGCGCAAGCCGATTTGAAGGTGCTTGCGGAATCCGACGAGGCAGGGGTGTATCTCTGCTGTTCGACAGACCTCAGACATGTTTTCGTTTTCGGACACGGCGAGTACGACGCAGACACTTTACATAACGAATACATGCGTGATTCCGCCAAGGGGCTTGATATCGCGCCGCCGCAACACTATTACGCTGGCGGAGTTATAGGCGCGGTTCCTCCGATGTCGTGGCGGGCGCACGAATCGCTTTTAATAGGCAACTGGCTCAACTATTGCGTTTATCAGGAGACGCCTTACGATATAGGCAAGATTTCCTGACGGCGGATTCATCTTATCCCGTCCGTATGAGCGCGGCTCGCTTATGCGCGCTGGCGCGCACGCCGTCGTTTTCTCGGCGGCGGCGCGATGAAAATATACTGCGTACACGCTTACGATTAAAGAAAATCACGTATTACGAATTTGCAAAGCAGGAGGACATAATTATGCGTAAAACGAAAATAGTCTGCACTCTCGGTCCCGCTACCGACGATTACGCGGTGCTTAAAAACATGATACGCGCAGGCATGAACGTCGCGCGGCTCAACTTTTCGCACGGTACGCACGACGACCACCGCGCGCGTATCGATATGGTAAAGCGCGCGCGCAAAGAACTCGACGTTCCCGTCGCAATACTTCTCGATACAAAAGGACCGGAAATCCGCGTCAAAACGTTTAAAGAAGGAAAAGCCGAGCTTAGAGCGGGCGATAAGTTTACGCTTACCACGCGCGATGTCGAGGGCGACGGCGGCATTGTTTCGGTTACTTACGGCGATTTGCCCAAGTACGTCAAAAAAGGCGCGCGCATCCTCGTCAACGACGGCGTTATAGAGCTTAAAGTGGAGTCCGTCAACAAAACGGACATAGTTACCGTCGTGCAGAACGACGGCGCTTTGAGCAATCGCAAGAGCATAAATCTTCCCGATACTTTTATAGATATGCCGTACTTGTCCGACGTCGACCGCGCAGACATAGAATTCGGTCTTACGCAGGATATCGACTATATCGCAATGAGCTTTGTACGTTCGGTGGACGACGTTCGCCAAATCAAAAAGCTCCTTAACGAACATAATCAGAACGACGTTCAGCTTATCGCAAAAATCGAGAACCGTTCGGGCGTGGACAATCTCGAATCAATACTCGCGGAAAGCGACGGCGTTATGGTCGCGCGCGGCGATATGGGCGTTGAAATACCTTTCGAGGAACTCCCCGGCATTCAAAAAGACATGATAACGCGCTGTTACCGCCAAGGCAAAAAAGTTATAACGGCGACGCAGATGTTGGAGTCCATGATAGCTAACCCCCGTCCGACGCGCGCCGAAATTTCGGACGTCGCCAACGCCATTTACGACGGGTCTTCCGCAATAATGCTTTCGGGCGAAACGGCGGCGGGCGCGTATCCCGTAGAAGCGGTGCGTACGATGGCGAAGATTGCGGAGTGCGCCGAGAGCGACATAAATTATAAAAAACGTTTCCGCGCGCTCGAACCCCAGATTAAATCGATAACCGACGCAGTATCGCACTCGACGTGCGCGGCGTCGTTCGACCTCGACGCGAAGGCGATAATAGCCGTTTCGCGCTCGGGTTATACTGCGCGCAAGATTTCGCGTTTCCGTCCCGTCGCGCCCATAATCGCCGCGACGACGTCGGTAAAGGCGTACAATCAGCTCGCAATGAATTGGGGCGTAACGCCGACGCTTTCAAAGGTTCAAGCCAATTCCGACGATTTGTTCAAGCATGTTATGAACTGCGCCGTAAATACGGGCGTTGTTCAGGAAGGCGACCTCGTTATTATAGCCGCGGGCGTGCCCGTCGGGGTTTCGGGCAATACCAACACCATGCGCATCGAGCATGTCAAGCGGTTTTGAAATCGGAGTTTAACGCAAAGTGGAAACATCTGACAAGAAAAGGATATTGATTGTCGAGGACGAAGCGCAGATAAGCAGATTTTTGCAGCTCGAACTCGAATACGAAAACTATTCCGCTTCAGTCTGCGCGGACGGCAGAGAGGCGTTGGGGCTTGCTCTCGAAAACGACTTCGATTTGATTATTCTCGACGTTATGTTGCCTTCGCTTAACGGAATAGAAGTTTTGCGCAGACTCCGTCAGAGCAAGCAGACGCCCGTAATAATCCTTACCGCACGCGACCAAGTGGTTGATAAGGTTACGGGGCTTGACATAGGCGCGGACGATTATATGACCAAGCCGTTTGCGATAGAGGAGCTTTTGGCGCGCATCCGTTTGCACACAAAGCGCGCGGCGGCGCCCGCTTCCGCACTGTCATGCGGCAAACTTTCGGTCAATTCCGAAGCGCGCGTGGCGACTTACGACGGACATACGATTGACCTTACCAAAAAAGAATTCGACCTTTTGGAATATCTTATGAAAAATCGCAATATCGTAGTCGGACGCGAAAAACTGCTCGACGCGGTGTGGGGATTCGATTTTTACGGCTCGACAAACGTCGTCGACGTATATATTAGGTATCTGCGTTCCAAAATCGACGACGTGTACGGCGTAGAACTTATCGAGACGGTTCGCGGCGCGGGCTACGTCATAAGATGAATACCGAAAAGGAAACTTATGTCGATATTGCCGACGGCGCGCCGTCGGAAGACGAAAAAAAACCGTCGGAGAAAGAACCTTTCGTTTCAGAAAAAATCGAGGGGCTTTGCAATGCCGACGATAAAAAAGCGGCTGTTTCGAACGCCGCCGACAACCGCGAGGAAGTGCGGGCGACTTTGCGCGAAATAAAGGACGAAAGCGCGCCCAAGACGGAACAGCGGCGGCGCGCGCCCGAAGTACTGCTCAAAATTTTGCAAGTGATTTTCTTCCCGATAACTTTTGTTATTTGGGGCGTCGGAAAAATTTTCAAACGGTTTAAAGTCGGAATCGCCGTTAAAGCTACGGTAATATTCACGCTCGTTTTCGGTTTGCTGATTATCGGATTCGCCGCGTTCTCTTTGGCGAGCGTCGGTATGAGAATGGCTAACGGCGGCGGTCTTACGCCCGACTTCATGCGTCGGCTCGTAATCACGTCCGTCGTGCTTGTCGTCGTATTTATTATGCTCGGCTGCGTAATCGGCAGTCTGAGCAGTCAGTACATGATAAATCCGGTGCGCAAGATTTCCGAGCGCATAGAAGAGATTTCCGAGGACAACCTTTCCGCGCGACTCGACCCCGTGGATTCGCAAGACGAACTGCGCGAGCTGACCGACCACATAAACGCTATGCTCGACAGCCTTCAAGAGGCGTTTGAGCGGCAGGAGAACTTTGTTTCCGACGCGTCGCACGAGCTTAAAACGCCGTTGTCCGTAATCGCGGGATACGCCAATCTTTTGCGGCGGTGGGGTAAATCAGACCCTAAAATTCTCGACGAAGCGGTAGAGGCGATTTCGCGCGAAAGCGAGAATATGAAGCGCATTGTCGAACAGCTTCTGTGGCTGGCAAAGCTCGGAAAATTTGCGCTTAACAATACGGTATTCAACCTTTACGAAACGGTCGACGACATAGTAGCCAGCTATCGGCTTACCAAAATAAAGCACGATATAAGACTTACGGAAGACCCGTCGGTTACGCAAAACACCGACAAAAACCTCATTA
>CATLGX010000017.1 GCA_949948785.1 uncultured Christensenella sp. | reverse complement strand
TTGGCGTTTCTCCCACTCGGCGTGTTTTTGCTCGCGTTCCTTTTTGATTTTTTCCCACTCCGCCTTTTTCTCGGCGCGTTCTTGCTTTTGCTTTTCGTATTCCGCTTTCTTGCTCTCGCGAAGCGCGGGGTCTATCATGGTGAGCGCAATGCGGTGCTTATCTTTATCCACAGAAAGCACCCACACGTCTACCTTGTCGCCGACTTTGAGTATGTCGGACGGGTGGCGGACGTAGTTGTCCGAAATCTCGGAAATGTGCAGCAGTCCGTCTTGGTGCACAGATATATCCACGAACGCGCCGAAGTCGGTTACGTTGCGCACTACGCCCGACAGTTTCATGCCGTCTTCGAGGTCGTTCATGTCCATTATGTCGGAACGGAGCACGGGCTGAGGCAGAGCGTCGCGTATGTCGCGCCCCGGCTTGGTCAGTTCTTCGGCTATGTCTTCGAGCGTCGGCACGCCTACGCCTATCTCCGCGGCAACGCTTTCCGCGCCCGCTTCCTTTATTTTTGTTTTGATGTCGGTCAGCCTGCCGTCTTTTACGTCTTGTTCGGTATACCCAAATTTTTTAATCAGTTTGTCCGCCGCCGCGTAAGACTCGGGGTGGACGGCGGTGTTGTCGAGAATGTCCTCTCCGCCCTGTATGCGCAAAAAGCCCGCGCACTGCTCAAACGCTTTCGCACCCAGCTTGGGAACTTTCAAAAGCTCCTTTCTCGACGCGAACGGCTTGTTCGCGCGATACTCTACTATGTTTTTCGCCGTACCGAGGTTAAGCCCCGAAACATAAGAAAGCAACGAATACGACGCGGTATTGAGGTCGACGCCCACGCTGTTGACACAGTCCTCTACGGCGGCGGTGAGCGATGACACCAACCGTTTCTGCGGCATGTCGTGCTGATACTGCCCGACGCCGAGCGAGCGTACGTCCACTTTTATAAGCTCGGCAAGCGGGTCGAGAAGCCTACGGGCAATGGAAATCGCACTGCGTATCGTAAGGTCAAGCTCGGGGAACTCTTCCGCGCCCAGCTTGCCCGCCGAATATACCGACGCGCCCGATTCGGACACTACGGCGTATTGCACGGGACGGTCGAGCTCTTTGATAAGCTCGGCTACGAAAATTTCCGATTCCTTGGACGCCGTGCCGTTGCCTATCGCTATGCAGTCGACTTCGTACTTGTTTATAAGTTCTTTGAGCGTTTGCTTGGCTTGCTCGATTTTCTTTTGCGGCGGGGTCGGATACACGACAGAGCTTGCGAGGAAATTGCCGCTCGCGTCGATTACCGCTATCTTGCAACCCGTACGGTAAGCGGGGTCGAGACCGAGTATTACCTTGCCTTTTAACGGCGGTTGCAAAAGCAACGGTTTGAGGTTGCGCTCGAAAGTCTTAATCGCCTGCTCGGATGCGCGGTCGAACAATTCAGCGCGCACTTCGCGCTCTATGCTCGGCGCAATAAGACGCTTATAACTATCTTCTATCGTTCTGTCGATTAGCGCGTCGAACGCCGAATTTTTCTTTTTGGCGGCGGCTATCGACGCGAGCGCTTTCGCTTCGTCGACGACGACGCTCACTTTGAGACAGCCTTCTTTCTCGCCGCGGTTGACCGCGAGAACGCGATGGCTGGGCGCCGATGCCACAGGCTCGTCGAACTTGAAATACGTCTCGTATATCTTTTTCTTTTCGGCGTCCTCGCACGACTCGTCGCAAACGGCGACTATGTGCCCTTCGGAAAGCGCCGCGTCGCGCAACGTCTTGCGTATCGCCGAATCGTCGGATATGCGTTCTGCTATGATGTCGCACGCGCCGGCTATCGCGGCTTGCGCGTCGGGCACTTCTTTTTCGGCATCGACGTACGGCGCGGTAAGCTCCGCCTCGTCGTACGAGCTAAGCTCTTGCGCCTCTATAATATCGGCGAGCGGTTCCAAACCCCGCGCTATTGCGACGGACGCGCGCGTCTTTTTCTTCTGCTTGTACGGGCGGTAAACGTCCTCTGCCTCGGTAAGCGTTTTTGCCGCGTCGAGTCGCGCGGCAAGCTCGTCCGTCCACTTTTCCTGCGCTTCGATTGCCGCTTTGATTTCTTTCTTGCGTTTTAACAGGCCTTTGAGATACTCGTAACGCTCCGACAGTTCGCGTATGACCTGGTCATCCGTCGCGCCGTGCATTTCCTTGCGATAGCGCGCGATAAACGGCACCGTGTCGCCTTGGTCGAGCAAATCGACGATGTTGGAGCAATGCTCTTCGTTGAGCGAGAATTCCTCTGCGAGTTGTTTCTTGATGTCCATATTTTTCTCCCGAAAACTATACCGTACTATTTTACAACACCCGCACCCGAAAAGCAATCGTTTTATTACAGTTCTCCGTGCGTAATTCCAAATCCGGTTCGTATTGCGAACGCCCGCCTAAATGGCATTAAACGTATTTCGCGCTCATATCTTATTTACATGAAAGACAACGGCAATGCGGAAGTATTCAAGACCAAGTTCACCTCGCACGCTTTTTCCATGACAGACCGCAAAAAAGCGACGCTGTCGGGCATCGCCAAGGTGGAAAGTTCCAACGCGACGGAAATCGCGCTCGTTTCCTGTCTCGGCAGACTTGTCATTACGGGCAGCGAACTTAAAATCGAGCGGTTCGACGTGGCTGTCGGCGACCTCGCGCTTGTCGGCAATATAGACGGGATTAAATACACTGCGGCGAAACAGCCGCTTCTTAAACGCATTTTCAAATGAGCGAACTATACGCTTTTTTGTTCTCGCTCGGGCTGGGTATCGCGGCGCGTTTGCTCTACATTGCCGAAAGCGCGCTCGCAAAACGCACGGGGCTTTTTCCCGTTACCGTCGTGCTCGACATTCTTCTCGCGCTCGCCGTCGGCAGCGCGCTCGCACTGTACATTATTCTGACGGGCACGGTAATCGCGCCGTATATTTTTGCCTGTCTCGGCGGCGGATACATGTTTATGTTTTGGCTCACACGAAGGAAAAAACCTCGCGACAATTCGTAATTCGCAATTGCGAATCCGTTGGTTTTTTGTTTCGTTCGGCAATTCGGCGCTTAAAATATACACCGCAAATCACGGCGAGCCGAACGCATAAATAATTACTGATTATCCGACGTTTTTTCCGCAAGCTCAAACCAAAAAGTCGTGCCGACGCCCGATTGGGATATAGCGCCGTATTCCGCGTCGTGGGCTTCGAGTATTTTTTTGCATATACTCAAACCCAAACCCGAACCAACGGTGTTGCGCTTAGTACGCGCCGCGCGATAATATCTGTCCCACACATCGTCGATTTCGTCGGCGTCGATGCCTTTGCCGCGGTCGGATACTTCGACGCGCACCGCGCCGTCGCGGGTTTTGACTCGAACGGTAACGATTTTTTCTTCGCCGCTGTAATTGACGGCGTTTATTATCAAGTTGTAAAACACTTGAAAAATTCGGTTTCTGTCGCACACCGCAACGGCGTCGCTTTCTATTTCCGTTTTGAAGCGCACGCCGTCGCGCGTGCGGAAAATATCAAACTCTTCGAGCGTGGCGCGCGCGATTTCGGAAACATCCGTGCGCTCAAACGAAAATTCCGCTACGCCCGACTGCAATTTGGAAAGGTTGAGTATGTCGCCCGTCAGAGTATCCAGCCTGTCCGCCTCGGCTATTATAACCCCTGCCGTTTTTTCTCGTTTTTTATCGTCGACAGGCATGTCGCGCAACATTTCCGCATACGCGCGTATCATAGTTAGCGGGGTTCTTATATCGTGCGAAACGTTGGCTATAACGTCGTGCTGCAACGCTTCGGCTTTTTTTATGTTATCTCTTGCGGAGTTGAGCGCGTTGGCGAGATTGTCGTATTCTTCGTATCCGCCGCCCGAGAACTCAGCGTCGTAGTCGCCCTCGGCGAGCCGTTTGGCTTTTTCCGAAAAACCGCGCAACAGCCGTATCTGATAGCCCGACATAAACACCGAACTTATCACCGCGCCTATCAAAACGATAGCCGTACACACTACGAGCGCATAAATAAGTATCATGGTCTGCGTGCCGAACAAATCGTCCGATTCCGCAACGAGAAGATACAGCTCCGTCTGCTCGCCGTTTAATGTTACCGTCTTTTTCGCGCCGTAACAAAGATACGCGCCGCCGTCCGTGCGCACGCTGTCTATGCCGCCGCGCTTAGTGAAAACGTCCGAATCCAAATCGCTCATAATCGCTTCGAACGATTCGGGCTTTTCGGAACTTACGTTATTGCCGAACGTATCTATATTTATTATCGGCGTATTATACGTCGGCTCTTCGCCGTTCGTAACGGTGAATACCGTAACCGATACCGCTTCGTTGCGCGCAAAATCGCTTAGACTTGACTGCAAAGCGTCGACGTCTACCGTACTCGATATTCGCGCCGAAGCGGCGTCGCCTATCTGTTTTAAATCGTCTTCGAGCATGCCGCCGTAAACGCCGAATATGAATATAAGAAAAATCCCCCACAGTATTACGAGGATACACGCGGCAAACGCGATAAACGTAAAGCTCGTCCGCACTTTGAGCGAACCGAACCTGTTGCGCTTTTTCGCGCTCGGGCGTTTTACGGGTTTACAGTCGCCGCGCGAGTGTCCCGCGGTTATTTCGGTCTTGTCCGCGTCGTTTTGCATACGACCATTATACAATACCGTTCGGCGTTTTGCAAGAACTTTCGCAATCGGCGGAACGACAAAGCGCAGGACGCCCCGTTGCAAAAAACCCGCGCAAGTCCAGCGCGGGTTTCCGATTAAATACGTTTATGTCGCTCGAAAAATTATTTTTTGAAAAGCGACTCTTCCTTTAAATTGCCGTCATCCAAATATACGGAAAGCGCCAGTTCTCCTGTTTCCTTATTATAAATGCCCTCGATTTTCCCTATTGTCTGCCCTTCTCTATCGGTCAACGTTTGCGCAAACATATAACCCGTCTCGGTCTCCCGAACGGCGGGAAACTCAAAGTGCGCCTCTTCACCGTCTATATACAAAACCGCCTCGCCGTTATTGCTTACAATCATGTTTCCGCCGCTTCCGCTCCATTCGCCGAAGAACGACATATTCCCCGACGGGTCGTCGTTATCGCCGCCGAAATCGGGAAGTTCTATTACCGTCTTGCCGTAATCAAAAATATTATACTCTATCAGCGCTTGCTCGCTCGGAACTTCTTGTCCGTCCATCGTCTTGCCGTATAAACGGCAGAATACAAGTTTCCCGTCCGAAAACTTCACGGTCGCATCGTACATCGCATTCGAAACGGAATCTCCTTCCGTCCCCTGCATTTCAACCGATATATTTTCAGCCGAATATTCCTCTTTATCCGCGTCGTATGAAAAATCGGAGTATTTGCCGCTCAATACGCACGAAAGGATATACTCGACGTTCTCGGGCGTATCTATCAAATACTTTATGCTTGCCGCATCGAAGTTTTCGACAAAAAATCCGCCATTCCCGTCGGAAGCGTACATCTTATTCTCATCTTTTCCCCGCAGATAATATGTCGTTCGAACATATTGTCCCGATGACATTTCCGCAAAAGAAACGTTCCCGTCCGATTTAACCGTTACGGTGCCGCCTGCCGACGACAATACCGACGTATAGTTGTCCAAACCGTCGAATGATACCGCAGACTCCCATTGCTCCGCATCCACTTGTTTGCCTACGACTTCCGGCACGTCGGGGTTTTCGGGGACATCGGGTTTATCCGGATTATCCGGGGTTTCGGGAACATCGTGGGTTTCTGCTTGGTCGCCGTTAGGGAGCGTAACCGAGGTATTGCCTTTATCGTATACACGGAACTCGCCTTGCAATTCCGCGCCCGTTTTAGATATTTTATCTACGAATTTCCCATACGCGAATTTCCCGTCTACGATTTTTACGGTTACTTTGGTGGTTATTTCGAGTGCGCCGATATCGGATTCCGTTTGCACGCGCGAAAAATTCGCAATGTACGCGCTTTCTTTTGCGTCGTAACCGAACGAGCCGAAACACGACGCGGTAAACACCGACGCATATTCGGACGCATTATCATCGCTGTCCTCGCCCGCCTGTCTCACAGAATCGTCAAACAGTTTAAACGCAGGCATATAAGTGCGCGCATAATCGTTATCGTATTCTTCTTTTATCCACTCAGACGAACCGCCGCCCGCCTTATTGTACACGTATGTATTGTCCGATTGCTTGACGTAATAGTGTTCGGGGTATACTTCGTATTGACCGCCGCTTTTGATGTGCGCTTTGTTGCCGTCGCGCTTATAGGTTAATACATTTCCTGAGACATCTGTCCCATGACGCTCTTTTCGTAAAACTTGCACGAATAGTCCGTAATATCGGACAAATCGAAAGCGCTTTTCCACGCCGCTTCGTCCGCTACCCGTTCCGACTTGATTGACGACGGCTCGTTCTTTTGTTTACCGTCGTCATCGTCGCCGCAAGCAGTAAGAGCGAAAGCGGACGAAAGAGCCAAAACGGCGGACAAAGCCGCGCAATACATTTTTTTGTTCATTTCTTGCTCCTATAATAAATTTCGTTCGAGTTTATTATATATCCCCGCACACCCCATTTGTCAACCCCCATAGAACACTTTTTCGAATTTTTTAACTTTTTCTATCTAATCTAACGCAAAAACGCCCCTCTCCCCGAATTTATTGCCTTTCAACATCATATGACGGCACAAAAAACCGACGACGACACTGTTTATAATGTTATCGACATGATTCCCGTATGAATACAGGGTAGTCTTTCGGCGGAAACGGGGCTGTTCGCGCGGATAGATTCTTACTGCATCTGCGACTTGATTATAAATCTCATAGCTAAATACCTGCAAACACTATGAATTTTTCGGAAGATATGCTATAATACGCTTGCAAAGCATAAATGCGGAGGCAATCATGGACAACGATTTGCTGTACAAAATCAAAGAAGTTTTTTTCCGCGACCAATCGGTGCAAAAAGCAATCGATATACTCTCGGAACACATCGGCGGAATCGATTTCGACGACGAGGACGAAGTGAACGTATTATGCGATTTAATACGTTCCGCGCTCAACAATAACGATAAGAACGAGGACGGCGTAGAGTTCGTCAAATTCCTCGTAGACAGCGGTTTCGACATAAACTTCAAATTTCCCAAGAAAGACTGTCTTATTCTCAAACTCGCGAGAGACACGGCGTTGTCTCCGTCGGTATTCCGAAAACTCGCGGATTTGGGCGCGGATGTTTATGCGGAAACGACGGTGGGAAGCAACGTTCTCACGCTTTCGGCAATGCGTACGTTTAACGGTTGGTCGGGCGTCGACCGCGAAATAAGCGAACGGCTTCCCGTCTATATAGCTGAAAATTTCGACTTGAATCGGCTCGACCACCCCGACGAATACGGCATAACGCCTTTGATGTACGCAGTTATCAAAAACAAGGTCAAATTAGCCGAAACGCTATTGCGCAAAGGCTCCGATGCAAATGCGACGGGCGGTCAGCCCGCCGTCGGTTACAGCTATCGGATGAAAATGTACGGCGTATCTCCGTTTGCGCTGGCATGCCGAGACGGCAACCTCGAATTGGCGAAACTCTTACTCGACGCGGGAGCCGACGACACGGCTTGCGATGAAGACGGAACGCCCGCGCTTTTCTCTCTTGTCTATATGCCGTTCGAATACAGAAACTACGTCGTGCCGCGGCAAATCGAGATTTCCGCACGCAAGGGCGAAATCGCCAAACTATTGAAAAATCCCGACTTCGCTGATTCGCAGGGCAATACGCTTTTGATGAAATCCCTGTGCCGTTACGACTACACCGGAGACAAACAAACTTCGCCGTACAATAACGAACCGGTAATGAACGTACTGTTGGAACGCGGAGCAAATGTCAATGCCGCAAATTATTGCGGCGAACGCCCCTTGCACTTCGCGTCCGAATTTTTCGACAAGATGATTAAACCGCTTTTGGACGCGGGCGCGAATATCGACGCTCGGGATAATAAAGGAAACACCGCGCTTATAACCGCTTGCCGAACCGGTAACGAAAAAGCGGCGCGCCTGCTTCTTCGCAAGGGCGCCGACTTTAACATCAAAAACGCGGACGGCAAATCGGCAATGGACATCGCCGCGGAAAAAGGACTTACCGATGCGCTCGAACTTATGATGCAATCTTAAAATCGGCGCAGCCGTATAAATGCAAGAGTATCTTTAAGGAGAACGAATATGCAAATCGACAACATGCTGTTGCAAGCATGCAAAAACAACCAGAAATCCGTCGTACAAATGTTTCTCAAACGCGGAGACGTAAACGTCGATAAACGCGACGAAGCCGGCAATACGCCGCTCATTTACGCGTGCATGAAAAATTCGCGAGAGCTTGTAAAACTGCTCGTCGAACACGGCGCGGACGTAAACACTCCGAATGTGGCAACGCGCTATCCGTTGCATTTCGCCGCGGAAACGGGCAATTACGATATTCTTTCGACGCTCGTCGAAGCGGGAGCGGACGTCAACTGCACCGATAAAAACGGCGTTACTCCGCTCATGATTTTGGCGCGGCGCGGCAAGACGGACGCGGCGCTGAAATATATCGCGTTCGACGGTGTCGACTTTTCGCTTAAAGACAACAACAATAACTCGGCAGTGGATTATGCGACGGTCGCAGGCTTGCGCGAACTCGTAAAAGCTCTGTCCGCCGACGAACAACACCACTCCGACGTCGGAGGCAATACACCTCTCCACCACGCTTGCCGAACCGCTCAGGTCGAGGTCGTAAAAGTACTCGCAGACGGCGGCGCGGACGTTAATAAAACGAACGACGACGGCGAAACGCCGCTTTTTATCGCGGTATGCGCGGCGAACCTCGTCATAGTCGAAAAACTGATTTCCGTCGGCGCGAAAGCGGACGTTCCCAATACAGACGGCATTGCGCCGCTTCACGTCGCGGCGAACGACGGCGAACAATTTATCGGGGCGGCCCTTATCGATGCCGGCGCGGATGTAAACGCCAAAACGTCGGACGGATTTACTCCGCTTATTTTGGCGGCGCGAAACGGCAGAAACGATTTCACTGCCATGCTGATAGAAAAAGGCGCGAATGTAAACGCCGTCGACAACGACCGCCACAGCGCGCTCTATTATGCTTCCGAATCGGGTTTTACCGAAATTGTCGAACAGCTTTTGATTGCGGGCGCGGAAAACTGACGGTTTTCCGCGATACTGCCGCACTACTTACAATAAGCCTTTAACATCTTTGCAAGTTTTCTGCGCCGACGCGCGGACATATCCATATCGACAAGACAGCAATCCGAAAACGAGCGCGCGACGCAAAAGCCCTGTTCGTGCTCGAAAAAAGGACATGTCGAATACTGCGGCATCGTATGCACGGGCGGCGGAAGTTTTACTTCGTAACCCGCCGCCTTTATCGCGGCGGCATAACGCGCGGCGCGGCACAGCGCGTATGAACACGCGTCGCCGTTTGTAGGCGGCGCCACGGCTTCGGTGTCTTCGCGCAATGCGGCGAGGTTGGTTTTTGCACGCTCGCCTATTTTTTTCGCCGCAGGAAACAACGCACAGTCGAGCGCGGCTATTACGTTGTGCATTTTATAATCGTGATTTTCGTTTTGCGAATACCGCGACCGCGAAAACTCGCGCGCGGCGTTTTCCTCGTCTGCGGGAAGAATAAGCGCGCCGCCGCCGCCTGCCACGCGTTTGGCGAAACTGACTACGCCGTAATCGCCGCAAACGCCGCACGGCTTGCCCTTATATTCGCCGCCGAACGCGTCGCACGCCAGCTCGATAAGCGGCACACCGTGCGCCTTGCACATCGGAAGCAACGTATCGAAATCGGGCACGGCGCCGAACGCGTCATCTACAATCACCGCTTTGGGAGTTTTGTTTTGAAGCTCCGCCCACAAAAACGCCGTTTCGAGCGCGGATACCGAAACGCACCGCGTCGCAGGGTCGCAATCGAGAAACACGGGCAAACAGCCCGCGTTTGTAACCGTCGCAATATTCGAATAAAAAGTAAACGTAGGCACAAACACATAGTCGCCCCGCCCTGCGCCGCATGCCCAAAGCGCCGTGTGTATCGCCGCGTCGCAGGAACACATTGCGACGGCGCGTTTTCCGAAACCGCCGACGCGCGATTCCAATCGCGCGACGTAATCCGTTCCCGCCATAGCGTCGCTCATCGCCCACGCCGCGTTGCCTTGCCTGTCGATAAATATCATGACGGTAGTATGCCGAATTTCGCCGTGCGCAATTCGCTTACTCCGTCCGCTGCGCGTGCTTTCAGAAAACTATCGTGCTGCCGTCTTTAAAAACGTATTCGTAATGTTTCGCTCCGCCTACGGTTTTTTCGGATATATGGAAAACTCCGCTGTCGCCGTCGACGTCGTACTTGACCTTTATTTTGACTTTGCCGTTTTTGACTTCGCGTTCGAGTTTATACTTACCCTTGCCTTCGCCGTAACGGAATTCGAGTTCGTACTCGCTCTCTTCTTTTCCGTTTTTGCGTTCCGTTTCGAAATCGACCGCCGTCTGTTCTACAAGCTCGCCGTCCACGTATACCGAATAAACGTATTCCGTCTCGACTTCTTTGCCGTCTGCGGAATGTTCCTGCGACATTTCTATATAAGTATTCTCGTCGCTCGCATCGGCGTAAGCGCGTATTTTAAGTTCGCTCTCGCTCTCTCCGCCGTCGCGCTCTTCGGTGCGCCCGCCCGCGACGGAGTATTCCGCGCCGTCGATTATCATGACGCCTTTAAGTCGGTACTCTTTTTCGCTTTCGCCGTCCTCTTCGTCGACTTCCGATTTAATCAGCGTTTCCGTGTAATACATGGTGTACTTATCGACTTTGCCCGACAAGTCTTTGCCCGTTACCGTCATAACCATGTCGAACTCGTACGTCGCGTCCGTGTTTTTCGCAGTCGTCGTAGTTACCACATCCTCGCCGAGAAAGCTGTCGAGCGCGGTGAAATACCCGTTGAATTTATCGGCATGCGCTTTCACGTCAGACATGTCCGATTCCCCGTCGTCGCTCGCGCCCGCTGCCGAATTGAGTGCCGAGAACGCGCCGAGCGCAGACGGATTCACGCCGCTTCCCAAAAGCCGCGCAGTGGAAACGGCGCCCATGCCGTAAACGTCCGATGCGGAAAACGACAGCGGCGCGGGAATATTCGGCGTGCCTCCGCCGAAAAACACGAATACGCAAACCAGAACGACACATAAGACAAGAGCTACGGCAGCCGCGGCAACGCCCGCATTGCGCTTGGCTTTCGACTTGACGGCAGTGCCGCCTTGCGCGATAACTTCGCCCGAGTCCTCGCGCGGCAACAAGCCCTCGGCTCGCGCCGCCGCTTTTATTTTGTCGAGAGGGTCGGGCGTACGGCTGTCCGCCTCCGCTCTCAAACGTTTTTTGATTTCGTTATTTTTCATACCGATAAAGCCTTGCGCATTTTTGTAAGCGCGTTGTTGTACTTCCACGTAACCGTCGGCACGGGCATATCGAGCATTTTTCCCACTTCCCGCCGTTTATACCCGCTTACGGTTACGAGCATGAGTATAGTAAACTCGTCTTCCGGCAACATGCGTTTCGCCGCGTCTATCAATTCGCCGTATTCGTCGGGCGCGCTTGTACCGAACAATTCGGGGCTATCGCGCTCGTCCGCCGTTACGATTCGCATGTTTGTTTTTCTGACGTTGAGCGCCTCGTTTTTCGCTATCTTGACAATCCACGCGGCGGCATTGGAGCCGAGCTTATAACTTTTGATGTTTTGCAACGCTTTCATATATGTTGTCTGCATAACGTCCTCGGCGAGCGCGCCGTCGCCCAGAACGGACAGCGCCACGTAATAGACAGACTTCCGCGTCGCGGCGTATATCTCGTCGAACGCGGAAGAGTCTCCGTCTATAAAGCGTTTTATGCACTTGTCAAGCGCCGTTTTCATCAATCGGCATTATACAGTAAAAGTCGAATTTTGTCAAACGCCGTGCATTAAAACAATTTCTCGGTCCCGTCGCTGTACGAGTACTTATAATGTTTTTGTCCGTCCTCGTCAACGGTTTCGCTTATGTGGAAAACCCCGCTCTTGCCGTTGATGTCGTACTTGACTTTAATCTTTGTGTCGCCGCTCTTGACCTCGCGTTCGAGCAGGTATTTGCCCTCGCCCGTGCCGTTGATAAATTCGAGCTCATATGCGGTCTCCACTTTGTTGTTCTTGTTTTCGGTCTCGAATTCAACCGCAGTCTGTTCTACAAGCTCGCCGTCCACGTATACCGAATAAACGTATTCCGTCTCGACTTCTTTGCCGTCTACGGAATGTTCCTGCGACATTTCTATATACGTGCTCTTGTCGCTCGCATCGGCGTAAGCACGTATTTTAAGTTCGCTTTCGCTCTCGTCCGCTTCGTTTTCGTCAGAGCGCTCGCCTTCGACTGCGTATTTTACGCCGTCGATTACCATGACGCCTTTAAGTCGGTATTCGTTTTCGCTTTCGCCGTCCTCTTCGTCGATTTCCGACTTGACGAGAGTTTCCGTATAATACATGGTGTACTTATCGACTTTGCCCGACAAGTCTTTGCCCGTTACCGTCATAACCATGTCGAACCCGTATGTCGCGTCCGTGTTTTTCGCAGTCGTCGTAGTTACCACGTCCTCGCCGAGAAAGCTGTCGAGCGCGGTGAAGTACCCGTTGAATTTATCGGTCTGAGACTTGACCTCCGCTTCCGCGCCAGTCGAGCTGCCGCTTTCATCCGCCGCGGCATTGAGCGCCGAGAACGCGCCGAGCGCAGACGGATTCACGCCGCTTCCCAAAAGCCGCGCAGTGGAAACGGCGCCCATGCCGTAAATGTCGTTGGCGGACATCGAGCCGGTTACTGCAGAGTCGTCTCCGCATGCCGTAAGAGCCAGAGCGGCGGATACCGCCATTGCCGCGCTTAAACTTGCCGCTATAATTTTCTTTTTCATTTTAATTACCCTCCTCGGTATTTATCGGACTTTTTGTCCTTTCACCGTATACAACAATCGAGGAGTGCGTTGTGTTGGTAAAGATTAAATTTTTTCGAAAAATTTTTCGGCATACGAAAACTCCGCCCGAGACGCGGGCGGAGTTTTGTCGTAACAAACACGTTTACATTGCGGGACCTGTGGCAGACGGCGTATATACGCGCGCCGCAAGCTCTTGATTGAGCGCGTACAGCCCCTTGGCGTCCTTGCCGAAAACTTCCATCTTTTTGAGTAAATCCTCGGCGTTCTTTTCTTCCTCGCCCTGTTCTTTTATGAACCAATCGAGAAACTGCATGGTCTTAAAATCCTTTATGGCGAACGCTTCGCCGTAAATATTGTTGATAAGGCTCGTAACGTATTGTTCGTGTTCGAGTCCCGCTTTAAGCGGCGCCGTCGTGTCGGAAAACTTTTTATCGGGCTTGGCTATTTCGTCGAACGTTACCCGAAGTCCGTTGTCGATGAGATATCGGCGCATCATGAGCGCGTGGTCGCACTCTTCACGCGCCTGTATTTCGTACCAGTGCGCAAAGCCGTCGAGTCCCGCGTCGGCGTAGTAATTGGCAAAGTCCAAATACAGATACGCCGAATACAGTTCTTTGTTTACCTGCTCGTTCACGAGCGCGGCGATTTTTTTGTTTAACATACTTCCTCCCGTCGGATTTACCGATTAGATTTTTCAATATTATAATACGCAATTTACGAAAAAGCAATCGATTTCAAAAGACAACGCCCGTTATTTTCCGCTTATTTTCGACGCGCGTCAATATATGATTCTGCTACCCGCCGCATCGCTCGCTTCTATGACTTCCACGCACGACGGCATGCGCTCTATAAGCGACCCCGAGTGCGAAATCACGCCGACGAGACACGTCTTTGCAAGTTCTTCGAGCGCGCCGTATACTACGTCAATCAACTCGTCGTCAAGCGTGCCGAATCCTTCGTCGAGGAAGAAAAACGCGTTGTCGTCCGAACCGACTTCCCGCGAAATTGCGATTGCCACGGCGAGCGATGCGAGAAACAGTTCGCCGCCGGACAGCGTGTCGGTCTTTCGCGTTTTACCGCCGTTCAAATAATCGGAAACCATAAAGCCCCCGTCTTTGCCGCCGTCGTAACGCATACTGTACTTACCGCCCGAAAGACTGCCGAGTATGTTGCTCGCCGCCGCGGTAAACGCCTGTATATATTCCGTCGCCACAAAATCGAGCATCGCCTTTCCTTTGGTCATGTCCGATATGGTTTTGTACATGTCGGCGCGTTTTGCGTGTCCGTCCGATTCGGCTTTCAAGCTCTTGTATTTTTCCAGCTGTTCTTCCATACCGGTCTGCCTCTCTTCGCTCCTCGCGATTTCGACGTTCAGTTCGGCGACCTCGTTTTTTATCCCGTCCAGCCCCGCCTGCTTCGCCTTGTACTCGTCCTCGTCGAACTCCGGCATGTCGAGCGGACAATCGCGCCGCGCTTCGGCAAGCATGTCCTCCACCGCTTTTACCGCCGCCGCCGACGCTTTCTTTTGCTCGGCATAGCCGCGTTTTTTACGCTCGTACTCTTCGACTTCCTTTTCGACGACCGATATTTTCGTTTTTACGTCCATTATCGCGACTGACGTTTTACCGCGCATGTCGCCCAGCCGCGCGGCAAGTTCTTCCGACTTTTTCTTTGCCTCGTCCGCCGCTTTTTGCGCGCCGTCGCGCGCCGACTTTGCCGCCGCAAGTTTGGGGCGCGCTCTTTCGAGTTCTGCCGTCGCCTTTTCCATGCTCTCGGCTCGTCCCTTTGCGGTTTCGAGCGCACTCAACATTTCTTTGTATATATCCGAATTTACTCCCATCGCGGCGACGCGGGCAAACAGCTCTTGCGTTTCTTTTGATTTTCCTTCCGCTTCGCGCGAAAGACGGGCATAATCGTCGTTGGCGCGTTGCGCGGTTCTTTCGAGCTCGTCCGCTCTTTTCTCGGCGGCTTTTACCGCTTGCGCCGCGTTATCCCTTTCCGTTTTGGCACGCGCCACATCCGCGCCGCCGTGAGCGCACCCGTTAAAAACGCCGCCGCACACGGGGCAAACGTCGCCCGCATGAAGCTCCGATGCAACTGCCGCCGCCTGCGACGAAAGCCGTGCCGCCGCAAGCTCGGCTTCGGCTTTTTCGAATAAGTCTGCCGCGCGCTTTAATTCCGACTCGAAAACCGATTTTGCCTTTACCAATTCTTCGCTTTTTTTAAGCGCGTCCGCCGCCTGCGACAAAAGCGTATCTGCCTCCGCTTTGACTTCGTTCGACCTTTTGACAAGCTGCTCGTAATCGTTTTTCTCGCTTGAAAGTTCGTAATAGCACGACGTAACCGCGCTCGCCGTAGTTTCCGCACCGAGCGCGCCGAGCGCGCGGGAAAGCGGTTCGCTTTTTTTCTCCTGCTTTTGCGCCGCCTCGCAAAAACGGGCGAGCGCAACAGCGAATGCGTCTTTTTCCGCTTGCGCCGCGTTTTCGCGTTTTTTTATGTCTTCGCGCTCGCCCTCTGCGCATCCGGTCGCATACGACAGTTCTTCGAGTTTTTTGTTGTAATCATTTTCGGCATCGCAGCATGCTCTGTCGAGCGCGCCGAGCTCGCTCAACGCATTAAGGCGGTCTCGCAAATCCTTTAACTCCGTCTCATTTTGCGCGCCGTCGTTATTTTGCAAAAACTCGCACTCTTCTTTCTCTGCCGTTTTCAAACGCCCGTTTGCGTCGTCGAGCCGAACGGCAAGGTCGGCGACGTGTTTTTGCTTTTGTACGGCAGTAAGATAAAGGTCGCGCGTTTTGCCGAGTTCTAAAAGTTCTTCGCTTCGCGTTTGAACGTCGCGGTCGAGCGCGGTGCGATTTTTACGCAACGCCGCAAGGTCGCTCTTTACCTGTTGCACGCTCGCCGTCGATACGTCGCCGAGGTCGGCGATGCGCGTCTCGACCGCTTTTTTTGCCGCGTCCGCATCTTTCATCTTTTCGTTAGCCAGCTTATGCACGTCGCCGAACCGCATAAGCGAAAATATTTTGCCCACGGCTTCGAGCTGCTTTGCCGGCTGTTTTTTCAAAAATTCGGCGTATTCGCCCTGTTCGAGCATATATACGTTTTTGAATTCGCTCTCGTCCAGCCCTATAAGCGCGGCGCATTTTGCAGTTACGTCGTCGCTCCCCTTTGCTTGCGGTTCGCCGTTTTTTTCGAGCATGCAGTCGGTAGCGGTAGCCAGGCGTTTTCCCGTAGGCTCGCCGTTTTCGTCCTTTTCGGCGCGACATTTTATACGCCGCTCGACGCGGTATCTGTCTCCGCCTGCCTCGAATTCGAGCACGACGCGCGCGCGGTCGCGCGACAAATTGACGGTGTCGGCAAGATTGCCCTTGCCGCTCTTGCCGTACAGCGCGAACATAATGCTGTCGAATATAGTGGTCTTACCCGCTCCGGTCTTGCCGCAAATACAAAACAGACTGCTCCGTCCGACAGTCTCGAAATCGAGCGTCTGCGCGTCGGTAAACGAGTTGATTCCCTCTATCGTAAGCCTAATCGGTTTCATTGCCTTTAAGCTCCTCCATGAGCGACACGAACGCCGCTTTAAGTTCGGCGGACGGCTTCGCCCCGTATCGCCCGTCATAGTATAAATCGAAGATTTCGCCGTCAGACAGATTCGCTCGCCTTACCGTCGCCGCGTTCTCGCGCCGCACGGCGGTAACTACAAGGTCGTTAAACGCGGGATGGCTTTTTATTTCCGCCGTTTCCGCTTTGCCGAGCGGCTCGCCGCCGTAGCGTATGCGCACGTAATCGGACTTGTTAGCGTCAAGTTTTTTCATGCACTCGTCGAAACCGAACGCTTCCGTCTCCGTCAGTTTTTTGCCGGACTTTAATACTATCGGGTCGGATATTCTGCGCGATTTCGTATCGATAATCGTAACGGACTTATTGCGCGATTCGTCGTATGCGTACTGCAACGGCGAACCCGAATACACCGCAAGCGGTTTCTTGCACGCCGTGTACCGTTTATGCACGTGCCCGAGCGCTATATAATCGGGAGTTTCGGGCAGAACGGAGACGGGCAATGCAACAAGCCCGCCCAACGAATCGGCGTCGCTCTTGGTCAAAAACAAATGCGTGCACAGCATGTTGTACTCGCCGTCGCGGAAAAAACCGCAGGCGCGCGCCAGTTCGCGTTTTACGCGCTCGGCATAATCGAGAGAATAGTCCACGCTCTCGCCGCGCTTTTCCGCCCAGCGCGACAGCCGCGCTTCCGACGGATACGGCACAAGCGCGATATTTACGCGCTCGCCGTCCTTTTCGATTGTTATTCCGCCGTCGTTGCCGATGATTTTGAGCCGCTGTTTTTTGAGATAGTCTGCGGCGGCGGCAACGTCGAGAAGCGATGCCGGCGGGAGCGGTCCGTCGAGCGCCCCGTCGCCCAGCGCCGTATAATCGACTTCGCCGGCAAGCACTATACCCTGCAAGTCAGCGAGCGGCTTCGCCGCGCACATGCGTTTTTCGTCGTCGTGATTTCCCGCAAGCGCGATTACCGTTCTGCCTCGCTCGGCGAGCGTCAAAAGCCCGCGGTAAAACACGCGCTCGGCGTCGCTCGGCGGCACCGTCGCGTCAAATACGTCGCCCGCTATAAGTATCGCGTCGACGTCTTCCGCGTCCGCAAGCGCGGCGAGTTCTTTGACGACTTCGCACTGTTCGTCGAGCCGCGACGCCTTGCCCAGCCTTTTACCGAGATGCAAGTCGGCGGTATGTAAAATCTTCATGCGCTTTTAACCCCGTTAAACTATTGAAAAAAAATCCGAACAGTGGTATTATAGTACATATCGCGATAATTTTCAAGAAAAACCGAGGTATTTATGTTCAAACTGTCGCCCGAAGCGGCTCTCGACGGCGTCGTATCGGTGGAAACCAAGTTCATATCGGAATATCTGCCGTACACGGACGGCGATTACGTCAAAGTCTATATCTACGGGCTGTTTCTCGCCGCGCGCAACGCCGACAAGGATAATACCGTCGAGATGATTTGCCGCCGACTCAGCCTCGAAGCGGCAACGGTCAACGCCGCAATAGATTACTGGACGGAATGCGGACTTATGATGCGCGTCGGCGACGACGTTACATATTTATCCACGCGCACCGTCAGACCCAAAATCAAAAATTTCGATATAGACAAGTACGCCGAATTCAACCGTCAGGCGCAGTTTTACATTACTCAACGCATGATTGACAACAAGGAATACAACGAGTATTACTCACTGATGGAAAAGTACGGGCTGGAATGGCAAGCCATGACGCTCGTAATAAAATACTGCGTCGATTTAAAAGGCGAGAACGTTTCCTGCCAATACATAACAGCCGTCGCGCGCGGGCTCGCCGAAGAAGGCTACCGCACGCATGACGCCGTTATGGAAAAATTAGACGAGTACGGCGTTTATTACAACGATTTGTGCGCCGTCATGTCCGCGCTCGGCGGAAAACGCCCCGACCACGAAGCGGTAAAACTGTACAAAAAATGGGTGCGCGAATACAAGTTCGACCGAGACGTTGTGCTCGCGGTAGCGCGAACGGTAAAACGCGGCGGAATCGCCGTGCTCGATAAAATGCTCACCGGCTACAAGGACGGCGGGCTTTTCACGGCAGATGCGATTGCGGCATACGAGGCCGAACGCAAATCTCTGCTGGCGCTCGCAAAAGCCGTCAACAAAGCAATCGGCACATATTACGAAAACGTCGAGCCGGAAATCGCCGTGTATATAAAACCGTGGCTGGCGCTCGGACTTACCGAAAAAGCTATTTTGGCACTCGCCGACTATTGCATGAAGAATAACCTCAAAACTTTGTCGGACCTCGACGTCGTTGCGCGAGACTGCTTCGCGGCGGGAGTTGTTACGGAAAGCGACGTAAAACGACGCGTCGAGCGCGAAAACCGTTTCGACGACGGCATATCGGCAGTAATGAAAATCACGGGAGTGCGCGGCGCAATCAAGGACGTTTACCGCGCGTATTATTCGAGCTGGGCGGATAAAATGAATATGCCAGCTGACGTAATAGAATACGGCGCGGGGCTTGCCGTCGGCAAAGCCAATCCGTTCGCCTACCTCAACCGAATACTCTCCGCATGGAGCGATGCAGGCGTAAAAACCATAGACGGGGCAAAAGCTCGGGCAGCGGCAATGACGGAAGCCGCGGCGACCGCGCCCGCGTCAAACGTCAAAGCCGCCGTTGTCGAAAGGTATTCCGCCGAAGAGCTGGACGCGCTCATCACACATCTTACCGACGAGGATTAGAATGAACGTTTACGAAAAAGCAGTATCCGAACTGCGCGACAGCCGTCGCGAAGCGCTCGATAGCGCGCACCTTGCCTGGCAAACCGCCGTATCGAAAAACGACGCGCTGTACGCCGCATTCTGCGCTTATCAAGAGCAGATGATTGCCGCGGCGCGCAACAAGCCGAATACGCTCGCTGCCGAAGAACTGAATTTGAAATCGGCAATTACCGCATCGGGCTTCGATTTGTCGACGTTTTCTCCGCCGTACGCGTGCGAAAAATGCAAGGATACGGGAAAGGTCGACGGCAAGTACTGCCGTTGCGTGATAAGACGCGTTATAAAAGCCGACCGAGGCAATCTCGCAATGTCCCCCGTCGATTTCGAATCTGCTGAAAAATCCGCGCCGACGGCGGCAATTAAAAAAGCATACGGCCTGGCGCGCGAATATGTCTCTTCTCGCGCCGCCAAACCTTTTTTCGTTATTATCGGAACGCCCGGCACGGGCAAAACATATCTTGCGGCGGCGATACTCGGCGCGGCAATGGCGCGGGGCGAAGCGACGGTCGCCGTTACGGCGTTCGATTTTGTGCGGCGCGCGCTCGATTACCACACGCAGTTTTCCATACCCGATTATATAGATAGGTTCACTCCCATGCTCGACTGCGATTTGCTCGTTATAGACGACCTCGGCACAGAGAGTATGCTCAAAAACGTTACGCGAGAATACTTATACACCGTAATAAACGAACGTTGGAAAAGCGGAAAACGCACCGTAATCACATCCAACCTTACGCCGTCGGAACTTAACGCGCGCTACGGCGAAAATATTTTTTCGCGCATGTGCGACACTTCCCGCGCCGTGTTGCTTTCGGTAGACGCGAAAAACACCCGTTTGAAACCGATTTGACAATACCTCGGCACACACCCCCGTCCGCGCCGAACTGCGCCGACGGGGGTTCATTGTGCCTGACTTTTTTACGCATGGTACAACAGACGGATTGCTCCGTCGTTTTCTTCCGTTTCCCAATCTGCGTTTTGTTTATTACTCTTTCAATCCAAGTTCGCGCTTGACAAAAAACGCTACTAAACGGATTATATATTTCGGGCGTATATCT
>CATLGX010000016.1 GCA_949948785.1 uncultured Christensenella sp. | reverse complement strand
TTCGCCGAGAACTGACGCGACGTTGCCGCTTATGAACTTATAGCTATCTCCCTCAAGGTCCTCGTATGAAACGGTCATAGAAGTTTTATCGCCGTTGGGAGTTATAGTATATGCGTCGCCCGAAAACGCTATTTCTTCGCCGTTTATCAACATTTTTGCGTCTTCAATCGGCTCAGTACCCGCGTCGGAACCGGGTTCCGCCGTTATGCCTTGAAGTTCCGAGATAGTGATATCGCCTGCCGTAGCCGTCGCGTCGTTAGTCGAATTGAGGAATACGACAAGCTGATTGACGGTTATCGTGTCGCTGTTTATTTTGCAAGCCACTTCTGCGCTCTCACCCGCGGCAACGGCAATGAGAGCGGCGCCGTCGGCGTTAAGGAACTGTGCACCGGCATAGTCGGAATCTATTGCGACGATGCCGTTTTTAGACGGATTCTCTTTCTTAATATCGACACGCACCGTCGCCGCGTCGGTATCGGAATTGTTTGTTACCTTAAACTTGACCCACGAATAGTTGGACGAGAGCGACATGCCGCTGCATGAATACGCGTTCGCTTTTGCGGTATGCGACATGTTAATTTCGGTCTCGGTCGCGGATACGGTATAGGGTTCTGTATATTTTACAAACCCCGAACTGTTTATATCCGTCCAACCGTCTACGGGCGCTTCTACGGGCGGAGCGGGCGGAGCCACCGTCGGGTCGTCCTGCGGGGTCGCCGACGACGCGATATATTTGTACTGAGATTTGCCGGAGAAGTCGTCTTCGAACTCTTTCATCCAGCCTTCCGCTTTTTCCGTACCCGTCCAATAGTTGGCGAGCATTCTGCCGGGCGTCGAAGGCATGGGACTTGTCTTGGTCGCGTTCACTTTATATACGGGCTTGCCGTCGACAAACCATACGATATAGTCTTTGGTCCAGCGGAAGCCGTACGTGTGAAATTCCTTAGACGCGTCGAAGCCGAGCTTATATTTGTACTCGTGCCCCCCCACGCCGTTGACGAAATAGTTGAACTGTACGAACGTCGTATCGTAGCCGAGGAACTCTATGTCTATCTCGTCGTGAGGATTGGGCAGTTGCGTCTCGTAATTTACGTCGTACGGACCCGTGCACACAAAGAACGTGCTCGCCGTACCCGCAACATTTGACGGCTTCATGCTGACTTCGTAATCGCCGTAACCGTAATACTTGCTCGAACGAAGCTCTCCGCCATAATAATTCGCCTGGCAGTCAATCGTTTCGGGCACGTCGTAATCTGGATTGTTCTCCGCCTCGTCCGCATCGTACTCGGGGTTCCAAACCTGTTCTTTCTCTTCCATGGCGGAAATAGAAAGTTCCGCAACGTTGTTGTCGTAAGCGACGTTTTCATTATTCCACCACGCGTTGAATACGTCGCCGTTCTCGAAGCCGTGCGACGCGAAAAGCGCCTCTCTGTCGGACTGTTCGCCCGTCGTAAAATCAGCCACTCGCGTAGCTTGGAGCGCGCTGTCTGTCAGCTTTTTGGGCTTCTCGTCGTCGTCTCCGCAACCGACGAGAGCGCCGCCGCAAAGCGCGAGTGCAAGCGCGGAAGCAACGGTTATACCTATCGCTTTTTTGTTTTTCATATCACATTCTCCCTTTATAAAATTATTTATATTATTACCGCCTTTCGGCGAGTTGTAACCTTAATCGAGATTATATCGATTTATATCCTATCCACCTGTATTCGGCGTCGGGTACGGGAAACACGCGGTCAAACGCGCCTATCCAATCGACAACGTTATCCTCGCCGTCCGACTTACCCGTCCATGCGTTTATCATTATCTTGCCTGGAACGGACGGAATATCTTTCGTCGCGCTGTAAACGCCAACGCCGTCGACATACCAGGTAATCTTGTCGCGCTCCCACTTGAACGCGTATTCGTGGAAGCCCTCCGACGCGTCGAAACCGAGGTCGTACAAATATTCGTGGCCGCCCTCTCCGTTCGTATAATAGTTGAACTGCACCTTAGTAGTGTCGTTGCCGAGAATTTCGATATCTATTTCGTGCCACTCCGTACCGTCGCTCGGTCCCGTATAAGTAAACATAGATGTAACAACGCCGTCGCGCTTGATTGCCTTCATATTGACCGAAAAATATCCGTAACTATACTTTTGTTTGGTACGGTACTCGCTCGCGCGATTTGTGCCGTTGTCGTCGGTTATAGACAAATGCAACGACTGTGTATCGGCGCTGTGCGAAATGTTATCGGCGCTCCATACGCAATCGAACATGCCGCCGTTCGTCCAATTATCGGCGCGTTCCATTATATCGTCGCGCGCGCCGTATGTAAAGTCGGCTATTTTATCGTTTACGCCCGTATAATCGCCGTAATCAGACACAGGCGGTTTGACCTCGCCTCCGCCGCTTACGGGTATTCCCATTAGCCCCGATATAGTAACGCTGCCTTGCGTCGAGCCGTTGTCGAACGAATTGAGCATGACGACTAATTTGTCCGCGGCGTTGCCGGCGTCGAGTTTGCACACGACGTCTGCATGCGCGCCTGCGCTCAACCCTCTGATAACGCAACCTCTGTCGTAATCGTTATAGTATTCGGAGGGAATAACCTCGGAAACCACTCCGTTTGCTCCCTCTTTTTTAATGTCGAGCCTGAAATTCGCGCTTTGAGCGCCGTTGTTGGAAACGGTAAACTTGACATAAGAATATTTCACGCCCAAATCCATTCCGCACGACGCCCAATCGTCGGGCTTATCCGCATGCGAAATCTTCAATCCGTCAGTCTTGTCTACGTCGTAGTTGCCCCAGCCGTCAAAGCCGACAACGGATATATTTTGCCAACCGTCTTCCGGAACGACGGGAACGTCTGCTTCTTTTTCGTACCGAGCGTAAAGGTCTGTATTGCCCGTGAATATTTTAGTGTTAAAGTCCACGGCTGTACCGCCTACCGCCGCGTCAAACCAGCCCTTGAATTTATTGCCGTCGGGCGGAATTACGTCGGGCGGAGTTACTTTGCCGTCAATCGTCTGTCTTATTCCGCTCTCTCCCGCCGCAAACGTTCCGTCGCCTTTATGGAAAGTTACGGTATATTCGGAAGGAGGTACGACTTCGGATGTCTCCAACGGCTTATATCCTATCCACTTATATTCGGCGTCGGGAACGGGGAATTTGGTCTTATCGAAAGTTCCGAGCCAGTTTTTGACGTTGTTTTCGCCCTCGGACTTGCCGTTCCATGCGTTCATCATGATTTTTCCGTCGTGAGACGGGATTGAAACGGAAGCGGCGTAAACGCCTTTTCCGTCTACATACCATGTGATTTTGTTCTCTTCCCACTTGAATCCGTATTCGTGGAAACCTTCCGACGCGTCAAAACCGAGATTATACAGTTTTTCGTGTTTGCCGACGCCGTCGGTAAAGTAGTTGAACTGAACCTTTGTAGTATCTTTTCCGAGAAACTCTATATCTATCTCGTCCCATTGCGGATTTCTCGTATATGTGAAAAACGACGACACCACGCCCTCGCGCTTTATCGCTTTCATGCGCACGGAATAATAACCGTAGCCGTACGTTTTATAGCTCTGATACTCCGAACCGTAAACTTTGTTTCCGCCGTCGGTGATTTTAAGGCGCATGACGTCTTTTTGCTCGTCGTGCAAAACGTTGCCGCCGCTCCAATCGCAATCGAACATGCCGCCGTTGCCGTAGCCGTTCGATGCTCTGAACAGCTCGCCGCCGTCGGTCTTCGAAAAATCGACTATCTTGTCGTTTACACCGGTATACGAACCGTAATCAATCGGAGGAACGTCGCCGTTGCCGTTATCGCCGTCGTTCACGGAGCAACCGAGAAAGCATGACGAAAAAACGGCAAGCGCGCACATCAGTGTTACGATTTTACTCGATTTCATCATTTCGTATACTTCTCCTGTTTAATACTCCGATTGTAACAAACATTGTTTTTATTGTCAACATGCGTTTCTTTAATTGCAATTATTTTACGCAATCTGTCGTTTCCGACGGGGTTTTTCCGCTTTCCGCCGTCGGGAACAGCATTGTAAGTTTAAAAATATCGCCGTCGGTATCGACAATCATTTCTCCGCCGTATTTTTTGACAATCATACGCATGCTCGCCATGCCGAAGCCGTGATAATTCTTATCGGATTTGGTGGTTACGGGCAAACCGTCGGAAAGCACGACGCCGCCCGCAAAAAAGTTTTGCGCCGAAACCAGCGCCATGTCGCCCGCCGCCTTCACTACAATATCGATAACTCGGCGCTCGCTGTCGGGAATTTTGATTACCGCTTCGAGCGCATTGTCTATTACGTTTCCGAAAAGACAGTACAAATCGCCACCGTCCATAAATGCAAGGCGCGCACCGTCTATCATGCACGAGAGCTTAATGTCGTGCTGTTCGCAGAATAAACTTTTTTCGGTAAACAATACGTTTAACAGCGCGTTGCCAGTTTCGATATTGCTGTCGTATATCGCAATCGACCGCCGCAAATCCGCTACCGCGTCGGGCGAAGCCCCGCCGTTTATCGCCGCGTCGAGTTTGTATTTTATGTCGTGGCACTTAATGTTTATCATATCGATAGTGTCTTTGCTGATGCGGTATTGCTGTTCGCTTTGAGCTATTGCGCAGCGAAGCTGTTCCACGTCGCGTTGAAGTCCGCGTTGCGACAAAGTTTTGGAAAGAATAAGCAAAATCGATATGCAACAAACCGCGTTCATCACGACGCTTGTAAGCCGCAAAGCAAAAAGATTATCGTATTTTAATCTGTAAACGTCAACGCCTATTCCCGCGCGGGTAAAATATATATCTTCTATCGAACACAGCACTACCGACACTACGAGTATCATTACCGCCATCGTAAATATTTTGTAATTAAACCGTTCCGTCGGCAGACGAACGCTGATATGTTTGACTGCGGTAAACCACATAAGCGCCGCGAGCGCGCCGAACACGGCATAATACATCAGCCTGTACAAAAATGTTCCGAGCGCGTCGCTTCCGAATGAATAAATTCCCGCAAGTTTTCCGATAAAATATTGAAACAGATATATATTGTATACGAGGTTTTGAACAGCGTACGCCGCGGCGGAGCAAAAAAGCACCGTCCATACGCTCTCGTCAAAAAGAACGACGCCCTGCGCGAACACCAAGCCGAACAAAACGAGATAAACCAAAACTCTGCCCCAAGGCGTCGCGCCGAATACGGTATAAAACGCAGCAACGCCTATAGACACGGCTAAAACGACAGCGGTTGAAAGAACTGCGCGCAATACAAAATTACGCTTACGGTCTATTTTGCAAGCGAACATAACGAAAAACACGTAAAGCTCGAATACAAATTCGATTATTCCCATGCCGTATTCGGTAAACAACTTTGCCGCAGTCATATCGCACCTACGCGTCGGTGTGCCCCGACGCAAACCACTGCGCGAGCTTGGTCATGAACGCGGCGCGGCGCGGACGGCTTACCGTAAGCTCCTCGTTCCCCACCGTTACGGTCTGACCGTTCACGCGAACCACAAACTTGGGATTGACGAGGTAACAGTTATTACAGCGCAAAAAGCCGTGGCTTTCAAGCTGTTTTTCCACTGCCGAAAGAACGCCCGTCGTCTGTATAACGTCGTCAACGAGATGGTAATACAGTCTGTGTTTGAGAATTTCGACATACATCAACCTGTCGCACGAAATGCGAGCCAACCCGCCTGCGACGTCTATAACGATTTCCCATTCCGCCGCCATGACGTATTTGTCGAGCGCCTTGCGGAATTTAAGCGAAAAATCGTAATACGTAAACGGTTTTAATATATACCCGACGGCATCCACCTCGTATCCTTTTTGCGCATATTGCATAAGATTCGTGATGAACACCAGCGATACGGTTTTGTCTATTTTACGAAGTTCGAAAGCCGCGTCCATGCCGTTGCTTTTCGGCATTTGAATATCCATGAAAACGACCGCGTATACCGCCTTATAGTCCGCGAGAAAGTCCGCCGCGTCGCGAAAGCGCACGACGTTAAACTCGCAATCAAACTCTTTTTGATAGCGAGTTATGCTTTCGACGAGCTTTTCCGCCGCCCCGTCCTCGTCTTCGACTATGGCTATGTTTTTCAATTACGACCTCGGCAAAGCGTTATACTCATAAAGTATATCACATTTCACACGATAAGTCAATATTGTTTTTTCTTCGTTTAGTCGCTATCGATTTGAGTTATGTTGAAGTTTTGCGTGTGAAAAACTTTTCCGGTAGCATCCGTATATTCGGCGGTTACGTACCACCCGCCCGCCACGCGGCGAACCGTGCTTACGCGACCTTCCGCGGCAGCAGTCGAGCCGCCGTACGTCGTAATCTGCACAGTTACGGCGTCGCCCACTGCGAGCGTCTTTTTGCTCTGCGCGACGCCGCTAACAAAACGAACGGCAGACGCATAAACTTCGGCGCAGTTATTGGTAACGCCGAGATAACCGAGCTGTTCCGCCGTTTGCACATCGGCGGCTTTGGCAAACGTCCAATACCATCCGACCATACCGCGGTCGCGCAAATACCTGTTGAGTTCCGCGCTCGCGCCGCCGTGGCTGTAACTCTTGTCGTAAGCGGCGTTATCTGTATTCAGCATTGTGAGAATTTGCGCGAAATCCTTTATGCCGAGCGGATTGCCGCCGAGACCTTCAAGCCTCGCCGACGGCGTTTCCGGCAAAACCTCGTTAATTTTTCCGAACATTTCGCCGCTGTCGTCAAAACAGATTACAATAACTCGGTCGTGCATACCGTACTTATCGAGCACTGTTTCGAGCACGTCTATAATAGCGGTTTTATTTGTCTTTACCTCGAAAACCAGTATTATGTCCGTGTCCTTGATTTCGTCGAGCACTTCTTCGAGCGTCGGTATTTTTTCGATAATATCGTTGCCCGTTTTGTCTTTCAAGTACTCGTCTTTGTCATTATCGCGTTTAGTGAGATTGTACGTCCGAAGCTGTGCGAGCGTCATATTTTCGGCAGTGCCGAACCCGTTTGTAGTAGCGGTAATGCTGTCGTCATGGAGAATAACAATATGTCCGTCCACAGTGAGTTTACCGTCAAGTTCCAAATGCGTCGCGCCGTTTCTTATCGCGTGGCGCACCGCGCCGAGCGAATTTTCGTACGTCTCGAACGTGTCGCAACCGCTTCCGCGGTGGGCGACGTTCATAGCCGTGCGAGTCTTACTGTTTTTCGGATAGTCGCGCAAAACGTCGTACACATCTTTATACTCCGCCGATACGACGCCGTACGCGCCGCCGTTTACGCATTCGCGTATATCGGCAGACAGATTTGATTGAGCGATTGCCCACACCGTTTTGAACCGCGCCTGTATGTAAGTTACCGTATGCGTATCGGCAAGCGTCTGCGGCAGAACCGCGACCGCCGCGCGATTTTTCTGCAATGTTGCAACTACTCCCGCAAGCGAAGCAATACTGTCGAACTCTATCATGCCGCGGATGCGCGGAAGCGCCGCCCGAACCTTACCGACAAGCGCGGGGCTGTGCGAAAGCACCGAAATATCAAGTATGTCGAGCGTGTTTTTCATATAATCTACGAACGCATCGGCGGCATTGGCGCTTTCCACTCGCACCACGGGCAAAACCCTGCCGCGAAGCGTTGCGAACGCATCCGAAAAAGCGCAAATAACTTCTCCGTCGGCGTCAACGACGTCGAGCGCATCGTTAACATGCAAAATCGCATTGGACGGAAGAACGTCCGATTTACCGAGCACGTCAAGCGCCGCGCCGTCTTTTACGTCGCATACGACGGTCGGCGCGTTTATTATACCCGTCTGTTCGTAATAGGTGTTTACAACGAGATTGTCTTCCGTCATGGGCGGATTCTCCGTTTGCTCCGTTACGGGCGAAATTCTTACGGACGATACTGCTATTTGCTGTTGATTTACGATAAGCGCGAACCCGCCTCGCTCTATCGCGCCGCCGAGATGCGCGTCCTCTTCCGTAGTCTGCCAGGCGGAACAGAGCGCGTCGTCGATATAGTACTCGCAAGCCGTTCCGACAAGCCTTATTTTGAGCGTATGCAATCCCTTGTCGTCGAGCGACGGTTTGTGTGAGTCGAGCACGCGAATATCGTTGGCGGCAGGAGTTTTATTTAACGCCGACACGGCAGTATTACCGTTCACACGGTAATTGACCATATATCCGACAAGCCTGTCGTCTTGACGCCGAGTATGGAACATGACGGCTAAAAACCGTCCCGTATTGACCCAATGCACGGCACGGAACGTCATTTCGAACTCGAAATCGCCCCAGTCTCTTCCCTTTGCTATTTCATAAGCCGCGCCGTAATAATTCGACGCGCTGCCTGCGGTATTGTCGTGATAGATAAACATTTCGCCGTCGAAAAACGCAGTGCGCGTATTTGCAGTGTCCGAACCTCGAACCGGTTCGAAATCGGACGGCAGCGTCGCAAAGTTATCGGCATAATACGCGGTGTCTTTGTTTTCCGACAACGCGCCGTCAGTCGTTTGAACCGAAGCAGAGCCTACCGCGGCGACTGCATTTGCGCGCCACGCATCTGCGGCAAAAACACTTACAGCCGCCGTTGCCGTTGCAAGAACGACGGCAACCGCTATGACAATCGACAACATAGCTCTTCTCGTTATTTTCGCTCTCACGTTATAATACCTCCGACTTCTTTGCGGGAGTGCAGCCGTCTACCGTGCCGCAGTTTTTATATGTAGCGCACAAGTCTATCGACGCGTTACCCAATTTAGTATACTGCGCAACGTCGCACGTACAGTTTGTTATCTCGCCGTAATTGTAGCTTGCAAATGCGCCCGCCACTCCGTAGTTGGCGAACAGCGTTCCGCCCGATACGGTTACGTCGTAAATCTTGCCGCGGTTGCAACCGGCGACAAACGCCGCGTAATTGCACGCGCCGATTACGGCGTTTTCGAGCGTGAAGTTCCCCACCTCGCCGCCGACGCCGATATAGTTGAACAGCGTCTGCCCGAATTTGTCTTCCGTCCATCCGGTCGACCATGCCGACTTAAATCCGCTTATAGTGTGTCCCGCACCGTCGAACTTGCCGACAAACGCTCGGCTGTTGCCGTTGGAATCGTTTATATCGAATTCACTGCCGCTCATCGGCATTATGCCGACGCTCGGCGCGGCGTTGCCGAAGTCTATATCGGCGGCAAGCGTATAGTAACCGTCGAGCTTGTCGTTAATAGCGGCAAACTCCGCGGCGGAAGCCACCGCAAACCAAATATCGAGTTCTATATATCCGAATGCCTGAACGTCGTTCTCGTCGCGGTACTCGAAAGTTACCGTATTTTTGCCCGCACAGAGCGCGGAGTGCGTAATGCCCTTATCTTCGGCAGTTACCGTCTCCGTCGTATTATCGGAATACACGAACGCAAACGTAAGAAATTTATCGAAATCAACGGTCGGATTTGCCGTTCCGTATATAATCTTGTCGACGTTTTTCTTTTGTACAACCGTTATCTCTTTGACATATCTGCCGACGGGCGTTTTGGGCGTAACGGGTACGACGGCGTAATGATACGCATCGCCGTCTTTATAGTAAAACGTTACGTTCTGCGTTTTTTCGACTCCGCTGTCGTATGTTTCGGAAATGTAGCCCGTGGGATTGCCGTTTACGACCGTACCGTCGCTATAAGTTATTACAATAGGCACCTTACCTGTATTGATAGCGGAACCCGTAACCGTCTCGACATTAACGCCCGTCGCCGCAGCTATTTTCGACACCGTAGCGGCGAGAATTTTAACCGGGATATTCGCAAAGTATCCCAATCCGTCGCTCGTGATTCGAGCTTTGACGTTAACCGTCGAACCGACGGTATGTACCGGAAGTTTGAGAGTATAGCGGAATATATTGTCTTGCAGCCGCGCTCTCGCAACGACCGACACCGCCGCACTCGGACTGGTAGCCCACTGATGGAAATATGCGTCTGCGGCGCGCGATGCGTCCGCAAGAAGCAAATCCACGCTAATCGTGCCGCCGTTCGGCGCTTCGCCGTCGCTTGCAACTACGCACTTATATGTAGGCGCGGCGAATACCGTGCCGTAACCGTCGAAGTATGTCCACCCCGCGCCGAGAGTCGACGTCAAGTCCGAACGGTCGAGCACATAGCCGTTTATACCGCTGTTATCCGAATATGCGGTCTCGTTACGAAGAAGCGGCAAAATCACGTCGCTTTCGGAACGTTTGCCTTTCTCTACAAACGATACGACGTTCTTTACCGTGCCGTAATCGTATGCGCATATAATCGCGCCGTTCCAATAAATATTCTTTACGAGACAACTGTCCTCGACGGTAATATTACGTATGATTCCTTCGTTACAGCCCGCTACGAGCGCGGACCTATCCATGCCGTTGACATTGACGTTGCGGAGTACGACGTTTCTCACTTCACCGCTCTTTCCGATATATCCGAACAAACCTTTCGCAAACCCTTTGTAACGCAGCGCGTACGAATATCCGCCATGATTTACTTTAACGCCCGAAATAACATATCCGCACCCGTCGAATACGCCTGTGAACGGCACTCCGCGCGTATACTCGTCTTCGGTATCGCCCATACCGCTTCTGTCGATTTTTATATCCGTAACGCTGTCGTGCTTATCGTTCCACGCAATATTGAGCGGCGCATTCCCTATCGGCGAAAACGCCCTATCGGCAAAATCGATATCACGTGTAAGTCTGTAATATCCGTTTAAGTCGTTTTTAATCGACGCCATTCCGCCGACGGTGTATATTTCGCGCGCAACCGCAACGTTGACATACGCCGAATTCCGTCCGTCCGTAAGGCGCAACAGAGTTTCGCCCATGCCGAGCGCCGACTTTGCCACCGCGCCGTCTATCACATCAACCGCGGTGCCGTCGGACTTAATTGCCGTAGTCGGCGTAAAGCCGAGCCCGTTCGGCATAACGGAATATGTATCACCGTCGTAGCTCCACGCCACTTCGTCGGCTTCCTTACCCTCGACGGGCTTTGGATACGACCAAAGATTGACGACTTCGCCGCAATCGGCGACGTCGTCTTTTGTGCGTTCCTTGACGTAAATGCGAAACGCCGCCCCGAAAAGCCCGTCTTTTTCAAACTCCACCTCGTATCTGCCGGCGACGGCAAGATTATAACTTTCCGCAACAGAATCCGCGGCGGTGAGAGTTATCGGCTCCGGTTCGGCATTGGAATAGCGCACTTCGGCGGAAAATCCAGTCAAGTCAAGCGCAGTACGTTTCTCGTCGAGCCAATATTCGGTAATATTCGGAGCGGAAACGGCAAATAGTCCCAGTGCGTGTTTGTGCACCGTAAATGTAAGCGTATCGCTCGGCGCGGAATCTATAAATCCGCTCGACGCTTTTGCCTTTGCGATTACATACGCGCTATGGTCGCCTACCGCAAGTTCGGTCAAATCGCACTCCGATGCGGTTACCGTCCCATAGAGTACGCCGTCGACGTACACTTCATAACTGTCTGCGTTCGGCACGGCTTGCCATACGAGCGCGCCGTCTCCGTATTCCGCATTCGGAACGGAAAGCGGAGTATCCCCTGCCGTCGTCTTGCCGTAATTGACGATATTCGAATAAGCGGACGCTTTATACCCTTTTTCGGTCGTAACGGCGCGCACCTTTATCGCATGAACGCCGCCGTCCGATATTTCGAGAACATAACTCACGACAGCGACGGTAGCGGCAAGCTCGTCGTCTATGTATACTTCGTAACCTGTCGCGTGCGTTATCGGCTGCCACGAAACTTCGCCGCTATCCACATTTATCGATATTATCGGAGCGGCAAGCGCAACGGTTGCGGGCTTTTCCGCTTTGCCGTCTCCGCAAGCGAGCGCGCACGCTCCCGCCAAAACCGTAACGGCTATGCTCAATAACAACGTTAATCTTTTTCTCATATGCCTTTCCCCCGTACGGCAATGCGATTAAACCGTATGCACTGTTTGCTACAATATATCACAAGAACATACGCGTGTCAATACACTTTTTAAACTTTGTTAAAAAATTATTTTCTGCCGCCTAAATATGCTTTTCAATTCAAAAAGCCGCTCGAACCACTGTTCGAACGGCTTATTAAAGACACACTAATCTAATATTTAAAGTTTGTTAATTAAGCTCATGTCCGCACTTTGTGCAAAACCGTGAATTCGGGCGGTTTTCAGTGCCGCACTGCGTACAAAACAAGTTTTTGTCGTCGGACTCAACGGGCGCAGACGGAGCGACCGACTCCGCAGACGCGGAACTCTGCGAAGGTGCAACGACATTTGCGCTTGCGGTATCAACGGGCGCGGCGACGGCGGGCGCGGCAGCATTTTCCTTATCGAGCAAAACCCCGCATATACACACAAAAAATGCCGAAATGATAAACGTTATGCAAGTGGACAAATATGCGGAGTATTGCGCATAATTGCTGCGGTCGATATTACCGTAAGAGCCGCTCGGAATCGTCGCTCTCAATATTACAACGGAAATCACCGCAAAAGCTAACACTATGCTCGATGTTAAAACAATAGCAAACTTGCGCTTTTTTCTTATCAACGCGAACAGCAACAGTAATGCTATGCCACCGAACGCGCACAAAAGTCCGAATACAGCGAGTTCTACGTAATAATAGTCAAACTCCATGCCGAGCGCGTCGGTGTCTGTAAACGTCGTCATCGCCGATACAAGCCTTGTTACTGTGGCAATTGCAAGGGCAACCATTGCTACGCCGAGAATAACGGAAATAACTGTTTTTTTGGTTTGCATAATCTGCTCCTTTAAATATATCGTAATTGCAAAAACGGCATAAGTCGGAACTCTCGCCGTTTTGCGCTTACTTAAAACTTATTTACGCGGGTTCTTGATGTTGGCTTGTGCCGCCGCAAGACGCGCGATGGGCACGCGGTACGGCGAGCAGGAAACGTAATCAAGCCCGATGTTGTGGCAGAACTCAATGGACGAAGGGTCGCCGCCGTGTTCGCCGCAGATGCCGCAGTGAAGCTCTTTGCGCTGACCTTTGCCGAGCTTGACCGCTGTTTCCATAAGTTTGCCTACGCCGACGGTGTCAAGTCTGCTGAACGGGTCGGACTCGTAAATCTTATTGGAATAGTAGCTGGGAAGGAACTTGCCCGCGTCGTCGCGGCTGAACCCGAATGTCATTTGCGTAAGGTCGTTTGTGCCGAAGCAGAAGAACTCCGCTTCTTTTGCGATATCGTCGGCAGTGAGCGCCGCACGGGGTATCTCTATCATCGTGCCGACCTCGTATTTGAGATTGACACCCGCCGCCTTGATGACGGCATCGGCTGTTTCGACTACCGTCTTTTTGACGAAAGCAAGCTCTTTGATTTCGCCGATAAGCGGTATCATTATTTCGGGAACGACCTTCCAATCGGGATGGCGCTTTTGTACTGCGACAGCCGCTTTTATGATTGCTTTGGTCTGCATTACGGCGATTTCGGGGTACGTTACGGTAAGACGGCAACCGCGATGACCCATCATCGGGTTGAACTCGTGCAAATCGGATATTATCTGCTTGATTTGCGCAACGGTCTTGCCCTGCGCTTTTGCAAGCGCTTTGATGTCCGCTTCGTCGGTCGGAACAAACTCGTGCAGAGGCGGGTCGAGGAAACGTATAGTAACGGGCTGACCTTCGAGAGCTTCTATGAGTCCTTCGAAGTCGGCTTGCTGCATCGGTTCGATTTTGGCGAGCGCCGCTTCGCGCTCCTCAACGGTGTCGGAGCAAATCATTTCGCGGAATGCGCCGATACGCTGGGGGTCGAAGAACATATGCTCGGTGCGGCAAAGACCTATGCCCTGCGCGCCGAATGCGGCGGCTTGCTTCGCGTCTTTGGGCGTGTCCGCATTGGTACGGACGCCGAGCGCCTTATACTTGTCGGCAAGCTCCATTATCCTGCCGAAGTAGCCCGAATTGGGGTCTGCGGGAACGGTGGGAATAAGGCAGTCGTAGATATTGCCCGTCGAACCGTCGAGCGACAGAACATCGCCCTCTTTAAACGTCTTGCCCGCAAGCGTGAACTTTTTGTTCTCTTCGTCCATTTTAATATCGCCGCAACCGGACACGCAGCATGTTCCCATGCCGCGGGCAACGACTGCCGCGTGCGACGTCTGTCCGCCGCGAACGGTAAGTATGCCTTGCGCAAACTTCATGCCCTCTATGTCCTCGGGGCTGGTTTCGAGACGTACGAGAACGACTTTTTTGCCCTGTTTGCCTTCTTTTACGGCGTCTTCCGCGGTAAACACGATTTGACCCGCGGCGGCGCCGGGAGACGCGGCTATGCCCTTGCCGACGACATTGGACTTATCCGCCTTTTTAAGCTCGTTGGGGTCGAACTGCGGATGGAGAAGCATGTCGAGGGACTTGGCGTCTATTTGCATAAGCGCTTCCTTTTCGGAAATCATTTTTTCGTCGATAAGGTCGCACGCAATCTTGATAGCGGCGGCGGCGGTGCGCTTGCCGTTACGCGTTTGAAGCATATAGAGCTTTTCGTTTTCGACGGTGAACTCCATATCCTGCATGTCGCGATAGTGATTTTCGAGCGTCTTGCAAACTTCTTGGAACTGCTCGTAAACTTTGGGGAATACCTCTGCCATTTTTGCAATGGGCATAGGCGTACGAACGCCTGCAACGACGTCCTCGCCCTGTGCGTTTGTAAGGAACTCGCCCATAAGACCTTTTTCGCCCGTAGCGGGGTTACGCGTAAACGCGACGCCGGTACCGCAGTTGTCGCCCATGTTGCCGAACGCCATCATCTGTACGTTGACGGCAGTGCCCCAGCTGTACGGAATGTCGTGGTCCATGCGGTAGATATTGGCACGGGGGTTGTCCCACGAACGGAAAACCGCTTTTACCGCTTCGAAAAGCTGTTCTTTCGGGTCGTCGGGGAAATCCTTGCCGAGCTGTTTTTTGTACTCGGCTTTAAACTGCAAAGCGAGCGCTTTGAGGTCGTCGGCGGTAAGCTCTACGTCCTGCGTTACGCCCTTCTTTTCTTTCATCTCGTCGATGAGCTTTTCAAAATACTTTTTGCCCACTTCCATTACGACGTCGGAGAACATCTGTATAAAGCGGCGGTAGCAGTCCCACGCCCAACGGGGATTGCCCGATTTATTTGCAATAGTGTTTACGACAGTCTCGTTGAGACCGAGATTCAAAATGGTATCCATCATGCCGGGCATGGACGCGCGGGCGCCGCTTCTTACGGAAACGAGAAGAGGATTCTCTTTGTCGCCGAACTTCTTGCCGCAGATTTTTTCCATCTTGTCGATGTAAGTCATTATTTCTTTTTGAATATCGGGGTTAATCTTACGCCCGTCTTCGTAATATTGAGTACACGCTTCGGTGGAAATGGTAAAGCCCTGAGGAACGGGCAGACCGATGTTGGTCATTTCCGCAAGGTTTGCGCCCTTGCCGCCCAAAAGCTCTCGCATTTTCGCATTGCCCTCGGTGAACAGATAGCAGTACTTATGTGCCATTATTGATTCTCCTTGTGATGTATAATATATCGCTGAATATTTTATCAAATATAATTATAAAAGGCAAGCGATTCCTGCATCTTTTTTGAAAAAAGATGTTGGCAAGCGAAAATACGGGTGTGCGCAAGCATGAAATACGGTCAGACAAAAACGCCGATTTTCGAAAAAATCGACGTTTGATTATTTATATAAATCTATTGATTGGGAGCTTTTAAGACCCACGTCGAAGTCGCGCGAAAACTCCGAACATATGTACTTTAACGCGCGACGGGACATATCGCATTCTTCCCTTTTCCCGTAACCGCGTTTTTGCGCGTACCCGAGCATTTGCACGGGCGTTACGGGAGAATCGGAATACGAGTATTCACGGTAAAAACCTGACAGACGCAAAAGATTACACATATACGTCGCCGCGGAATAATACGGGTCGCCGTCAAACTGAGCAGATTTGATAAACCGCAAAAACTCAACAAACACTTCGGGATGCGGCTGGTCGTCGCCGAGCGCCGCCGCCGTCGCTTCCGCGCAAACCGACGCCGCCGCAAAAGCCTTTAAGTCCGAGCACAACCCGAATCCGTCCTGTATCAGCGACGGGTCTACCGGAGTTAAAAACGAGCCGCGCGCCGAAGTAAAACGCGCATTGAACACGGCAAACGCCTGAGCAAACGGTTTGAGTTTTGCCTTGGCTTTTTTTACTCCGCGGAACAGTACCGCCGCCGCGCCGTGCTCGGCGGTGAGAATGTCGGCAAGTCTGTCGTCGTCGCGGTAATCCCGTATGGAAAGCACTATGCAGTTATCGATAAAATCAATCATGCGTATCCTTATGCGTTTTAATCGGATGCGTTTTCGGTTTCCCCGTTTTCCTTACAACGCACATACATGGAGTAGTAAGTCGGCTCGCCCGTCGCGCAGAACAATTCCCACAGCATTTGCTTTTCGTTTTTCATAATCGCCTCCGTTTGAGATATTATGTCGCGGAGCGCAAAATATTATGCCGTCGGCAAATTCGGACTTTAACGTCGAAACAAACGAAATAAACTGCGAGTTCTAATAGCCGATGTCGCGCAAGATATTCTGTCTGTCGCGCCAGCCCGGTCTGACCTTAACGAACAGTTCGAGATACACCTGTTCGCCGAGCAGGTTTTCTATATCGCGGCGCGCGGAGCTTCCTATGCGTTTTATCATAGCCGCGTCGTCGCCTATGACAATGCGCTTATGCGACTGCTTATCCACTATAACATCGGCGGTGATGTGAACGGGCGATTTTCCCTCGTCAACTTTCATAACGGCAACGCCGACGCCGTGCGGAATTTCGTCCTGCAAAAACAACAGCGCTTTTTCCCTGACGATTTCGCCTATCATGAACTTGACGGGGCGGTCGGTGTACTCGTCGGGAGGAAACAAAAATCCGCCCTCCTTGCACTCCGCTTTCAATGCGTTAATGAGAACGTCTATATTCCTGCCCGTCCGACAGCTCGTCGGAATAACGTCGCGCACAACACGCCCGTCCTTGCCCGACATGTACGGGTTGAGCTTTTCGAGTATGGGATAAATCGCGTCGTAACCTTTGAGGTCGGTCTTGTTGACTACGACGTACAGCGGCGCGCGGAATTTAAGCCGTTCTTCTATAAATTTAACGTCGTCCGCGGTTATGCCCTTAGTGCAGTCGAGCACGACGACAACTACGTCAGCGTCCCCGCCGAGCGAGCTTTTAACGCTTTTATCCATGTGCTCGTCGAGCTTACTGCGCGGCTTAAACATTCCGGGCGTATCGAGAAACACTATTTGCTTATTGCCTGCGGTGTAAATACCCGTAATCCTGTCGCGCGTCGTCTGAGGCTTTGGAGACACGATTGACACCTTTTCGCCGACTATCGCGTTAACAAGCGACGATTTGCCCGCGTTCGGTCTGCCGACGACGGCAACAACTACGGACTTATCTTGCGCGGCGAGTATTTGTTCTTCGAGCGCGCGCATCTGTTTTTTATCGTTTTCTTCAATATGGTCGTAGCCCAAAAGATGCAACAATCCGTGCACGAACAAATAATTTATTTCGCGCTCGCCCGTTCCGTACTCTTCGGCTTGGCGCGCCACGGCGTCCTCGTTAATGGCGATTTCGCCCAAAACCACGGCACGCTGTAAGCCGTCGTAATCGTCGGGATAGTTTTTTTGCGTGAATTCTTTTATCTCGGAGAGCGCGGGAAAGCTCAAAACGTCGGTTGCGAAATCCACTTCGCGCGTATTAAAATTAAGCTCGCGCATTTTTTCATCGTCGATTATCTCGACGTCGACGGAAACATTGCCTTTAAGGTCGAGCAAATCGTAAGCTATATTTGCGAGACGCGAAAAACCGTCCCGAACATCGCCTGTAAGTTTAAACATGAGCGGAATCTTTCCTCGCCGCGTTATCGTATTTTATGCGCTTGTGGAACAGCCCGCCGTAAGCGCCGACGATTGCCGCACGCACGGCGTTAAGTTCCTGCACCGTTATTGCGCAGTTATCGAACTGACCGAGCCGCAATCTTTCGTCTATCATGTTTTTGAGCAGTTTATCCACTCTTTCGCCGTCAGGATTATCCATGGCGCGGATAGCGGCCTCCGCAGAATCGCATATCATGATTATCGCCGCAATCTTGCCGCGCGGAGTATCGCCGTGATAGCGGTATTCGTTCATATCGACTTCGCTGTCGGTAAGAGACTTGGCTTTATTGTAAAAGTACGTTATGGGAAGCGTGCCGTGATGCTCGATAGCTACCCGCGCTATCTCTTCGGGAATGCGGTTTTCCATACACAACGCATAACCGTCTTCCGTGTGCTGACGTATTATTTCTGCGGAAACCTCGGGCAAAAGTTCGTCGTGAGGATTATAGCCCGCTTGATTTTCCGTAAAATACATCGCATTATTGAGTTTGCCGACGTCATGGTAGTAAGCGCATGCGCGCGCAAAGAACGGGTTTTCGCCTATTGCGCTCGCGCAGATTTCGGCGAAATTGGCAACGGCAAGACTGTGGTTGAACGTACCCGGAGCTTCCACAATCAATCTGTGAATAAGCGGCGCTTTGTGATTGGTTAGCTCTACGAGTTTAAAGTCCGTCGTAATGTTAAACGCGCTCTCTATTATAGGCTCGATGAATATTGCAAGCAGCATTTGCGCCGCCGCCGACACACCGATATACAAGAAATTTTCTTGAAGCGGGCGCACGTCGAACGAGTACACCGAAAGAAATACAGCATACATCGCCACCGCCGATACTACCGTTACGAAAGCGCGAAGCACCGACATCATACGCGTCAGAGACGACGGGAAAGCGTAAACGGAAATTGCGCCGCTCAACGCGCCCGAAATAATGGTAAACGATACAACCGCAAACATGTTCGTCTTGTTGTCGATTAGCGTGAACGAAGAAATCAAGCATGCGAACACGTTAAAAGCGAACGCGTCGCGCCGCTTGGTATACGGCAACAAAAGAAGCGCGGTAAGAGATACAAGCATCGCGTACGGATTGAGATACGCGACAAAAATATTAGCCGTTATTACTATCGTAAAGACAGTCATCAGCGCGGCAGGCACTTTAAGCGTAAACAGCAGTTCGTTACGCGAAAACGCTATATACAAATACAGCGCGACAAGCAGCATCAACAGCGCAAATGCGAATATAAGGTTTGCCGCGGTTTCGCTCATGGCGGTGTTTTCGCTTCCGCCGGATAGAAAATGCACACGCAATATAATCGCTATGTAGATAACGGCGTAAGAAATCGCGAAAATGCCGACAAGCAAAAAGTACGCGCTTTTGGGCGGTCTGTTTATTTTGATTTTATTCGGCTTGTCCGTCGAAACTTCCATATGCTCTCCTTTGCGGCGCATTGCTGTCGTAAGCCGCGACAATTCTTTGAACGAGGTCGTGCCGCACGACGTCCTTTCCCGTCAAGCGCACAAACGCTATCGACTCGACTCCGTTAAGCACTCTTTCCGCATCCGCCAATCCCGACGGCGCGCCTTTGAGGTCGATTTGGGTGTCGTCGCCCGTTACCACCGCGCGACTGCCCTCGCCGAACCTCGTCAAAAACATTTTCATCTGTTCGGGCGTGGTATTCTGCGCTTCGTCGAGTATCATAAACGCGCGCGTAAGAGTTCGCCCGCGCATGTATGCGAGCGGCGCGACCTCGACGGTTCCGCGCTCGATAAGTTTGCCGTAGTCCGCGCCGAGCATTTCGCCGAGCGCGTCGTATAAGGGGCGCAGATACGGGTCGACTTTCATCTGCAAATCTCCGGGCAGGAACCCGAGTTTTTCGCCCGCCTCTATCGCGGGACGCGTCAGCACTATACGGCTGACCTCGCCGCGTTTGACGGCGGCTGCCGCCATGGCTACGGCAAGATAAGTCTTACCCGTGCCCGCGGGACCAATCGCAAAAGTCAAAAGATTGTTTTTTACCGCGTCGGCAAACGCTTTTTGATTGCGCGTTTTGGCAAAGATATTTTTACCGTAAGCGTTTGTGCAGATAGGCGTTGCGACGATATTCTCGACGCTTTCCGGGTCGCACGACAGCATGTCGAAATATCGTCTTACCGCGGAAGGGTCGACATTTTCTCCGCGCGCCGCCGCATCTGTCAGCTTGTCCAGCAAAAGCCGCGCAAGCGCGGCATTTGCGCCAGAAACGACAAGACCGCCGTCCGACACGCGTATTTTTACGTCGCACAGCGTTTCTATTGTTTTGAGATTGGCGTCGTACGCTCCGAAAACGGCGCGCAGTTCGCTTTCGTTATAAACATCTCTCAACTGTTTTTCTCTCCGTAATAAAAATCCTATTCTCAATCGCCCGTCGGCGGAGGTTCGACGCGGCGCGGCGCGCCCTTGGATATGAGAGCCTCGCCGCCGAGAAACAGATTCACTCTGTAAGTTCCGCGCTCGGTCGCCTTGACGGAATACGACGTCTTGAAATCTCCGACGAATTCCAGCTCTTTCGCTTTATCCGCCGCAAACTCACGCGCCGCCGCATCGATATCGCGTTCTACCTCGACGGGCTTGGTCTCGAAAAACTCATACGTCGTTACGTAAAGAGGAAGCAACACGTCATAGTTTGCCGTCCGCACTACGCTTTCATACGATTTGAAGGGCGACGACGGCTTAAACATTTTAAATCCGAAAACCGAAAAGCATGTCTGTCTGTCCGACCGCCCCGTGCGCTTGTATTCTACTGCAACGGCGCTTATCTCCGCGGAAAAAGCGAGCGACACTTCGCCGTAAACGTCGGCATCGCAAAAGCCGCTGTACAAAAGCTCTCCGCCCGTCGAATATACGTCGCCGTCGGCAAGCAAGTCGCCGCGTTTTACTACGTCGCCGCGCTTGACACGAGCAGTGCCGTTCCGCATGACTATTCGCGTAACGGTGGCGTCGTATGCGGACTCGTACGCTTCAGCTTTGCCGTGAACGGTAAAATCTTTCGCTTCGAGAACGTAAACGAACAATGTCGTACCGATTATCTCAGCACCGGCATCAGACACTCCCGCCATTCCGTTGACGGCGGCGCACACTGCCGCGACGTCGACTTTTGATTTTCTAACGCCCGAAACAAACCCCGAATCGCGCAACACACGCTCAACCGCGGCGTCGGACAAAACGGAGTTTCCCGAAATATCGATTCGCCAAATATGAGAATAAGAAATGTTCAAAGCGATTGCGGCGGCGACCGCGCCGATTATAACGCCCGACCTCGCAAGAAGAAAAGCGCCCAACCGACCGATGCCGTAGCTTTCGCCTACCTCGAAATTATAACACAAATCGTTTAAAATAGCAACCGCTTTATTTAAGTCTTTTTTGCGTATTTTAAAACGC